>DASSGQ010000032.1:0-24443 GCA_035693385.1 Mycobacterium sp.
CCCGAGCCGATCACCAGCACATGGTTGAGGTCAGTCCGCCGCGGCACTAGCGCCCCTCCCCCGCCATCAGGTCGACGAATTGGTCGAACAGGTATTCCGCGTCGTGCGGGCCGGCGGCGGCCTCCGGATGGTATTGCACCGAAAAAGCATGCCCGTCAACGAGTTTGACGCCTTCCACCACGCCGTCGTTGGCACAGGTGTGGCTGACGATCGCCGCGCCGAACGGCGTGTCGAAGCGCTGGCCGGCCTCCCCCTCGAGCGCGAAGCCGTGGTTCTGCGCGGTCACAGCGACCCGCCGGGTCGCATGGTCGATGACCGGGACGTTGATCCCGCGATGCCCGAACACCATCTTGTAGGTCGACAGGCCCAGCGCCCGGCCCAGGATCTGATTGCCGAAACAGATGCCGAACAACGGGATGCCGGCGCCCAGCACCTCACGGGTGAGCGCGACGACGTGATCGGCGGTAGCGGGGTCGCCGGGGCCGTTGGACAGGAACACGCCGTCCGGCTTGATGTCGGCGATCTGCTCGAAGGTCACCGACGACGGCAGCACATGGCTGCGAATCCCGCGCCGGGCAAAGTTGCGCGGCGTGTTGGTCTTGATGCCGAGGTCCAGGGCGGCCACCGTGAACCTCGGAAATCCCGCCGGCCCTTCCGGTTCCACGACATAGGTCTCCGCAGTGCTGACCTCGGCGGCGAGATCGGCGCCCAGCATCGACTGCTGGCCTCGCACCCGCTCCACCAGCTCGGCCGGGTCCGCAAGGGAGGCTCCGGAGAAAATCCCCGCCTTCATCGAGCCGCGGCTGCGCAGATGCCGCACCACCGCACGGGTGTCGATGCCGGCGATCCCGACGATGTGCTGGCGGACCAGCTCCTCGTCCAGCGTGCCGGTGGCCCGCCAGTTGGAGGCGCGCGGCGACGGGTCGCGCACGGCGTAACCGGCAACCCAGATCTTGTCGCCGCGGCTCTCGCCGTCCTGGCCGTTCCAGCCGGTGTTGCCGATCTGCGGCGCGGTGGCCACCACGATCTGCCGGTGATAACTGGGATCGGTCAACGTCTCCTGATAGCCGGACATGCCGGTGGAAAAGACCGCTTCCCCCAGCGTTTGGCCGACCTTGCCGAACGGTTTGCCGGTGAAGACACGGCTGTCTTCCAGCACCAGTAGGGCCTTATTCACCAGCGCCCCTCCTCGTCATCGATTCGTTCTGCATCGCCGTGAGCGCGATTCACTCGGCTCCCTCCTGCCGGCCGTCCGGCCAGCCTTCCAACCAACCGCCGTATTCGCCGCGGTTATCTGCACGAAAGCCCGTGTCGATCTCGACGCCCGACGGCAGCCGCCACCGGATCGCCAGGATGCCATTGCGGGCAGCGACTTTACCGGCCACTCCGCGCTCGGTACGGACGGCGGTGATCTCTTCTTGCGGAATCCAAATTGGCTTAGCACGAATGCGTTCCAGCAGGATGCCCTCGGGAAAGCGGGTCAGCACCGCCTTGCTGCGGTAGCCCAGATCGCCGGCCGTGATGCGCTCGTTCCAGGCGGGCGACAGCGTGGACCCGACATACAAGCCGCGGATCGTGGTGGTCGCGGAGCCCACCGCGTCGGGCACGTCGGGCAGGTCACCGATCAGTTCCGCCTGCCGTTGGCCGCGGCGGTGCCACCCGCGCATCATCAGTTGGATCAGCACCGCGATCACCACCACCAGCACCGCCGCGAAGATCAGCGACCCCACCAGCGTGCCCGAGTTCATGCGCGCCGCTCCTCCTCATCGCTCCGCTCTGCATCGTCGCCGGCGCGGTTCATGCCGAGATCTTCCCGTCCCGGGCTGTGACCTTCCCGCGCAGCAGGGTCGCCGTCACGGTGGCGGGCAACGTCATCGACTCGTATGGCGTGTTGGCGGACCGGCTGGCCAGATCCGACCCGGCGACCGTCCAGGTGGCCTCCGGGTCCACGACGGTCAGGTTGGCCGGTTCCCCCACTTCCAGCGGCCGGCCGTGATCGGGCAAACCAACGATTCGCGCCGGATTCTCACTCATCACCCTGGCGACATCGCGCCAGGTCAACAGTCCGGGCGCCACCATCGTCTGCACCACCACCGACAGCGCCGTCTGCAGCCCCAGCATGCCGGGGCGCGCCGCGGAGAACTCCACGCATTTCTCGTGCTCGGCATGCGGGGCATGGTCGGTGGCCACGCAGTCGATGACTCCCTCGGCCAACGCGTGACGCAACGCGATGGCGTCGGCGGCCTCGCGCAGCGGCGGGTTGACCCGGTTCACCCCGTCGTAGTTGGCCAGCCTGCTGTCGTCGAGCAGCAGGTGATGCGGCGTGACTTCGGCGGTTATCGAGATACCTTGCGCCTTAGCCCATTTGAGGATCTCGACGGTTCCCGCGGTGGAGGCGTGGCAGATGTGGACGCGGGCGCCGGCGTCGCGGGCCAGCAGCGCATCGCGCGCGACGATCGACTCCTCGGCGGCCCGCGGCCATCCCGCCAGTCCCAGCCTGGCGGCGGTGGGTCCCTCGTGGGCGACGGCCCCGACGGTGAGCCTCGGCTCCTCGGCGTGCTGGGCGATCAGCGCCCCCAGGCCGGTGGCGTATTCCAGAGCGCGGCGCATCATCAGCGGGTCGTGCACGCAGATGCCGTCGTCGGAGAACATCCGCACCTGCGCGGCGCCGGCCGCCATCATGCCCATCTCGGTGAGCACGGCCCCGGCCAGCCCGACGGTGACGGCCCCGACGGGGTGCACGTCGACCAGGCCGACCTGCTGGCCGCGGTGCCAGACGTGGTCGGTTACCACCGGGCTGTCGGCGACCGGATTGGTGTTGGCCATCGCGAACACCGCGGTGTATCCGCCCAAAGCCGCAGCCGCCGAACCGGTTTCGATGTCCTCGGCGTATTCGCGGCCGGGTTCGCGCAGGTGGGTGTGCAGGTCCACGAAGCCGGGCAGCAGCACGTGCCCGGGGGCATCGATGACGTCCGCATGATCGGGGATGGCAAGACCCGGGCCGATTTCGGCGATCTGGCCCTCTCGCCCAGGAGCGGAGACCAGCACGTCGACCCGGTCACCTTCGCCGTACAGCCTGACCCCGCGTAGCAGCACGCTCATGCGGCACCCTCGTTTTGCGCCGATTCGGTGCCGACGAGCACATGGAAGAGCACCGCCATCCGCACGTGCACGCCATTGGAAACCTGTTGCAGCACAGCGGATTGCGACGAGTCGGCGACCGACGACGCGATCTCCATGCCCCGCACCATCGGCCCCGGGTGCAGCACCACCGCGTGGCCCGGCAGCATCGCCTGGCGTCGGCCCGAAAGCCCGTAGCGAACCGAGTACTCGCGCACCGACGGGAAGAATCCGCCGTTCATTCGTTCGGCCTGCACCCGCAGCATCAGTACCGCGTCGGCGGCCGGCAGCTCCGCGTCGAAGTCATGGGTGACGGTGACCGGCCACTCCTCGACCCCGACCGGCAGCAGCGTCGGCGGCGCGACCAGCACCACCTCGGCGCCCAGGGTGTCCAGCAGCATGACGTTGGAGCGGGCCACCCGGCTGTGCAGGATGTCGCCGACGATCACGATGCGCCGGCCTTCGATGCCACCGAGCCGCTGGCGGATGGTCAACGCGTCCAGCAGCGCCTGCGTCGGGTGCTCGTGTGTGCCGTCGCCCGCGTTGATCACCGACGGCCCGAGACCCCGGGAGTCACCGACCGCAAAAGACGAAGTCCAGTCGGCCAGCAGATGGGCGGCACCGGATGCCGGGTGGCGGATGATCAGCGCGTCAGCTCCCGCAGCCCGCAACGTCAATGCGGTGTCGCGCAGCGACTCGCCCTTGCCCACCGACGATCCGGCCGCGCTGACGTTGATCACGTCGGCGCTCATCCACTTGCCGGCCACCTCGAACGACACCCGTGTGCGGGTCGAGTTCTCGTAGAACATCGTGACGATGGTGCGGCCGCGCAGCGTCGGCAGCTTCTTGATCTCGCGGCCCACCAGCGCCTGCGCGAACCCGTCGGCGTCGTCGAGGATCGCGGTGGCCACCTCGCGGCTCAGGTCAGCGGCGGCCAGCAGATGCCTGGTCACGAGTCACCGTCTCGAGTGATCACGACGCCGTCGCAGCCGTCGTGCTCGCGCAGTTGCACGTGCACGCTCTCGCTGCGTGAGGTCGGTACGTTCTTGCCGACATAGTCGGCGCGCAAAGGCAGTTCGCGGTGGCCGCGGTCGACCAGCACCGCCAGTTGCACTGCCCGCGGCCGGCCCACGTCACGCAGTGCATCCAGGGCTGAGCGCACCGAGCGCCCGGAGTACAGCACATCGTCGACCAGGATCACCAGCGCGTCTTCGACGCCACCGGCGGGAATCGACGTGGCCGCCAGCGGGCGGGGCGGCTTCTTCATCAGATCGTCGCGGTAGAGGGTGATGTCGAGGGCCCCGTGGCCGACGTCGACCCCGCTGTATTCGCTTATGTTGACGGTCAGGCGGTTGGCCAGGATCACGCCACGGGTCGGGATGCCCAGCAGCACCACCCGTGGCGCGTCGGGACCATCCAGCGCGGTCTTTTCGATGATCTGATGTGCGATGCGGGAAATGGTGCGGCCGACGTCGGCCGCCGACATCAGTTCTCGGGATCCGCGGCCTAAGCCGGTGTCACCCGCTGCACCCATACGAAACTTGACCTCCTTCTCCGCCTCGCCGGACGGATCGTTAAAGGATGTCGACTGCCCGGCAGCGTAGCACTTCGCACCGCCGGGCTCGCGCTGCGGTCAATGTGTCGGTGGCCTGACCTAGCATCGCCAATATGTTCGATTTGAGAGAGCTTGCTGCGGTGGATCCGCATGCCGACGAGGCCGGGTTGATAGCGCGGATCACCGAGTTGGAGCGGGCGAAGTCGGCCGCCGCCGCAGGTCAGGCGCGAGCGGCGGCGGCGCTGGATGCGCTGCGCCGTTCCAACGAGGCCGACGCCGATGTGCCGGCTGCGCACCGAGGCCGTGGGGTGTCCAGTGAGATTGCGCTGGCGCGACGGGATTCTCCGGCTCGGGGTGGGCGGCACCTCGGATTCGCGAAGGCGTTGGTGTACGAGATGCCGCGCACGCTCGCCGCGCTGGAAGCCGGGCTGTTGTCGGAGTGGCGGGCCACGCTGATCGTCCGGGAATCGGCTTGCCTGGACGTTGACGATCGCCATGAGCTGGACGCCGAGCTCTGCGCCGACGAGTCGAAGCTGGACGGGATGGGTGATGCGCGGATCGCCGCGACGGCCCGGGCGATCGCCTACCGGCTCAATGCGCAGGCCGTGGTGGATCGCGCCGCCAAGGCCGCATCCGAGCGCACGGTGACCATTCGGCCGGCCCCCGACACCATGACCTACGTGACGGCGCTGCTCCCGGTGGCCCAAGGTGTGTCGGTGTATGCGGCGCTCAAGAGAGCCGCCGACACCACATTCGATGACCGCACACGTGGTCAGGTGATGGCCGACACGTTGGTCGAACGCGTCACCGGACGGCCCGCCGACGTAGCCCAACCGGTCGCTGTCAACCTGATCATCGCCGACGAGACGCTGCTGGGTGGGGATGACATCGCGGCGGTGGTTGACGGGTATGGCCCAATCCCGGCGGCCGTCGCCCGCAACCTGGTGAGCAACGCGACCACCGATAAGCGGTCGCAAGCGACGCTGCGCAGGCTTTACCGGCATCCGCGCTCGGGGGCGCTGCTAGCCATGGAGTCGCGGGCGCGCCGTTTCCCGAAGGGGCTGGCCACCTTCATTGGGTTGCGGGATCAGCGCTGTCGCACCCCCTACTGTGATGCCCCGGTCCGCCACCGCGACCACGCCCAGCCGCGCCATCGCGGCGGTGCGACCAACGCCGCCAACGGGCTCGGGTTGTGTGAGCGCTGTAACTATGTCAAGGAAGCACCCGGCTGGCGCGTCACCGCCGCAATGGACGAAACCGGCAGGCACATGGCCGAATTCACTACTCCCACCGGGATGCGTTACCAGTCCGGCGCGCCTCCCGCACCCGGGCCACTCGAGATATTCGTCAGTCAGGTAGAGACCCGGATCGGTGTGGCACTCGCCAAACTTCACGCCGCTTAGGCTGGCGGAAATAACAGGTGTTAGCTGCCTCTAGGTGCAAAGATATTGCCCGTTGAGCAGACAATTCGACGGTGGCGAGTAGGAACCGGTAAGCACGCCTCTTAGACCACCTGTGGCTGAACCACCGGGTGCAATGGTGCGATTCCAATTCGCGGGGGTGAGGACGTAGTGCGTGCCAGATTGCGTAAGGGTGCTATTCCACGTGTGCGAGACACCTTGTCCCACCGGCATGTCGAATTCAAGCTTCCAATCGGTGAGCGGCGCCATGCTCGAGTTGATGATGGTGAAGTGGGCGATGAAACCGGTCTGCCACGTATGTTCCACCGACAACGTCGCCGCGGCCGCAGCCGCATGAGCTACGGGGGTGATGGCGAGCCCGAGGATGGCAACTATCAATGCCGACACGGTTACGTGAAGCGCTGTGCGCCAGCGCTTCACGTAATTGTTCAGTCCGGTCATAGGAGCCAACACTAAAGCCGAACAGGCGATATCGGCCCACGCATCGCGGGTCAGCTGCCGTAACTTTGCTCAACCGAAACCGTCATGAAATTTTAGCCTCGATCCACCGATACCCGCTTTTGATCTGTGCGGTTAGTCGCTGCGAAGGCCGTAGGTGCAGCGTGGAGGATGCTATGACGCATGTCCCACTGGCTGGACGACGACGGCAAGCACAGCTACGCCGCCGCCGCACATCGGGCTAGCAGGCGCGGTGCCACCCTGTTGCTCAGCTGCTTCTCCAACGCCAACCCCTCCGACGACGAATGGTCACGACCGGAGGTATCCGAGCAAACCGTGCGCGACGTCCTCGGCGGTGCGGGCTGGGACGTCGAATTGCTGGAGCCCGCCGGGTGGCGCCGCGAAATCGGCGGCAAGGATGTCGAAATGGCGTTCTGGCACGTCCGCGCGCAGTGCGCTAGTGGAACGTGCCTGAACTACTCGGCGTGTGGCGTTTTCGAAGCGCAGAAGCAACTGGGCAGCATTCCGGCTGTTAGCCGACGCGGTAACCAGCTGGCTGCACTACGTATGATTTGGATATTCACAGCCGGAGTCGTCTATTGCCAACCCATTTGGGCGTGAGAAAGCATGGGAATTATGACCGTCGTTCGTACCGAACTGGCTCGGCAGTTTTACTTTGGCGACGACGCGGTGTTGTTGGTCATGGACACCGGCGGGGTGGCGACTTTCCTCTCGCCGTTGCTTTCTGCGCACCAACAGGGAGCGTCGCGGCTGGAGCACGGCGGGACGGTTCACGATTTCCTGATTGAGCCAGGTGCCGCCGACATCGAGCTGCACGGTGATCGCGTGGTGTGGCGGCTCGATCATGCCAAGGCCGCAGAGATCATCGAGTTGTTGACGGCGATGACCCAGAGCAGCACTGGTGCGGGTCATTACTACGTCGACATCTCGACACCGGCTGAGACGCTGGTGTTGTCACGCAACGAACATGTCTAGCCGACAGGCCCCGTGCGGCTGACTGACCTCCCGTGCAGGGCTTCCGGTCGGCAATCATCTGCTCGCGCAGTATCGGTCGCGCTCCCGTAAGGCATGATCGGCAGCTGACGCTGAGACCTTTTGGCAAGCAACAGCTATGAGGGCGCGCGCTACTCGAAGTCCCGGGCGCCTTCCGCCGGATCATCTTCTCCCAGGATGGGGAAATGATGGGGGATGCTGTGCGGCGGGTGAATGACATGGGGCCCTAACGGCGTGGCGGGTCCGCCCGGGATTATCGGCATCCCGCCGCTTTCTGGCGGTACTGGCCTCGCCGGCGGTGCTTCAACCGGTGGCGGTGCTGGACGGGGCGCAGGTTGGGGCTTAGAGGCCGGCGACGGGGCGGGTCCAGGCACGGGCGCCTTGGGCGCTGCTTTAGCTGTGTGCGGCGGAAGTTCGCCCATTGGGATGTTCTGCCATTGGGAGAACTTGGTGTCGTGTGGGTTGTAGTCCCAGTGCGGGTTGTGCCACTGGTTGGCGCCTGGGTCATATCGCCACTCACCGCCCTTGTCGTCCCACAGACTCAGGCCGCCCTTGGCCTCTTCGCTGGGGCGACTGGCCGGTCCTACCGTCAGGTTCCCCTCGACCGGAGGATGAACGCCGTCGGGTGGCAAACCGCGAGCCGGCGGAGGCGGAGGATCGGGTTCCGGATTCGGCGCGTCCTTGAAGGTGTGGCGGTCGACGGCCTGGACGCCGGATCCCTCGTGGAAATTGAGGACGTCGATGTCCTTGGTAGCGGCGGTGATTCGCGTGGTGAGCTGCTGATCGCTGGTGAGTAGGGCGGCCAACCGGTGACGAATGAAGCTGGCGTGTCCTTGAGCCGCAGCAAGACGTGCGGCCCGAAACTCGGGCGTGCCGCCACGCAACCGGTCGGTGACCGAATAGTCCTCTCCGACATGAAATCCGTCGACGCGCGCATCGTTTACGGCCTCTAGCACTCCGTCTTTGCACGCCTGCAACTGCTGGTCTCCGCGAAGAGCGAGGCCGGCCGCGCCATGCAACTGGTCAGACGCCTCGCGGACCTTCACCAAATCGAGGTGGGAGCGTTCCTGCGCGGCAGCCGCGGCCCGACCCTTCCACGGGGAGCCCCCGGGGATCGACATCGTGTCATGAACATCGGCGAAGGCCTGCTCCCACAGGTTGGCCGTCCGCGTCCAATACTCCGCCGCCCCACGCAAATACGCGGTATCCAAGGTCTGCACTTGCGACAGCGTCGGCAGCGTGGCGGTCGCCGCCATCTAAAACACCGTCACGGGCCGCAGCGCCCGCATCAGGGCCGCCGAGCTGGCTTCATTCGAGCCATAGCCGGCCGAGGCTGCGGCCAGTTTGCCGGCCGTGGTTTGCATCCGAGTCGCACACCGCATGCCGGCCGCGACGACCTGCGCGTGGCTGATGTTCACCGCGGCCGAGCTGGCCAGCGGTGACGATCCCGCGCCGGCCGGAGCGCTATTGGTCGCCAGCCTGGTGGCCAGGGCCTCACACCAGTTGGCCTGCGCGCGCAGCCCACCCTCGCTGACCTGCAGCTCCCCCGCGGTCCGCCCCGACTCCATGCGCAGACTCTAAAACCGACGCCCGTTGCGCACACTTCACCAGGGAGTTATCGCAAGCCCGTCGCGCCCGCCCGCTAACCTGAACCGGGTGAATCTTGACGGCAATCAGGCCGCTATCCGCGAGGTCTGTGAGGCCGGCCTACTGGCCGGTGCGGTGACGGTGGTCTGGCAGCGCGGAGAAGTGCTGCAGCTCAACGAGATCGGCTACCGAGACATTGACGCGGGCCTGCCGATGACCAGAGACACGCTGTTCCGCATCGCATCGATGTCCAAGCCCGTCACCGTCGCGGCGGTGATGAGCCTGGTCGACCAGGGCAAGCTGGCGCTGAAAGACCCGATCCTGCGCTGGGCGCCCGAGTTGGCCGACGTGCAGGTGCTCGACGATCCTCATGGTCCGCTGGACCGGACGCATCCGGCCCGTCGCGCCATCCTCATCGAGGATCTGCTCACCCACACCAGCGGCCTGGCCTACGCATTCTCGGTGTCGGGGCCGATCTCGAAGGCCTACATGCGGCTGCCGTTCAACCAGGGCCCGGACGTCTGGCTGAGCGAGTTGGCCAAGCTGCCATTGGTACATCAGCCCGGCGAGCGGGTCACCTACAGCCACTCCATCGAGCTGCTGGGCATCATCGCGGCTCGCGTCGAGGACAAACCGTTCCACCAGGTTCTCGACGAGCGGGTGCTGGACCCGACCGGCATGCCCGACACCGGATTCTTCGTTTCCGTCGAAGCGCGCCGGCGCGCGGCGACCATGTACTCGCTCACCGAGGAACACGTCCTACAGCACGGCGTGATGGGGCCGCCGCACATCACACCGCCATCGTTCTGCAACGCCGGGGGTGGCCTGTGGTCCACGGCCGACGACTACCTGCGGTTCGTGCGGATGCTGCTGGGCGACGGCTCCGTCGACGGCGTGCGGGTGCTCTCCCCCGAGTCGGCTCGTCTCATGAAGACCGACCGGCTCACCGACGAACAGAAGCGGCACAACTTCCTCGGAGCACCGTATTGGGTGGGCCGCGGATTCGGGCTCAACCTGTCGGTGGTGACCGATCCGGCGAAGTCCGCCCCACTGTTCGGACCGGGCGGGCTGGGGACGTTCAGCTGGCCCGGCGCCTACGGGACGTGGTGGCAGGCCGACCCGACCGCGGACCTGGTCCTGCTGTACCTGATTCAGAATCTGCCCGACCTGACCGTCGACGCGGCCACGGCCGTCGCGGGCAACACGTCGCTGGCGAAACTCCGCACGGCACAACCGAAGTTCGTCCGCCACAGCTATCGCGCGGTCGGGCTCTAGCACCATGGTCGATTACCCACCAGTCCGCATCATCGGGCCGCGGTTGGTGCTGCGCCCGCCCGTACTCGATGACGCCGGCGCGCTCTTCCAGCGGGTCGCCCGCGATCCCGAGGTCACCAGGTATCTGCTGTGGGCACCGCATTCCGATGTGGGGGTGACGCGGCGGGTGATCGCCGAGAAGATGAATGTCAGCGACGACGAGCGGACCTGGGTCATCGAGCTGAAGCACAGGGGCGAAGTGATCGGGCTGACCAGTTGCCGGCGCAAGTTGCCGCACTCGGTCGAGATCGGTTACTGCCTCGGTCGGCGCTGGTGGGGCAAGGGTTTGATGGCCGAGGCGCTCGACATGCTGCTGGATGCGCTGGCGGGCGATCGGCTGGTGCATCGGGTCTGGGCAACGTGCAGCCCTTACAACGAGCGCTCGGCGCGATTGCTGGAGGGCGCCGGTTTCGTCCTGGAGGGGCGGCTCGCCCACCACGCCGTCTACCCCACCATGGGACCCGAGCCGCAGGACAGCCTGCTCTACGCGAAGGCCCTGCGGTGAGCGTTGGCCGCCACGCATGACCAAGCCGGGGCGGCTACCCGCCTTGTTCCAAGGCTCGACGCGCGTAGGCCCGCACGTCGGCGTCGCTGTCCTTGAGTGCCGTTCCGAGCGCGTCGCGGGCAGCGGGTTCACCGGCCCATCGGGTCAGGCTCAGCACGGCCGCCTTGCGCACGTCGAGGTGCGGGTCACCCAGAGCCGCGAAGAGGCCCGAAACCGCCGGCGCCGCAAGTTCTTCCGAGGCACCCGACAGCGCACGGGCCGCCCCCTCGCGCACCTGCCACGCCGGTGCCCGCAGCGCCCTTTCGATTGCCGCGAAATCGTCTTGACGGCAGCCTAATTCCCCCAGCGCCGCCAGCGCGGCCGCGCGCACCAGCGGATCGGGGTCGGCGATCAGCGCGCTGACTGCTTGCGCGCCGTCCCGCAGCGTGGCAAGGCCGGCGGCCGCCGCGATGCGCACCTCCCGGCTCTCGTCGCGGGTGGCTTCGACGACCCCGGCGACGTCGTCGACCGACACCAGCGCCCGCACCGCCTCGATCCGCACCCGGTGGTCGGCATCGGTGAGCGCGCCGCGGTATTCCCCCGCGTCACCGGCCCGCCGCGCGTAAAGCAGGTAGACGGCGGCCGCGCGCACCACCGTGTCGCGGGAACCCAGATACGCCCTGGCGTCGGCCGGGTCGGGCAGCACCTCGACCAGCTCGCGGATTCCCTCGGCGGCCGTGCCGCGCACCGCGGCGTCGGCGTCGTCCAGCACGGCGAACAGGGCGGGCGCGTACCCGTCGGGAATGTGTTCGGTCAGCGTGGCCACCGCGGTGCGGCGCACCCCGGGATCGGAGTCGGCCAGATACGGCCCCAGATCGGCGATCGTCGGCTCCTCGAGGGCGAGGACCTTGGCGATGCGCGGGGACGGCGGCTCGAACGTGGTTGCGGCCGAGGCGACTCGGGACCGGGTGGTGGCCGGCGCCTGGCCGCCCACCAGCGGCGGCTGCTCTACCGCCTGCACGGTCTGGTCCGACGGCGGCAGGCCGTCCAGCTCCGGCACCGGCACGAAATACGGGGCCACCGGCCGCTTGAGGAAGACCATCTCCCCGTCGGTCCCCTTGCGCAGGTTGAGGTGATAGCCCCATTGGCTGTCGTCGCGGACCGGCAGGTCGGCGCGGTCGTGGTAGAGGCCCCAACGCGATTCGGTCCGGGTGAGCGAGGATCGCGCGGCCATCTCGGCGCAGTCCCGGATGAACCACACCTCGACGGCGCGCATCAGCTCATGCGGATTGCGGGCACCCATGTCGGCGATCTCGGCTTGCATCCGGTCGAAGGTGCGCACCGCGATGGACAGTTTGGCCGCCGTCTTGGGCGGCGCGACATAGTCGTTGACGAATCGCCGCAATTTGTATTCGACCTGTGGCTGCGGCGGTCCGTCCGGATGCCGCAGCGGCCGGTAGATCAGCTCGTGTGCGGCACGCAGCTGGTCTTCCGGGAGTGTTTGTGGGGCAGCGACTTCCTCGCATGTCGACGCGGCGTCGGTGCCGGCCAGGTCGCCGAAGACGAATGCCCCGATCATGTAATTGTGCGGGACACAGGCCAGGTCTCCGGCGGCGTACAGTCCGGGGACGGTCGTGCGGGCGTGCTCGTCGACCCAGACTCCCGACGCGGAATGTCCGCTGCACAAACCGATTTCGGAGATATGCATCTCCACGTCGTGAGTACGGTAATCGTGGCCGCGGTTGGCGTGGAACGTTCCGCGGGTCGGCCGTTCGGTAGTGTGCAGGATGTTCTCCAGCGCGGTCAGCGTCTCGTCGGACAAGTGAGACACCTTGAGGTAGATGGGCCCGCGGGCGGAGTCGATCTCGCTTTTGACTTCGGCCATCATCTGGCCCGACCAATAGTCGGAGTCGACGAACCGCTCGCCGTGCGAGTTGACCTGATAGCCGCCGAACGGATTGGCCACGTACGCGCACGCCGGGCCGTTGTAGTCCTTGATCAGCGGGTTGACCTGGAAGCATTCGATGCCGGACAGCTCCGCCCCTGCGTGGTAGGCCATCGCGTAGCCGTCGCCGGCGTTGGTCGGGTTCTCGTAGGTGCCGTAGAGATAGCCTGACGCGGGCAGGCCGAGCCGCCCGCACGCCCCGGTCGACAGGATCACCGCCTTGGCGCCCACGGCGACGAATTCGCCGGTCCGCGTGTTGAATGCCGCGGCGCCCACTGCGCGGCCGTCTTGAGAAGCATCCGTGAGCACCCGCACCGGCATCAAGCGGTTCTCGATGCGGATCTTCTCCCGCATCGAGCGCTGCCGCAGCACCCGGTAGAGCGCCTTCTTGACGTCCTTGCCCTCCGGCATGGGCAGCACGTAGGAGCCCGAGCGATGCACGCGACGCACCGCATACTCGCCGTGCTCGTCCTTCTCGAATTTCACGCCGTAGCGCTCCAGCCGCTGCACCATGGCAAACCCTCGGGTCGCCGTCTGATACACCGTGCGCTGATTGACGATTCCGTCGTTGGCCCGGGTGATCTCGGCGACGTAGTCCTCGGGTTCGGCCTTGCCGGGGATGACGGCGTTGTTCACCCCGTCCATGCCCATCGCCAGCGCACCGGAGTGCCGCACGTGGGCCTTCTCCAGCAGCAGCACCTGGGCGCCCCGCTCGGCGGCGGACAGGGCCGCCATGGTGCCCGCGGTGCCGCCACCGATGACCAGTACGTCACAGTCGAGCCGGAGCGGCGCCAGATCGGGCATCTGCATCATGCCGCCACCGCCGAATGATCAAGCGCCGCAATGATTTCAGCACGCAGCGCGGGCCGTTGCCGATCGCTGCGCGGCTCCGCCACGTCGATCAGGGCGCGCAGCGGCCGGCCGGCGTTGCCCAGCACGGCTATCCGGTCACCGAGCAGCAGCGCCTCGTCGACGTCGTGCGTGACGAAGACGATCGTGGTCGGGTGCGCACGCCAGGTATCGATCAGCAATCGCTGCATGGCGGAGCGGGTTTGGGTGTCCAGGGCACCGAACGGCTCGTCCATCATCACCGCGCGCGGCGCCCCGGCCAGGCCGCGGGCCAGCTGGACACGCTGCCGCATGCCGCCGGACAGGCTCTTGGGTAGATAGTCGCCGAAGCCGGTGAGCCCGAGTTCGGCTATCCACCGGTCCGCCTCCGTGCGCCGTCCGGCGCGCGGCACGCCGCGCAGCCGCAGCGCCAGTTCGATGTTGGATCGCACACTGCGCCACGGCAGCAGCGCGTTGTCCTGAAACACCATGCCCCGGTCGCCGGAGGTGGTGGTCACTTCGGCGCCGTCGGCCAGCACCCTGCCGTCGTCGGGTGACAGCAGGCCCGCCAGGGCCCGCAGCACCGTGGACTTGCCGCATCCCGACGGCCCGGTGAGCACCAGGATCTCCCCCGGCCGCGCCACCAGGCTCAGTCCCTCGATCACCGGAACTCCGGTGTAGGACAACCGAACTCGATCCAGTTCGAGGCTTACTCCCACGGTCATCGCTGCTCCTCCTCCGCGCGCGGCAACCAGCGGGTCACCCGCCGGCCGACCACTTCGACGGCGGCGGCCGTCACGAACCCCAGCACGCCGATGGTGATGATCCCGACGAACACCTGCGGGTAGGACAACACCGTGTAGTCCTGCCAGGTGCGGTAGCCGACACCGAGCCGGCCGGAGATCATCTCCGCCGAGATCACACAGATCCACGCCACCCCCATGCCAACCGACAGGCCGCCGAACACGCCGGGCAGGATGCCCGGCAGCACCACCTGGGCAAGCACCTCCCACCGGCCGCCACCCAGGGTGCGCACTGCGTCCTCCCACAACGTGGGCAACGCCCGCACGGCGTGCCGGGTGCTGACCATGATCGGGAAAAAGGCCGCCAGGAAGGTGATGAACACGATGCCGGCCTCGTCGGTGGGAAACAGCAGGATCGCCACCGGCACCATCGCAATGGCCGGGATGGGCCGCGCCAGCTCGGTCAGCGGCCCGACGACGTCGGCGAAGAGGCGGGAGCGTCCGAGGAGCACACCCGTCGCGACGCCGACCACCGCGGCTATTCCGAAGCCGGTGAGGATGCGCAGCAACGATTGGGCCAGGTCGAGCCAGTACTCGTAGGTCTGCACCCGGCGGGTCAGCGCATGCGCGATCTGGGTGACGGTCGGCAGCGTGTCGAACCGCAGCCAAAACCGCACCTTTCCGGCGGTGAGCACCTGCCAGAGCCCGATCGCGGCGGCCACCGACGCCAACCGCAGCAGCCGGGACCGCCACGGCGAGGCGGCTTGTCGCGGCGTGCCGAGAATGGGCGCCGATACGGTTTGGTCGATCAGTTGGGCCGTCATAGCGAACCTCCCAGTGCCTGTTGGTAATTCACGGCAACGCCGCCCGGATGCGCGGCGAGATAGCGTCGCGCGCCGGCCAGGGTTCCGAAGGGGCGATAGGACTGGCCGTCCTGCACCCAGAACGCCTTGTCGGCGAACCAGCGGGTGCCCAGCTCGGCATCGGGGACATAAGCCGCACGGACTTTGGCGCCGTGGGCGATCGCGTCCCTGACGGCCCGCAGCAGGCTGGTGGGGTTCGCGAGCGTTTGAGTTGTGTCGGATCCATCCAGCCACAGCTCACTCGCGAGGGCGGGATCACCACCGAGCAACGACGGGTTCGCGGTGGCTGCGCGGGCCGCGTCATAGTCCAACCCGCGGGCGCCGAACACGGTGCGCAGCGGCCCGTCCTGGACGAACCCGCTGACGTCGAGGTCGGCGAAATCGCCGATCGACTTCAGGTATGGCACATCGTTTTTCAGCGCGTCGACCAGCGACGGCTTCAGCGTGGTGTCGAATGACGTGCCGCCGGGACCGTTGTAGAGGTACACCACCTCCTGCGGCAGCCCGCTTGCTTGCGCGACGATGCGGGCGGCCTGAAGCGGCTTCTGGTTGAGGAAATCGGTGGCGTCCAGTTGCGCTTGCAGAAACGCCGCGAGCACTTCGGGGTGCGAGGCCGCGTAGGTGCGGCGCACCACCACACCGTGCAGGGTCGGCAGGTTCAGTTCCGCGCCGTCGTACAGCAGCTTGGCTTTACCCTGGTAGACCAGCAGCCCGGGCCACGCGACGAACTGCGAAAGACCTTGCACCTGACCAGATTCCAGTGCCGACGCGCCGACCTGCGGCTGCTGGTTGAGCACCTGCACGCCCTTGATCCCAGCCCTGTCCAGGGCGCGCACCAGCGTGCCGTGCCCGGCCGAACCGACACTGGCCGAAACTTTCGCACCCGCAAGGTCGCTCAGGCCGGTCGCCGTCGAATCCGGCTCCACCACCACCATGTTCAGCGCACCCTTGGGGTTGTAACCGGTGACGGAGATCATCTCGGTGTGGGCCAGCGGGTTGGCCTGGGTCTTGGAACCGTTGATCAACATGGGGTAATCCCCCATGGAGCCGATGTCGATCTTCTCGGCGAGCATCTGGGCGGTGATCGGAGCGCCGGTGTCGTAATCCTGCCATCGCACCGAGTATTTGGTGCCGGTGCGGGTGGTGATGTCGGCGAGCCGGCGCTCCAGGTAGCCCTGGGCGCGCAGCAGGGTGCCCGCGGTGACGGTGTTGATGGTCTTCGACTGGTATCCGATGACGACGTTGACCACGCCGGAGGATTCCGAAAGCGATTCCAGCGAGCAGCCCGAGGTGAGCGAGGCGACAGCGATCACCACGGACAACAGCCGCGCGATGTGGCGTTTCATGAAAAACCCTAGGGGAGAAGTCTTTTCAGCGGATGAGATACGGCATGTTGACCGTGACGGCGCCAGTTGGGCAGCGGGCCGCGCAGGGCCCGCAGTACCAGCATTCGTCGACGTGCATGAAGGCCTTGCCGGTGTCGGGGTTGATGGCCAGCGCGTCCAGCGGACAGACTTCGACGCACAGGGTGCAGCCGTCGATGCACAGCGACTCGTCGATCGTCACCGGCACGTCGGCACGATTATTGACCAGCGTCACGGCTTGCTCCTTATCGGCTCGGCCCTAATCAGACTGCCCCGCATGGTGATTCGATCGCCCCGCATCCGGATGTACTCCAAATCAACGGGTCTGCCGTCGTCGAGGCTGGTGAGTCGCTCCAGCATGAGCAGCGCCGCCCCGTCGGGCACCTCCAGCGTGGCGGCCGAGTGCGCGTCGGCGGGGATGGCCTCCAGCGCCAGCGACGCCGAGCCCAGCCGTTGTCCGCTCACCTGCTCGATGAGCGCGAACAGGTCGTTCGTCTCCAGCGGGTAGTCGAGGATTTGCGTTCCGATATCCGGGGCCAGGTACGTCAGGTCGAGGCTGAGCGGCAAGTCGCCGAGGTAACGCAACCGCTCCACGAAGACCGCCTGCTCGCCGGGTTCCAGCCGCAGCCGGCGAGCGACCGACGGCGGGGCGGTCACCAGCATGGCGGCGCGCACCTCGTTGCGGACCTCCCCGAGGTTTTTGAACGTTTCCTTCAGCCCCAGCAGCGCATCGAGTCCGTGCTCGTACTTGCGCTGCGCGACGTGGGTGCCGACCTTGGGCCCGCGCTCGATCAGCCCTTCGCGTTTCAGGACGGCGAGCGCCTCGCGGACGGCATTGCGGGAGACGAAGAATTCCGCCGCCAGCTCCTGCTCGGCCGGTAGCCCGTCGGGGTATGCACCGGCGTGGATCTGCTGGCGCAGCACGTCGGCGACCCGGCGCGCACGGTCGGCGCGAGGTCCTGCGATCGGTACTGGTTGCGCCACGACGTCACGCTAACGCAGCTCAGAGGCCTATTCGGGGTGGCCGGTGGGGGCGTGCAACGGCGCGACGGGGTATTGCGCCGGGCTGGGTTCGGCGCCAACCTGGCAAAACCCGGGCCCGTCGCGCTATTGCGCCACCTGCGCGGCGACGCCGCCTTTGCGATCCCGGTGAGCCGAACCTCCGTCGGCAGAAGCCTGATCACATCCGCCGCATGGGCTAGATGGGCCTCATGGGCCTCTCCGGAACTCGGTTGACAATTTGCCCACCTCACAGCGACTTTGCCTGCTCGCCCGCCAACCCTTCGAATTTGTCGCTCGCAGGTGGGCAAAAAGTGTGTCGCCTCCAGCAGAGACGCGTGTGGCGAATGTGACCACCGTCAGTTGGTCAGCGAGCTAAGGCCCCTCAACCGTCGTTGGCGGCCGTCCGCACCGAGCGATCTCCATTGACGGCTCCCAAGGCCCCCAAGCTGGCGGCATCCGATGAGAGTTCGAAGATCGGGACCGCCGCACCCACCGCGGCGGTTGCCGCATTACGTTGGGCCTCCATGCGGGCCAGCGCAGCCTGGGTGAACACCGACAACCCGAGGTCGTGGTTGTACCCATGGATTTCCTTGACGTCCAGCTGGGCGAGGAAATAGACGATCTCCTTGGACACCACCTGACCGGGTACCAGCACCGGGAATCCGGGCGGGTAGGGCACCACGAAGGTGGTGGACACCAGCCGCTTCCCATCGGCGAGCCGCCGCCCGGCCGCGCCGATCAGCACGTATTCGCGGTCGGTCTCCTCGTATCCGGCGTAGAAGGCTGCCCGCATGTCACCGACTGAGCAAGCGTCCACGGGGCGAAAGGCAGAGTCGAACTCGCTGAAGTCGGGCAGGTGCGGCAGGTCCTGGGTGATCTCCTCGACCCGGCGCTGGTGCAGTGCCCAGTCGGCCGCGCTGGCGCCCTGCTTCTCCCGGTCGAAATCGGCGGCCACCCGCCGCAGCACGTCGAGCAGATGGTGCACGCTCGACCACGTGACACCGATGGTGAAGATCAACAACACGCTGTTGATCGACGTCTTGTTGATCTGAATGCCGAATCGGTCCATCAGGATCTTCTCGCGGAAGTCGTACCCGTTCATGCCGGTGTTGCCGAGGAACAGCGTCACCCGCGTCGGGTCCAGCACGAACTGGTCGGATCGCCAGGCCTCGTTCCACTCGGCCAGCGCGCCCTGCCTGACCTCGCGGTAGGAGCTGACCGCCGAGGCCCGGAACTCCTCGGGCACCAGGTCGGACTCGTCGAGGATGCGGAACCACTTGCTGATCAGGCGGTCTTTGCGGACGCGGTGCCGGAAGACCAGCGCCATGTCGTAGACCTGCCGGACCAGCTGGAAGCCCTCCAAGTCGACCTGCCGGCGGGCCAGGTCCAGCGAGGCGAGAAGTTGCTGGTTCGGCGACGTCGAGGTGTGGGTCAAGAACGCCTCACCGAACGCGTCGCGGGCACGCGAGTTGAAGTCCTGGTCGCGCACGTGGACCATCGACGCCTGCCGAAACGCCGATAGCGACTTGTGGGTCGAGTGCGTCGCATACACCCGGACCCGCGCCCGACCGGGGTCGGGCAGCAGCCGGTGGTCGGCCCACTCCGACCGCGGGATCCCCTGCATCGACGCGGCCCAATTCCGGTATTCCTCAGCGTATTCGGGCGACGCCAGCGTCTGTTCGAGGCGCTCCGCGGACACCATGGCGGTGCGCTGCCGGGCCCACGGCACGGCGGTGGCGAACGCGTACCACGCCTCGTCCCACAGGAAGCAGATGTCCGGCTTGATTGCCAGCACCTCCTCCATGACACGGCGGGGGTTGTACACGACGCCGTCGAAGATGCAGTTGGTGAGCAGCAGCATGCGGACCCGGTGCAACTGCCCGGCCGCCTCCAGGTCCAGCAGCGCCTTCTTGACGGTGCGCAGCGGCACCGCTCCGTAGATCGCGAACTGCGGCAACGGATACGCGTCCAGGTACAGCGGGTACGCGCCGGCCAGCACCAGGCCGTAGTGGTGCGACTTGTGGCAGTTGCGGTCGATCAGCACGATGTCGCCCGGCCGGGTCAGGGACTGGACGACGATCTTGTTGGCGGTCGACGTTCCGTTGGTGACGAAGTAGGTGTGATTGGAATTCCAGGTGATCGCGGCCTTGTCCATCGCTTTCTTGATGTTGCCGTGCGGGTCCAGCAGCGAATCCAGGCCACCCGAAGTGGTCGAGGTCTCGGCCATGAAGATGTTGCGGCCGTAGAACTCACCCATGTCCTGCAGCGACTTCGAGTTGAAGATGCTGGCGCCACGCGCGACGGGAAGCGCATGGAACTGGCCGACCGGAGCCGACGCATAGGCGCGCAGGGCATCGAAAAACGGTGTGGCGAAACGGTTCCGCAAGCCGGAGATCACCGTGCTGTGCAGATCGGTGACGTCGTTGAGACGGTAGAAAGTCCGGTCGTAGACGTCGGGCTCGTCGTCGTTGCCGGCGGCGATCGACTCGTCGGTGAGCAGGTAGAGGTCGATGTGTGGCCGCAACTCCTTGATCCACTCGCCGCATTCGACCCAGTCCTGCGCGCAGTCGGGGCTGACCGCCTCCGAGTCGTTGGGCCCCAACAGCGTGTTCATCAGCGGCACCCGATCCCGCGAGCGCAGCGGCAGGTCGTGGCGGATGATCGCGGCCTGGATCTCGCCGTTGAGTGCGACCGCGGTGATGGCATCCTCGACACTGGGCGCCACCAGGACCTCGAACTGGACGTCTTCGGCCGGGTTGCGCAGTGCGCGCAGGCTTTCCGCCAGGCAATCGGGCGCCGTCGGCGGCACGTCGTCGGCGACCAACACCGTGTAGAACTGCTGCTGTTTGGCCTGGGCCACCAGCTCCTGGTCGTCCAGCGGCGCGGACGTGTCGAAAAGCGCTGCGCGGTCGCCGTATTCACTCAACAGGCGCACCGCCAGCGAGACCTCTTCGGTCAGCCGCACCGTGGAAAGGCTTTCCAGGTGCGCGCGGAAGATCGCCAGATTGTCCGCACCGGGATACAGCCAGTACCGCTCGTAGGCACCGATGCGGTCCATCAGACGCTTCACCCGGGCAACATCATGGCCTTTGTCCAGCCCGGCGAGGTCGACCTCGGCGAGGTGCCGGCATGCGTCGTCGAGCAGATTCCAGGTGTCCAGGCGCGTGTACGACGGGTTGGCCACCGCCGCCAGAGCGGACACACGAAGTCGTCGAGGGCGGGCACTGTTTCGATTCATATCGTTACCTGCCTGTCGTTCTGGCGTCAGTGCAACTCACCATTATCCCGCGCACGACGGAAACGCAGACAGCCCGGGGGCGCACGTTCGCCATTGTGTCCCGTTGGCGGACACCGCGGGATCATTTGACCGAGTCGGTCAGCACTCCAGCTCGTCGTCGCCGCACTCGCCATCCACGGATCGGCGGCTGAAGCGGGTGGCGTCCACCCACCGCAGCACCGGAAGATCCCAGGGACGCATCGGCAGCTCGGTGACGTCGCTCAGCGAGCGCACCACGGCCTGCGTCAGGCCCATGATGGCGGCCATCAGCGGCAGCAGCGGCGCCAGCGGCTTGGCCGCCGTGCGGACGGTACGGATGCGACGGGCCAAGACGAGACGTTCGATCGAGTGATACAGCCAGGCGCCCACGGCCAGCGCGTAAATCGACAGCGTCGACGCGACGATGGCCAGCCCGAAGGCGGCGCATGCGACGGCGCCCAGCACCACGGTCGCGGCCAGGGCGGCGGCCAGCACGACACGTAACTCCAACCGGGTCATGGCTGCGGTCCCCGATCGTCTTGGGCGCCGGAACGGACCGCCGCAGCGGCCGCCCGAATCTGGGGCGTCACCAGAAGTACCTGACCCAGCACCCCGTTGACGAAGCCCGGCGACTCGTCGGTGGACAGCTCCTTGGCCAGCTGCACGGCCTCGTCGACGGCGACGGGCTCCGGCACGTCGTCGGCATAGAGCAGTTCCCACACCGCGACCCGCAGAACGGCCCGGTCCACCGCCGGCAGCCGGTCCAGCGTCCAGCCCACCAGATGCGAGCTGATCAGGTCGTCGATGTGTGCGGAATGCTCGCTGACGCCCCGGGCCACCGCCGCGGTGTACGCGTTGAGCGGCGCCACATCCGGATTCGTGCCGGCCAGCGCGCCGCGAACGTCGACGACCTCCGCCGGGCTCAGCCCCCGGGCCTCGGCTTCGAACAACAGGTCGACGGCACGCTTGCGGGCCTGATGCCGCCCCTTACCCCTCGCCGGTTTGGGGTCCGGCCCCGTTTTCCGCTCCGGCATGATCAGGCGTTTACCCGGCCCAGGTAACTGCCGTCGCGGGAGTCCACCTTCAGCTTGTCGCCGGTGTTGATGAACAGGGGCACCTGGATCTGCGCACCCGTCTCGAGGGTGGCCGGCTTGGTGCCGGCGCTGGACCGGTCGCCCTGCAGGCCCGGCTCGGTGTGGGTGACCTCCAATTCGACGGTCACCGGCAGCTCGATGTACAGCGCCGCCCCGTTGTGAAACGCCACCTGCACCGGCAATCCCTCCAGCAGGAACCGCGCCGCGTCGCCGACCAGGGTTTCCGGCAGCGGATGCTGCTCGTAATCCTGGCTGTCCATGAACACGAAGTCCGACCCGTCGCGGTACAGATAGGTCGTGTCGCGCCGGTCGACGGTGGCGGTGTCCACCTTGACGCCGGCGTTGTACGTCTTGTCCACGACCTTGCCCGAAAGCACGTTCTTCAGCTTGGTGCGCACAAACGCCGGGCCCTTGCCGGGTTTGACGTGCTGGAACTCGGTGATGGTCCACAGCTGGCCGTCGATTACCAGGACAAGTCCGTTCTTGAAGTCAGCAGTGCTCGCCACGGTCGAAGAATCTCCTACAAAATGGCCAGTTCTTTGGGGAACCGGGTCAGCAGTTCCGGGGTCTGCCCGGCGGTGTCACGAGAGGTGAGCGCCCCGCCGGCCACTACCAACGTGTCCTCGATGCGGACACCACCGCGGCCGGGCAAATAGACGCCGGGCTCCACGGTCACCGCGGAGCCCGCAAGTAGTGTACCGGCGGATGTCGCCCCAATTCCCGGTGCTTCGTGAATCTGCAGGCCAACGCCGTGTCCCAAACCGTGGCCGAACTGGTCGCCGTAGCCCGCATCGTCGATCAGCCGGCGCGCCGCGCCGTCCACCTCACGCAGGCCGGCGCCCGGCCGCAACGCCTCCCGGCCGGCCCGCTGCGCCTCGGCGACCAACTGATAGATCTCGAGCTGCCAGTCAGCGGGCTTGCCCAGCACGAACATGCGGGTCATGTCGGAGTGGTAGCCGGCGACCAGCGCGCCGAAGTCGATCTTGACGAAATCACCCGCGGCCAGCACCGCGTTGGTCGGGCGGTGGTGCGGGATCGCCGAATGCGCGCCCGCGGCCACGATGGTCTCGAACGCGACCGCGTCCGCGCCGTGGTCGAGCATCAGGGCCTCCAGCTGGCGGCTGACCTCACGTTCGGTTCGGCCCGGCCGCAGGCCGCCGCGCGCCACCAGGTCGGCCAGCGCGGCGTCGGCCGCCTCGCAGGCCAACCTCAGCAGGGCCACCTCACCAGCGTCTTTGACCTCACGCAACGCCTCGACCGTGCCGGCGGCCCGCACCAGCTCGGTGGCGCCGCTGCGTTCGCCGAGCTCGCCGGTCAGCGCGTCGTAGCCGTCGACGGTGACCACATTGCTTTCGAAACCCAGCTTTCCCACGTCGGCCTCGGCAGCGCGCCCCA
Source organism: Mycobacterium sp. (assembly GCA_035693385.1). Taxonomy (GTDB): domain Bacteria; phylum Actinomycetota; class Actinomycetes; order Mycobacteriales; family Mycobacteriaceae; genus Mycobacterium. Next base: position 23,424 of record DASSGQ010000032.1, read on the forward strand.
CCAGGTAGCGACCGACGGCCCGCTCGATGGCGATCTCGAGGTCGGGCGCCTGCGCGGCGGCCTGGGTGCGGTACCGGCCGTCGGTGGCCAGCACCGGGTCGCGATCGTCGGCGAACACCAGCAACGCGCCGTTGGACCCGCTGAAACCCGATAGATATCGAACGTTGACCAGGTCCGTGACCAGCATCGCGTCCAGCCCACCGGCAACGATTTGCGCTTTCAGATTGTGTCGACGCTGCGAATGTGTCACGACCCTTGACGGTACTCGCTACGCTGACTTCCTATGAGGAACTGGATGCTGCGCGGATTGGTGTTCGCCGCGGTGATGGTCGTCGTCCGCTTGCTTCAAGGGGCACTGATCAATGCGTTTCAGGCGCAGGCCGGCCTGATCAGTGCGGTGCTGCTACTCCTGTTTGTGATTGCCGTTGCCGCGTGGGGGGTGGTCGACGGCCGGGCCGACGCCGCGGCCAACCCCGATCCGGATCGCCGCCAGGATCTGGCGATGACCTGGCTGCTGGCCGGCATGCTGGCGGGGGTCGTCAGCGGCGCCGTGTCGTGGCTGATCTCGCTGTTCTACGACGGGATATACACCGGGGGCGTGCTCAATGAGCTCACGACGTTCGCGGCCTTCACCGCGCTCATGGTTTTCGTGCCCGCGATCATCGGCGTGAGCATCGGCCGCTGGCGGGTGGACCGGCAGTTCGCGAAGCAGCCGGAGAAGCACCACGGCCTTGGCGTTAAAGGGGAACGCGCCGACACCGACGTGTTCTCCGCCGTTCGCGCCGACGACACGCCGACGGGCGAGATTCCCACCCAGACCACCGGCGCCCGCCATGAGGAACGGACGGCGGCGGTGGCGACGGCCGAGCGCGAGGAGCCCACCCAGACGCTCCCGACGACCCCGTGGGGCGCGCCCACCAAAGCAATGCCCACCAGCGACGACGACGCCAACACCGAGGTGATCCGCACGGACAGGCACGGCAAGCCGGGTTCGGAACCCGAGAAGGGTTAGTTCTCAGT
>DASSGQ010000033.1:0-16916 GCA_035693385.1 Mycobacterium sp.
ACTGGTCGCCGAGGGAGTCGAGACACCCGCTGCCGCACTGACTTTGATGCAACACGGCTGCCACCGGGCGCAGGGATTCTTATTGTCCAGACCGGTCCCGGGCGACGCCATGGAAGCTTTGCTGGCCGCGCGCTGGATGCCCATGCCGTTCCTCGCCGACCGCGAGGCGCTCTCGATGGGCGCAATCTAGCATCGGTGGCGATGTTTGGTTCGTTGAAAATCGGCAAACAGGCCCCTGTGGCTGGTCTGGCTGCGGTAGCCGTCGTGGCGAGCACGGCACTGCTGTTGACCGGATGTGGTCGTCAAAGTAACCCGGGACCATTGTCGGCGATGGTCAGTCCAGCCATACCGCCCACGGTTCAGGATGTACCGAATCCGTTGCGCGGCCAGTACGAGGATCAGCTGAATCCGCTTTTCCCGCAAGTCAATCCCGCACAGCAGCACTATCCGGCGTGGCCCGCGTCATCCGACGCCAGTTTGAGTGTCTCGTGGCGGCAGCTGCAGCCCACCGATCCGCACACGCTGCCCCCGGACGCACCCGACGACCGCAAGTTCGACTTCAGCATGATCGACGACGCTCTCACGAAGCTGGCCAACCGGACCATGCGGCTGACTCTTCGTGTGTATGCCTACAAGTCGTGTTGCAACGATTCCTACCCGAACAACACGAACATCGCGGTCCCCGATTGGATGCGCTCGGCTGCCACCAGCTATCCCGGGCCGCCGAACGGCCCCACGTCAGGGGTGACGCAGGTGGTGCCGAACTGGAACGATCCGACTTATCTGGACGGCTTCACCCAGCTGCTCGGCGCGCTGGGCCGCCGCTACGACGGCGACGAGCGCTTGAGCGTTTTCGAGTTCTCGGGTTACGGGGATTCGAGCGAGAACCAGATCTCGTATTTGCGCGACGTGCCGGGCGCGGCGGGTACGGCACCCGAAGCCAGCGCCGCCAGGCTCGGGTACTACAGCCAGTACGGCGATCAGAGCATTGCCATCGCAGCCATCCGGCAGTTGGTCGCGGCGAACGTCAATGCGTTTCCGCATACGCAATTGGTGGCCAGCCCGCACAACCCGGAGATCGTGCGCGAGCTCTTTGCTGACGACGTCACAAAGCGGCTCTCCGCGCCGGTGGGCGTCCGATCGGATTGCCTTGGTGTGCAATCACCTTTACCGGTGTGGGCCGAGTCCAGCGACTCCCAATATGTGCGGACCAACGACGCGGTCGTCAATGTGATCAAACAGCGGCTCGCCTCGGCTCTGGTGATCAGCGAATGGTGCCGGCTGCCCAATGGGACCGATCCGCGGTCCTACTACGAAAAGGGTCTGCACGACGTCGTGCGGTATCACATTTCGATGACGTCGAGCGCCAACTTCCCGGACCGGGATTCGACGTCGGTGATGGATCCCGCGCTGTATCTCCTCTGGGCGCAGGCCAACGCCTCGGCCGGATACCGGTACTCGGTCGAGGCGCGACCGGGATCACAGTCGATACAGGGCGCGGTGGCGACCATCTCTGTCGCCTGGACGAACTACGGCTCGGCCGCCGTCACCGAGCAGTGGGCACCCGGCTATAAGCTGGTGGACTTTTCGGGGGCGGTGGTTCGCAGCCTCCCGGCAACGGTCAACCTCAAGACGACGGTGAGCGACGACTCCAGCCAATCACGCGAGGAAGCGGTCCCGGCGACGTCCGACGAGGCGGTTCACGTCGACCTGACGGGTTTGGCGCCCGGCCACTACACGCTGCGCGCGTCCGCGGATTGGCAGCAGCACAAGCCGGGCGCCGCGCACGTGGTGAATTACGCACCCATGGCGTTGGCCCGTGACGGCCGCGACGGCTCGGGGTTGTACCCGATTGCCACGCTTGACATCCCACGCGACAACCCGACGTCGACCAACGGGCGATGAGGCGCCGGCGCCCGTCCGGGCCGCAGGCATCATCGCGCACTTAATTGAGCGAGTGAACGCCGAAGGGACTCACGACGGCCTTCTCCCCGGCAAAGGCTTCGGCGTACTGTGCCCGGCACTGCACGCCGCGGACTCGCATCAAGCCGAGGAACGCTTCATCATCGAACCATCCGCGCTGCGATTGAGACGGATAGCACTGCTCGAGCAGCTTCGCCTTCTGTTGGGCGATTCGCGTCGGGATCTCTACGTAGAGGGTTGGCTTGAGCAGGTCCGATTCCCACTTGAGAATCTCGTAGCCCAGCACCAGGTGCGCGCGGAACTCGCTCGGGATCAGCTGCGCGACCAAGCGGCGATCCTGGTGACGGTCGTCACGGTGTGGACCGAGCACCAGATCCGGCTGGCAGCGGCGGCGAAACTCCGCGAGGCGGCGCTTTACCGATCCCCACTCTTCCGGAAGGTTGCCTTCAGATAGCTCGGCTACCGTCAGCCGGACGTCCACCTCCGGCAGTAGCGCCGCGAAGGCGTTCTTCTCCTCGACCTCGCGCGCGGTGCCGGCACCGGTGAGCACCAACGCGTGCACGACAACATCGGGATTGCGATCGGCGATCTGCAGCAACGTCGCGCCGGCGCCGACCATGATGTCGTTGCAGTGCGCCCCGATGGCGGCGATCGAGGCGATGGCGCCGGTGCTAAGCGGGATCATGCCGAACGTCTCGTCGCTCGAGGTGGCTCATCGTCCCATGTCAGAGCCGCTTTCTGTGGCGACCCCGAGCCCGCAGCGGCATACATTCTCGTGGTATCGAATGTCGGTGGGAACGCGACGATGCTCATCGCTTCGCATCCAGCTCGTTAGCCGGCCGCGTGCGATTTGACGGCGTCGGCCGGGGCTTGCGAACCATTGCCGACCGTCAAGACGCCAACGAGCTGCCGGAGAATCGCCAGGGCTTGGGCGCTGATTGCCTGGTATATCGCGGCATGTACGGCGAATTGCTTCGCCATCCGCGCCGACGCGTCGTCGGCCGCCACGAGGGACGATCGGGTCGTAGGAGGTGCCACGCTCGCCTTTCCGGCGTCCAGCGGCGCGCCGAACCTTGGTAGCTCGCCGGCCGATGCCGCCGGCTCAGTAGTCAGGAACGACATGTGCTTCTCCTAACGGGTGCAGATCCGACCGGGATCGGGTGTGGCGGCTGAGCGAAGCGTCCAAGCGTTGCTGGAAACCGAACGCGGAAAGCAAACCAACAGCCACATGACAAGGGAGTATACATACTGTTAGTATGTCAACAACCATGGAACTGGCTACCGGTATTTGTTTTCGTTATGTTTGGTGATCAACGTTGAGAATCTGCGAGCTACTACATACTGCTAACCTCAGGGCCGGCCGACATGCCGTCCGAGGTCCGCTTATGAGTGCTCGCCCCGGCCGCAGTGTGCGGCTTGCTCGAGGGAGGGCATCGTGAACGTAACGGCGATCGACCCGCCCCGGCACGCGGGCCTGGACAGCCGTGTCCCGCGTGGCCATCGTCGCGCTCGCCAACGCGGACCACAATCACCCGGTACCCCTCACGTCAGCCCGTTGTTGCGATGACGAACAACTCGGCTGACGGACGCGCAGACTTGACGCGGCTCCAGATTCTGCGAGCCGCCGCACACCAGTTCGCTCGACGGGCCTACCACGACGTGGGCCTCGACGACATCCTGAGCGACGCCGAATTGACCAAGGGCGCAATGTATTTCCACTTCCGTTCCAAGCACGCGCTGGCGGTTGCGATCATCGAGAGCCAGACCACCGCGGGTACCATCGCCCTGACGGACCTGCTTTCTCGAAACCTTTCGGGCCTCGAAACGCTGATCGACTTCTCCTATTTGATAGCTGCGCAGGACATCCACGCGGAGGGCGTCAGAGCGGGACTGAACTTGCTCGAATCGGTCGGGCGGTCGGAGGGGCTGCAGGAGAAACTGTTAGACGGATGGGTGCAAGCGCTCGCCGGGGTCGTTGAGAAAGCCATTGCCGACGGTGACATCGACCAGGGTTGCAGCCCACGGGATGTCGGACGCCTCATCGTGTCGCTCCATATGGGGTTGCGACAGATCAGCAACCTCGACGAGCCGGACCGGTTCCTCCTCGACCTGGAGCGCAGCTGGGCACTGGTGCTGACGGGAATCCTGCATCCGGAACGATTCGATTACTTCAGCCAATTCGTCAGGCGACGCACCGCACTCGCGATCCGCGGCGGTCCGACCGGCCTGGATTCCGATTGAAAAACCCCGCGGGCCGGAGGATCGGGCCGATTGCGGGTTGATGTTGTTAGGCTTGGTCCTTTGCCGGCAAAAGACGAGAAGCCCAGATCCGGAATCTGAAAAGATCACGGAACTCCGGAGGTGCAGGAGCGATGGCGCGCCAGGTGCGATCCCAAGCCACCCGTCGGAAAATTCTGGACGCGGCGATTGAAGTCTTCAGCGAGGTCGGGTATCCGGCCGCTGCGTGGGGGACGATCATCGAGCGGACGGGGATGACCAAGGGGGCCCTGTATCACCATTTCGACTCCAAGGAATCGCTGGCGTCCGCCATCATCGAGGAGGGTTCGGACACCCTCCTGGTCGCCTTCCGCAATGTTTGTGGGTCGGCCTCACCAGCGCTGGAGAACATGATCCACGGCACGTTCACGATCGCGAATGTGCTGAGATCCGACAAGGTGGCCCGCGCGGCTGAGCAATTGACCGCTGCGCTGAGCGGATTCAACGAAGCGGCGGCGCGATTCTGCGCAGGCTTGGTGGATTTGATGGCCGCCGAGGCCCGGCGGGCAAGCGCCGAGGGAGACCTCCGGCCAGACCTCGACGCGGAGGTGGTCAGCGAGTCGATCGTGGGCGCAATGGTAGGAATTCGATTGCTGTCCAACGCGATTCCCGCTAATGGTCTCAGTGGAGACCTGATCAGTCTAACGAGTCAGGTGTGGGAACTGCTGCTTCCCGGGCTCGTCACCGACGACTCATTGGCGTATTTCCGGCAGTTCCTTGGACGCGAGACTCTCCGGCACGCCCGGCTAATGGAGTCTCCCGAGACGAACACCGCCACGGTGCCGGAAGGTACATAGCCCGTCGCGACGTCGCGGGTTTGGTTGCGTGCCAATCGTTTCGACGACCGGCGCGACGGAACGCGGGTTGACCCGGGGGATGAGTGAGCAACCCGCCGGTCGTCGATGGTGATGCGCAAGCGGCTACCCGCGCATCATCGGTTACGCAATTCGATTGCGGCTCAACAAGTTCCCGTCGCTGTGCTGGGTTGCTCGTCTCACTCGCATCACTTCGTTCTGCTCGTTCGACTTCGGTGCTGGATTGCTCGTCTCACTCGCGTCACTTCGTTCCGCTCACTCGACTTCGGTGGAAACGGGCGGTTGGTAGCGCGGGAACACCCCGGTGGGCGCCGGCAACTTCGTGTCGGGGGAGAGCCGCGTCTCGATGGCGGTGAAAGCCCGTTGGTACTCGGCCTGGCCGAGCAAGTCCAGCAGCTTGCCGGCCGACTCGGGCATGACGGGCTGAACCAGCAGCGCCGCGATCCGGACAACTTCGCAGGTGATGTACAGGACCGTACGAAACCTCGCTTGATCGGCCTCCGACTCGCCCTTGCGCAGCACCCACGGCTGCTGCGCGGAGAAGTACTTGTTCGCTTCCCCGAGCATCAGCCAGATCGCCTCGAGCGCCAGGTGCATCGCCTGCGCGTCGAAGTTGGCCCGTACCCGCTCCAGCAATCCGTCGGCGGCCGCCAGCAGCTCGGTGTCGTCGGCAGTCAGCTCGCCGGGCTCGGGCACCACCCCGCCCAGGTTCTTGGCCACCATCGACAACGATCGCTGAGCCAGATTGCCCAGCTCGTTGGCCAGGTCGGTGTTGATCCGGGTGATGATCGCGTCTTCGCTGTAGCTGCCGTCCTGGCCGAACGGGACCTCGCGCAGCAGGAAGTAGCGCACCTGATCGACGCCGAACGTGTCGATGAGTGTGCCCGGGTCGACGATGTTGCCCACCGACTTGCTCATCTTCTCGCCACGGTTGAGCAGAAACCCGTGCGCGAAAACCCTTCGCGGCAGCTCGATTCCGGCCGACATCAAAAACGCCGGCCAGTACACGGCGTGGAAACGGATGATGTCCTTGCCGATCATGTGCAAGTCGGCGGGCCAGTAGCGGCGGAACAACTCCGAATTGGTGTCAGGGTAGCCCGCCCCGGTCAGGTAGTTGGTCAGCGCGTCGACCCAGACGTACATGATGTGATCGGGATGCTCGGGCACCTGCACGCCCCAGTCGAACGAGGTCCGCGAGATCGATAGGTCACGCAGCCCGCCGGAGACGAAACTGACCACTTCGTTGCGCCGCACCTCGGGTGCGATGAAGTCCGGGTTGGCCTCGTAGTGGGCCAGCAGCTTGTCGGTGTAGTCCGACAGCCGGAAGAAAAACGTCCGCTCCTCGGTCCAGGTCACCGGGGTGCCGGTTTCGACGGCGATCCGGGTGCCGTCCACCACCGCGGTCTCCGATTCGACGAAGAATCGCTCGTCGCGCACCGAATACCAGCCCTGATAGCTGTCCAGGTAGATATCGCCTGCGGCCGCCATCTTCCGCCAGATCTCCTTGGACGCTTCGTGGTGGTCCGCGTCGGTGGTGCGGATGAAGCGGTCGAAGGAGATGTTCAACTTCTCCTGCAGGCGCTGGAACACGTCGGAATTGCGACGGGCCAGTTCGGCGGTGGGTAGCCCTTCGGCCGCGGCGGCCTGGGCAACCTTGAGCCCGTGCTCATCGGTTCCGGTCAGGAAGCGCACGTCGAAACCGTCGAGGCGCTTGAACCGTGCGACGGCGTCGGTGGCGACGTACTCGTACGCGTGCCCCAAGTGCGGCGCGGCATTGGGGTAGGTGATCGCGGTGGTGACGTAATAGGGCCTCATCGAGAATCACCCTATTGTGTGGCCGTGACCTCCAGCCGCCCCGGTAAACCAGAAGCGCCGCCCGCGCCCGAGCCGTTGGCGCCCCTGATCGACGCCCACACCCACCTCGACGCGTGTGGCGACACTCGGGTCAGGGGAGCCGAGGGAGTGCGGGCCATCGTTGAACGCGCCGCGGCGGTCGGGGTGGGAGCGGTTGTCACCGTCGCCGATGACTTGGACTCGGCGCGCTGGGTGACCAGGGCCGCCGAGTGGGATCCGCGGGTTTATGCCGCGGTGGCGTTGCACCCCACCCGCGCGAACGCGCTGAACGACGCCGCCCGTGCCGAGATCGAGAGACTCGCGGGACACCCCAGGGTGGTGGCCGTCGGCGAGACCGGGATGGATCTCTACTGGCCTGGGCGGCTGGACGGCTGCGCGCAGCCGGACGTCCAGCGGGAAGCCTTCGCGTGGCATATCGACCTGGCCAAGCGGAGCGGCAAGCCGTTGATGATCCACAACCGAGAGGCCGACGCCGCGGTACTCGACGTCCTGGCGGGCGAGGGCGCCCCGGACGTGGTGATCTTCCACTGCTTTTCGTCGGACAGCGCGATGGCCCGCCGGTGCGTGGACGCGGGCTGGTTCCTCAGCCTTTCCGGGACCGCGACCTTCCGCAACGCTCGCGCCCTGCGCGAGGCCGTTCCGCTGATACCGCCGGCACAGCTGCTGGTGGAAACCGATGCGCCCTTTTTGACGCCGCATCCCTATCGGGGCGCAGCGAACGAGCCGTATTGCCTTCCCTACACGCTGCGCGCGATCGCTGAACTGGTAGAGCACGATCCCGGAGAGCTGGCGCAGGTCACCACCAGCAATGCCCGCCGGGTCTATGGACTGGCTTCTGAGTAGCGTTTTCGCCAGCCGAATCCCTTAACACCATCGCTCCGGAGTTGCTCAAGATTGGCCGGTTCGTTACCGTCTTGTGATCGAACACCGGGGCCCTTGGGCCCATTTGTCATTGTATGTGTGCTGATTAGGTCGTTAAGTAGTTGCTGAGGTCGGGGTAGACGCGCTTTGAATGTATTGACAAAACTTCATCAGAACCCATCGCCGATGTTGCGGCTCGTGGTCGCAGGGTTGCTGTTGGTACTCGGTTTAGCCGGCGGATTTGCGGTTTCCGCATCCAAGACGGTGACGCTGACCGTCGATGGAATCGCGATGCGGGTGACGACCATGAAGTCGCGGGTGGTCGACATCGTCCAGGAGAACGGCTTCGCCGTCGGCGAGCGCGACGACCTCTACCCCGCGGGTGACGTGGAGGTCCGCGACGCGGCCAACATCGTCTTGCGGCGTAGCCGGCCGTTGCAGATCTCGCTGGACGGTCGCGACGCCAAGCAGGTCTGGACGACGGCATCCACCGTGGACGAGGCGCTGGCCCAGCTCGCGATGACCGACACCGCCCCGGCCGCGGCCTCGCGCGGCAGCCGTGTTCCGCTGGCCGGGATGGCGCTGCCGGTCGTCAGCGCCAAGACGGTCCAGATCAACGACGGCGGCGCGGTGCGCACCGTGCACCTGCCGGCACCCACCGTCGCGGGGCTGCTCAGCGCCGCCGGCGCTCCGCTGCTCGACAGCGACCAGGTGGTGCCCAGCGCAACATCCCCGATCGCTGACGGCATGGAAATCCAGGTGACCCGTAACCGGATTCAACATGTCACCGAGCGAATTCCGCTGCCGCCGAACTCGCGCCGGATCGAGGACCCGGAGATGAACATGAGCCGCCAGGTCGTCGAGGACGCAGGCAGCCCGGGCACGCAGGACGTGACGTTCGCGGTGGCCATGGTCAACGGCGTCGAGACTGGCCGGATACCGGTCGCCAACACCGTCATCGCGCCGGCCCGTGAAGCCGTGCTGCGGGTGGGCATCAAGCCCGGCACCGATGTGCCCCCGGTGACCAACGGATCAATCTGGGACGCCATCTCGGGCTGCGAATCCGGCGGAAATTGGGCAATCAACACGGGCAACGGGTTCTACGGCGGCGTGCAATTCGACTTTGGTACGTGGATAGCCAACGGCGGGCTGCGGTTTGCGCCCCGCGCCGACCTCGCCACCCGCGAAGAGCAGATCGCCATCGCAGAGGTGACCCGGGCGCGTCAGGGTTGGGGGGCGTGGCCCGTGTGCAGCGGAAGAGCTGGTGCAAGCTGACCATCCAGCTTCTCGGGCGCACCGAGATCAGGCGCCTGGCCAAAGATCTTGAATTTCGGCCACGAAAAGCTTTGGGCCAAAATTTCGTCCACGACGCCAACACGGTGCGACGGGTGGTGTCCACGTCCGGGGTCAGCCGCTCCGACCGCGTCCTGGAGGTCGGTCCCGGCCTCGGGTCCCTGACGCTGGCGCTGCTCGACCGTGGCGCCGCCGTCATCGCCGTCGAAATCGACCCGGTGCTGGCCGGTCGCCTCCCGCAGACCGTCGCCGAGCATTCGAATAGTGAAATCCACCGGCTGACGGTGGTGAACCACGACGTGTTGACGCTTCGCCGTGACGAGCTGGCCACTGAGCCGACAGCCCTAGTCGCCAACCTGCCCTACAACGTCGCGGTCCCGGCGCTGTTGCATCTGCTCGCCGAATTTCCGTCGATTCAGACCGTGACGGTGATGGTGCAGGCCGAGGTCGCCGAACGGCTGGCCGCCGAGCCGGGCGGCAAGGAATACGGCGTGCCCAGCGTCAAGGCCCGTTTCTTCGGGCGGGTTCGTCGTTGCGGCACGGTCTCGCCGACCGTCTTCTGGCCGATCCCGCGTGTCTATTCCGGGCTGGTGCGCATCGACCGGTACGCGACTTCGCCGTGGCCGACAGACGAGGTCTTTCGGCGGCAAGTGTTCCAACTCGTCGACATCGCGTTCGCCCAGCGGCGCAAGACGTCCCGCAATGCGTTCGCCGAGTGGGCCGGCTCGGGCAACGAGTCGGCGAGCCGATTGCTGGCGGCCAGCATCGATCCTGCGCGTCGCGGCGAGACGTTGTCCATCGATGACTTCGTGCGGCTGTTGCAGCGTTCCGGCAATCGGGACGACGCCCACCCAGCACGCCCTGACGCGGCGCAGCCGCACATTTCGGGCCACGTTTCCGCGGGCTGACTTGGTGCTCTGGAGCGCCGTTGCGTGTGCTTCACCATTGGCAGCGATAGTCTGCTGCGGTGGTTGACGATGTCTGACGGCAACACCGCTGCCCAGTGGGTGCCAACCGGCTCGGTCACCGTTCGGGTGCCCGGGAAGGTCAACCTCTACCTGGCGGTCGGTGACCGACGCAAAGACGGCTACCACGAACTGACGACGGTGTTTCAGGCCGTTTCGCTGCTCGACGAGGTGACGGTCCGCAACGCCGACGTGCTGTCGCTCGAGCTCGTCGGCGAGGGCGCCGACAAACTGCCCACCGACGAACGCAATCTCGCCTGGCAGGCGGCCGAGCTGATGGCCGACCACGTCGGCCGGGCTCCCGATGTCTCGATCATGATCGACAAATCCATTCCGGTGGCCGGCGGCATGGCCGGCGGCAGTGCGGACGCGGCGGCGGTGCTGGTCGCGATGAACTCGCTGTGGGAACTCAATGTTCCTCGCCGCGACCTGCGCACGCTTGCCGCGCGACTGGGCAGCGATGTGCCCTTCGCGCTCCACGGCGGCACCGCGTTGGGAACCGGTCGCGGCGAGGAGCTGGCCACCGTCCTGTCCCGCAACAACTTCCACTGGGTGCTGGCGTTGGCCGACGGCGAGCTGCTCACTTCGGCGGTGTACGCCAAGCTGGACCGGCTCAGGGAGAAACGCAGCCCGCCGCGACTTGCCGAGCCGGGCCCGGTGCTGGCCGCCCTGGCCGCGGGCGATCCGGAGCAGCTTGCGCCGCTGCTGGGCAACGAGCTGGAGGCGGCCGCGGTGAGCCTGAACCCGGCGCTGAGACGTGCGCTGCGCGCGGGGGTCCAGGTGGGTGCCCTGGCGGGCATCGTGTCGGGTTCTGGGCCGACCTGCGCTTTCCTGTGCGCCTCAGCGGCCTCGGCGGTCGATGTCGCGACCGAGCTGTCGGCGGCGGGCGTGTGCCGCACCGTCCGGGTGGCCAGCGGACCGGTGCCGGGCGCCCGCGTGGTGCCGGCGCCCACGACCCCCCATGATCAGGGCCTGAACGGAGTGTGAAATCGAACTCAAATCGCGCCTTGGTTTGGCAGTTCCTTAAGAGGAGTTTAAGATAATTCGCGATGGGGAGCAGCGATAAGCAAGGCCTCTCAGCTTCGTCGTCCGCCGGGCCTACCGGCGGACTCGTTGTCGCATCATCGATTCGAGACCTAACCGCGGCAAAACTGTGCTCGCGTGCCTGCTACAAAGTGGCAACCCGCAGGCGGAATATAAGATCCCGGGCCTTCGGGAATGCGCCGGAACCGAGGAGGTTTTTGTGAGCAGGTTTACCGACAAGATGTACCTCAACGCCCGGACGTCGACGACGGGCATGGTCACCGGTGAACCCCACGAACCTATCCGTCACACCTGGGGTGAGGTCCACGAGCGCGCCCGTTGCATTGCGGGCGGCCTGGCGGCGGCCGGCATCGGCCTCGGCGACGCGGTCGGTGTGCTGGCCGGCTTCCCGGTGGAGATCGCGCCGACGGCGCAGGGCCTATGGATGCGCGGGGCCAGCCTCACCATGCTGCACCAGCCCACCCCACGCACCGACCTGGCCGTGTGGGCCGAGGACACCATGACCGTCATCGGCATGATCGAGGCCAGTGCCGTCATCGTCTCGGACCCCTTCGTGGCGGCCATCCCGGTGCTCGAGGATAAGGGCATCACGGTCCTTACCATCGCCGACCTGCTGGCGTCGGAACCGATCGACCCCGTGGAGGTCGGCGAGGACGACCTGGCGCTGATGCAGCTGACATCCGGATCCACGGGTTCTCCGAAAGCCGTGCAGATCACCCACCGCAACATCCACTCCAACGCCGAGGCGATGTTCGTGGGCGCCGAGTACAACGTCGACAGGGACGTCATGGTCAGCTGGCTGCCGTGCTTCCACGACATGGGCATGGTCGGCTTCCTCACCATTCCGATGTACTTCGGCGCGGAGCTGATCAAGGTCACGCCGATGGACTTCCTGCGCGACACGTTGCTGTGGGCCAAGCTCATCGACAAGTACCAGGGCACCATGACCGCGGCACCCAACTTCGCCTACGCGCTGCTGGCCAAGCGGTTGCGCCGCCAGGCCAAGCCCGGGCAGTTCGACCTGTCGACGCTGCGATTCGCCCTGTCCGGCGCCGAGCCCGTCGAACCCGCCGACGTCGAGGACCTCCTCGACGCGGGCAAGCCGTTCGGCCTGAGGCCCTCGGCGATCCTGCCGGCCTACGGCATGGCCGAGACGACGCTGGCCGTGTCATTCTCGGAGTGCAACGCCGGTCTGGTCGTCGACGAGGTCGACGCCGACCTGCTGGCCGCCCTGCGCCGGGCCGTACCCGCCAGCAAGGGCAACACCCGCCGGCTGGCCACGCTGGGTCCGCTGCTCAACGATCTCGAGGCCCGCATCATCGACGAGCACGGCGACGTGATGGCCGCGCGCGGTGTCGGTGTGATCGAGCTGCGCGGCGAGTCGCTGACGCCCGGCTACCTCACCATGGGCGGCTTCATTCCGGCCCAGGACGAGCACGGCTGGTACGACACCGGGGACCTCGGCTATCTCACCGAGGAGGGCCATATCGTGGTGTGCGGCCGCGTCAAGGACGTCATCATCATGGCGGGCCGCAACATCTATCCGACCGACATCGAGCGGGCCGCCTGCCGGGTGGAGGGCGTTCGGCCCGGTTGCGCCGTCGCGGTGCGCCTCGATGCCGGGCACTCACGCGAGACGTTCGCCGTGGCGGTGGAGTCCAACGCCTGGCAGGACCCGGCCGCAGTGCGCCGCATCGAACACCAGGTCGCCCACGAAGTGGTGGCCGAGGTCGACATGCGGCCGCGCAATGTCGTGGTGCTGGGCCCGGGCACCATCCCGAAGACGCCGTCGGGCAAGCTGCGCCGCTCCACCTCGGTCAGCCTCGTCAGCTAGAGGCCAAAGCTTCTCGAGGCCTACCAGGCGTGGACGCGATTTTGCGCGGGTTCTAACCCCAGTTCGATGAGCAGCTCGGTGGCGTCAGCCGCCTGCTCGCAGATCGTCGGCACCTCGGTGCGCTCGGCGGCGGTGAAGTTCTCCAACACGAACGCCGCCGGGTCTTTGCGTCCCGGCGGACGGCCGATCCCGATGCGCACCCGCTGGAAGTCTTTGGTGGCCAGCGCGGCCGCCACCGAGCGCAGCCCGTTGTGGCCACCCTCACCTCCGCCGATCTTGAGCCGGATGCAGCCGAACTCGAGGTCGAGGTCGTCGTGGATGACGATGATGTCGGCTGGGGCGACCGAGTAGAACTTCGCCAGCGGCCCCACCTGGCGGCCGGATTCGTTCATGAAGCAGCGCGGCTTGGCCACCAACACCGGGTGCCCGGCCAGTCGGCCGCTGACAACTTCGGCACCGGATCGCTTATGCGCCTTGAACTTCGCACCCAGCCGGGCGGCGAGCACGTCGGCAACCATGAACCCGAGGTTGTGCCGGGTGCGGGCGTAGTTGTCTCCGGGGTTGCCCAGGCCGACCACCAATTGGGGTTCGGCCACGTCGTGAACCCTCTACTCGGACTCTTCGGCGGCCGCGGCTTCGCCGGCCTCTTCTGCTTCTGCCGCTTCTTCCGGGGTTTCCTCGCCCTCGGCGACCTCGCCGGCGCCCTCTTCCTCGAGGTCCTCGGCCGTCGGCGCGTTCACCACGTTGACCACCAGCAATTCGGGGTCGGAAATCAGGTTGATGCCCCGGGGCAGCGCGACCTGTCCGGCGGTGAACTGGGTGCCTGGCTCGGCGTCCTGGACGGACACCGTCAACTGCTCGGGAATCGACAGCGCCTCGGCCTCGATCTCGATGGTGGTGGTTTCCTGGGTGACCAAGGTATCGGAAGCGGCCTCGCCCTCGACCACCACGGTGACTTCCACGACGACCTTCTCACCGCGACGCACGACCAGCAGGTCCGCGTGCTGGATGGTGCGGCGGATCGGGTGAATGTCGAGCGCTTTGGTCAGGGCCAGCTGTTCCTTGCCGCCGATGTTGAGCGTCAGCACCGCGTTGGTGCCCGAGTGCCGCAGCACCGCCGCGAAGTCGTGCCCGGGCAATTCCAGGTGCTGTGGATCGGCGCCGTGGCCGTAGAGGACCGCGGGAATGTTGCCGGCGCGCCGGGCTCGCCGGGACGCGCCCTTGCCGGTCTCGGTTCGCACCGTAACCGCCAACTGGTTGACTGTGCCTTTAGCCATTTCGTCGCTCCTGTGTGCTCTCGTTCGGGGCACGGCCGGGATCGCGACTAAGAGTCGGTCTCCGTCGATAACGGTGCCGGCCTAATGACCGGCCACCCTCGCCGTGACGCTCGGTCAGGTTAGCGCATGTGCACCTCAGACGGAAAATTTGGCGCCCGGGGGTAGCGGCGAATGTCACATCTGTCACCTGGGCGTCTGGCGGCGCGTTGGCTCATCAAAAATGCCTGCTCGCTTTGCGAGAGACCGGTGTGGCCGACGTGGCCGATGACGTCAGAGCGGGAATTTGGTGCCGGTGAGCTGCTCGGACAGCTCCCAGAGCGAGGTGGCGGCAGCCGCGTCTCGTGCCCGCCGGCTGCGCCCGACGGGTTGGGTGGGGCCGATATAGCCGAATCGAGGCCCGACAAAGGTGTCGCCCGGTAAGTCCTGCGACGCCGCGTACAAGGTTTGCCGGGCACCGAAATCCGCGTCGGTGGCCACCACCCGGGTCGCCGCCGAGATCAGCGCGTCACTCACCCTGCGGCCCGAGGCGCCTTGCAGGTTCGTGTGCGAGTAGCCGGGATGTGCCGCCAGGGCGCGCAGCGGGGACCCGACCGAGTCGAGCCGTCGCTGCAGCTCGCTGGTGAATAACAGGTTGGCGAGCTTCGACTGGCCGTAGGCCGCCCAGGGCGAGTAGCGCCGCGATCTCCAGTTCAGGTCGTCGAAGTCGATGCGGCCCGGCCAATGCGCCATCGACGACACCGTGACGACCCGGTCGGTGAGCTTGGGTAGCAACAGGTTGGTGAGCGCGAAATGACCGAGATGGTTGGTGCCGATCTGACTCTCGAAGCCGTCCACGGTCAGCGCGTAGGGCGCGGCCATGATGCCGGCGTTGTTGACCAATATGTCGACCCCGTCCACCCCGTCAGCGAACTGACGGACCGACGACAGGTCCTGCAGGTCGAGTCGATGAACCTCGATGGTGCCGGTCATCTGCTGGGCAGCGGCCTCGCCCTTGGCCGTGTTGCGGACGGCCAGGATGACCCTGGCGCCGTTTCGGGCCAGCTCGCGGGCCGTCACCGCGCCCAGCCCGCTGTTGGCGCCGGTGATGATGGCGGTGCGCCCCGCGAAAGATGGCAGGTCTGCGGCGGTCCAGTCAGTCATGGCTCACCACACTAGCGACGCCGGCGGTTGTCACTTCGCGGCGACGACGAATCCGCGAATGATCGCCTCGATGTCCGATGACTGCGCGACCGCCTGGTCGGCCAGACTGGTGATCGTCAGCTGAACCAGGTACCGCTGGTTAGCCGGCGGCGATCCGGTGGGGATGACGATCCGGTTCCAGCTGTGCAGCCGGGTGCCGTCGAGGTCGTAGCTGCCCTGAATCATCGACGAGGGGAAGCCGTTGTAGTCCGCCGTCGAGGCGTCCAGCTGCTTGAAGTTCTCGAACAGCTGGGCATCGTCATTGCCGTGCTTGATGACCTTGGCCGGGTCGAAATCCCCACGCAACGCGAAGACCACCAGCCTTGCCGTCGGGTACTTACGGTCTTTGGCGATGATCAGCGTCTCCGGCGTGATCTTCGGGTTGGTGAACGGCGACCAGCCCGGTGGCGTGGGTATCGACACGGCCAGATCGGTCAGGGAGCCTGGCGCCACCTGTTTCCCAATGACGCCGATGTCTTCCAGATACTGCGACAGGGGAACGGGCTTGTCCGTCGTGGTGGTTGTGGTGGCGGCCGCTGTCGAGCTCTTCGACAAGATCGACTGGTAGTCGGGCGCTTTCGGCGCGCACGCACCCGCGACCAGCACGACCACCGCGGCGGCCATGGGCAGGAGTCTCACAGAATCTCGCGGACCGTATCGATGGGCCGCGCCAGCCTGGTGCCCTTCGGCGTGACGACGAAAGGTCGCTCGATCAGGATGGGGTGCTCGGCCATCGCGTCGAGCAACTCGTCATCGGTCACGTCGGCGAGGTTGAGTTCGGTGTAGAGCGCTTCGCGCTTGCGCACCGCCGTCCGCACGTCGATGCCGGCGTCGTGGATCATGCGAACCAACTCGGCCCGCGACGGCGGAGTTTTCAGGTACTGGACGATGGTCGGCTCAACACCGTTGTCCCGCAACAGATCCAGCGTCTTGCGGGAGGTGCTGCATTTCGGGTTGTGGTAGATGACGGTGTTGTGTGAAGTCTCCCCTGTTACGGGAGCCATCTAGGCGTCTCCGTCGAATAGCCCTGTGACTGAGCCATTTTCGAAGACGGCGCGAATGGTGCTGGCCAGCAGCGGCGCGATGGACAAGACGGTGAGCTGGGGGAAGCGCTTCTCCTCGCCGATCGGGAGTGTATTCGTGACGATCACCTCCCGGGCGCCGCACGCCGCCAACCGCTGCGCGGCCGGATCGGACAGCACACCGTGAGTCGCCGCGATGACCACGTCGCTGGCACCGGCCTCACGCAGCAGCTTCACCGCGCCGGCGATGGTGCCGCCGGTGTCGATCATGTCGTCGATCAGCACGCAGGTCCGGCCCGCTACTTCACCGACGACGCGGTTGGAGACCACCTGGTTGGGCACGCGCGGGTCGCGGGTCTTGTGGATGAAGGCCAGCGGAACGCCGCCTAGCGAGTCGGCCCATTTCTCGGCGATGCGCACCCGGCCGGAGTCGGGGGAGACCACGACCATGTTGCCGTCCGGATAGTTGTCCTTGATGTAGCCGGTCAGCAGGTTCTGGCCGCGCATGTGGTCGACGGGCCCGTCGAAGAAACCCTGGATCTGGTCGGTGTGCAGGTCGACGGTCACGATCC
>DASSGQ010000034.1:0-5904 GCA_035693385.1 Mycobacterium sp.
GGTGGGTGCCGCAGCGTATGGCGTCGGGGTGCTGATGCGGCCGCCGCCAAGGCAGACGGTCGCCGAGCAGATTATGTCGGCCCCCGATGTGCGGACGGTCTCGCGCCCGCTGGCCAACGGCACGGCCACGGTGATGTTCTCCCGCGACCGCAACGAGGGGATGCTGGTGATGAACAACGTGCCGCCGCCGTCCCCCGGCACCGTCTATCAGATGTGGTTGCTCGGAGCCAACGGCCCGAGATCAGCGGGCACCATGGGGACCGCGGCGGTGGCGCCGTCGACCACGGCGACGCTGTCCAACCTGGGAGCCTCCACGGCGCTGGCGTTCACCGTCGAGCCGGGCACCGGATCGCCCCGGCCGACCGGGGCGATACTGGCCGAGTTGCCGCTAAGTTGACGGGCGCCGCACGCTGCCCGCCATCGCTACGAGCACGCCGAGCCCCGCCAGCGCCGCCCCCGCGGCCAACGTCAGGTTGAGCCATTGATGCATGCCGGCCTCGGCGTGCCGCACCATCACGTCGGCTATCTGACGGATGTCTCCGGTGGTCGTGTTGAGCGCGTCGTCGACGTAGCGGCCGCCGACCTCGATGCCCGCCCATCCGGCTGCGCCGACAAGCAGTGCCGAGATGCCGAGACCGGCCAGCGCCTTGCCGCGGCGGCGCGCGACCGCAACGGTCAGCAACCCGCAGAGTCCGCTCAGGGCCACCGCGCCGCTGCTCACCCAGGGCCCCCAGGTGGCGAGCCTATTGAGCTGTCCCTGCCGCACCGATTGCCCCGTAGACGGAATCGACACCGTCAGCGGAACGGTCAGCGTCGCGGGCTCCTGCACGTGGTAAGTGCTCAAGATCGGTTGGAACGACGCGTCGTTGAGCATCGGGGCCAGGTCGATCACCCATTGATTGCCGTTCTGCCCGGACTGCGGGGCGCTGAACAGCCAGCGGTGCGCCTCACGGTTCGCCTGGGCGAACAACGGCGGAAACGACGGGCCGGCCGTGAACGCGCCGGCGACGTCGTGCAGCTGCGCGCCGTCGACGGGGTAGCGTCCCCCGCCGTGTGCGGCGATGAGCGCCGTCGCTCGGGCGGCGAGTTCGGCCGCCGCGGCCGATTGCAGAGCCGGATCGGCCGCCGCCTTCTCGGCCAGCGCGGCCCAGCCGTCCTCGCCGACGATGGTCAGCTGCGCCCACACCGCCGGGACCGCCACCGCGAGGGCCACCGTGGTGGCCAGCCATAGCAGGAAGGTCACCGCGAATCGCACTTGGCCAATCTACGGCCAAATTACGGTGCGATCCCCCGCACGTAGGAGGCCTGCCCGAGGTGTTGTGCGCAGTCGTCGACGATGCTCACCAATCGCGCGCTGGCGGTCACCGGCGGATCCCAGCTGGTGTCCACGACGCGCGCCAGTTCGTCGGCGGTCACGCTGGCGATGTATTCGAGCGTCAGCTTGTGCACCGCGTGGTAGTAGCCGGACAGCAGGTCGGAGGGTGCCCGTACCTTCGCCACCTGTTGGGAGTTGTGGCCGTAGCCGGTGTCGTGGCGCGGCAGGTCCAGCCTGAACCGGTCCACCCAGCCGTCACGGGTCCACACCTCCTCCACGCCGGCTACGTGGGCCAGCTGAATGTCCTGCACGCGGGCGCTGTGCCAGATCAGCCAGGCGATGCTGTTGGCGTCGGTGGCCGGCCGGTAATTGGACACCTCCTCGGTCAGCCCGTCGGTGAGTTCGTCGACGTGCTCGATCAACCGGGTGAACGCGTCGCGAAGCAACTCCTGAGCCGCGGCGTCCGTGCCTGACATACGTGCGACCCTACGCCCGCAAGTTGTGGCAGACGGCTTCGACGTTATTGCCGTCGGGATCGCGCACAAAAGCGCCGAAATAGCCGGGGTGATACTCCGGCCAGAGCCGCGGCGCGTGCAACGACTCCGCACCCAGACCCACCGCGACCTGATGGAATGCGCGCACCGCGTTCTCGTCGGCGGCCTCGAAGGCGAGGTGAATTTCCCGGTTAGGTCCCAGGCCGGCGCCGGCAGCACCATCCGAGATCCAGAACGCGGGCTTGCCGTCCCGCCCGTAGCCGATGGCCCTGCCGAAATCCATCTGTCGCGTGAAGCCGAGCACGCCCAGCACCGCGTCGTAGAACTCCTGCGATCTCGGGTAGTCCGCGCAGTTGATTCCGGTGTGGTCGATCACAACACCGATCCTGGCATGACCCAACGACACGGTCGTAGATTATTTAGATGACCTACGACCTCATCATCCGCAATGGCACCATCGTCGACGGGCTGGGGGGTGAGCCGTACGTCGGCGACGTGGCGGTAAAAGACGGCGCCATCGAAGCGGTCGGTTCCGTGAACGGCGATTCCGCGACACGGGAGATCGACGCGACGGGGCTCCTGGTCACACCTGGCTTCGTTGACCTGCACACCCACTACGACGGCCAGTCCATCTGGTCGCAGCGCCTGACCCCGTCGTCGGCGCACGGGGTCACCACGGTGGTGATGGGTAATTGCGGGGTCGGCTTTGCACCGTGTCGCAAGGAAGACCACGACGTGCTCGTCGACGTGATGGCCGGGGTCGAGGACATTCCCGGCGTGGTCATGACCGACGGGCTGCCGTGGAACTGGGAGACCTTCCCGGAATACCTGGACACTTTGGCGGCGGGCAAACGCGATATCGATGTCGCGGCCTATCTTCCGCATTCCCCGCTGCGGGTGTACGTGATGGGCCAGCGCGGCGCCGACCGCGAGCCGGCCACCCCCGAAGACCTCGCGAAGATGCGGGCGCTGGCCAAGGAGGCGATGGAGGTCGGGGCGCTGGGCTTCGCGTCGTCGCGGTTGACGATCCACAAGACCGAGAGCGGTTCGCCGATCCCGAGCTACGACGCCGCCCGCGAGGAGATCGAAGAGATCGCCAGGGGTGTCGTCGACGGCGGCGGCGGCCTGCTGCAATTCGTGCCCGACATTCCGGCCGGCGGCTACCAGCCCGTGCTGCAGACGGTGTTCGACGTCGCCGAGGACGTGGGACTGCCCGTCACGTTCACCCTGGTCGTCGCCAATGCGGGCGACCCCACCTGGCCGGACGCCATCACCATGGTCGAAAAGGCAAACGCAGCAGGTGGAGACATCACCGCGCAGTTGCTGCCACGCCCCATCGGGCTGATCATCGGGCTGCAGCTGAGCGCCAACCCATTCGTGCTCTACCCGAGCTACCGCGAGATCGCGCACCTGCCGCTGGCCGAGCGGGTGGCCGAGATGCGCAAGCCCGAGGTCCGCGCCCGCATCCTGGCCGACAAGCCCGGCCAGGGTCACCCGATCCTGTACGTGGCCCAGATGTGGGATTGGATCTTCCCGCTGGATGACAACCCCGATTACGAGCCCGACCCGTCGGACAGCATCGGAGCCCGCGCCCGGGCCAAGGGTGTGAACCCGATGGAGGAGGCCTACGACCGGCTGCTCGACGACGACGGGCGCGCCATGCTGCTGGTCGCGACGAGCAACCTGGAGAACAACTCGCTGGACACCGTCGGCCGGTTGCTGCACCGGGACGACGTGGTGCTCGGCCTCGGCGACGGCGGCGCGCACTACGGCATGATCTGTGACGCCAGTTACTCGACGTACTTCTTGGCGCATTGGGCGCGCGACCGCAAGTCCGGGCGGTTCAGCGTCGCCGAGGCGATCCGCAAGCTCACCTCCGTGCCGGCCCGGGTGGCCGGGCTGGGTGACCGCGGCCGCATCGCCGTCGGCTACAAGGCCGACATCAACGTCATCGACCACGCCGCGTTGCGGCTGCACAAGCCGATGATCAGCTATGACCTGCCCGCCGGCGGGCGACGCCTGGACCAAACCGCCGACGGATATGTGGCAACGATCGTGTCCGGCGAGATAATCGCCGAAAACGGCGTTCCCACCGATGCACGTCCCGGCGAGCTGATCCGCGGCCGCAAGCCCAGCCCGGTACCTGTTCAATAACGCCACGAAGGGCGGGTCGTCCCGGCTAAGTTGGGTTGGTGACGAGCCCGCATTTTGCGTGGTTGCCGCCAGAAATCAACTCGGCACTACTCTTCGCCGGCCCCGGTGCCGCGCCGCTGCTTGCTGCGGCGGCGGCATGGGACGGGCTTGCCGAGGATCTGGCGTCGTCGGCGTCGTCGTTTTTCTCGGTGACGTCGGACCTGGCCAGCGGTTCGTGGCAGGGGGCGTCGGCGGCGGCGATGATGGCGGTCTCGACGCAGTATGTGAGCTGGCTCAGCGCGGCGGCGGCGCAGGCCGAAGCTGCGTCAAGCCAGGCCGCGGCCATCGCGGCGGCGTTCGAAAGCGCCGTGGCGGCCACCATTCAGCCCGCGGTGGTGGCGGCCAATCGTGCCCTGGTGCAGGCGCTTTCGGCGACGAACTGGTTCGGACTCAATGCCCCGGCGATCATGGACACCGAGGCCGCCTACGAGGCGATGTGGGCAGCGGATGTGGCCGCAATGTCCGGCTACCACGCCGACGCGTCGGCGGCCGTCGCACAGCTGGCGCCCTGGCAGCAAATCCTGCAGAAGCTCGGTATCAATTTCAACAAAGGCCAACTCACTTTCGGCGCCCCAGGGTCCACGCAAAGCAGTTCGAACGCTGGTTTCGGAAACAGCGGCACGCAGAACATGGGCTCGGGCAACTCGGGCAACAACAACCTCGGCATGGGCAACCTCGGCAACAACAACGTCGGTTTCGGCAACACCGGCAACAACGACTTCGGGATCGGGCTGACCGGCAACAACCAGTTCGGCTTCGGCGGCTTCAACTCGGGTAGCGGCAACATCGGCCTGTTCAACTCGGGCACCGGGAACGTCGGCTTTTTCAACTCCGGCAACGGAAACTTCGGCATCGGAAACGCGGGCACCTCCAACAGCGGCTTCTTGAACTCTGGGGCGGTCAACTCGGGCTTTTTCAACAACGGCAACGCCAACGCCGGCTTCTTCCAGGACAACACCCTGGCAGGCCAGGCCGGCTCGGACCCGGGCATGTTCAACTCCAGCCGCTACCTCACGGGCGGCGTCAGCGCGGCGAACCTCAGCTCGGGCCTGCTTAACTCGGTCACCGCAACGACCGGCGGCTTGAACCCGGGCCTGCTCAACCCGGCGCTGGCGAACGCCGCCTTCGCCGCCCACGCCGACCCGGGCGTCATTGCCGGCAGTGTCGAACCGGGCGGCGCGAACGCCGGCGTCGTCAGCGCGGCGAACGGCTCCACCCCCACGCCATCGGCGATGCGAACCACGACAACCGCCCCGTCGGGCTTCTTCACCGCCGGCAACGACGCGGGTTTCCGGAACCCGGCCGCCACCCGTGAGTCGTCGATCCCCAACTCGGGCTTCTTCAATAAGGCAGACCGCGACCCGGGCGCTCCGAACCCTGGCATCAGGCTGCCGGACCTGCCCGACTAGCGGCCCACGAGCCTGTATTACTCGAATATCCTCGAACCATGCGCTCGAAGAAGAAGGTGGACGTCAAGCGGCTCGCCGCCGCCCTCACCGACTACCCGTTCGCGTACCTGATCACCGTCGACGACGGATATCGCGTACACACCGTGACGGTCGCTCCGGAGCTGCGCAGTCTCCCCGAAAGCCCCGACGGGCCCGCAGCGGTCCTCGACATCGGGCTGGTCGGCGGGCACACCCGGGAAAACCTCGCACATCGCAGCGACGTCACCTTGCTGTGGCCGCCGTCCGAGCCGGGGGGCTACTCGCTGATCGTCGACGGCATAGCCGAAGCGCAGTCCGGCTCGGACGCCGGCTCCGAGGCCGGCTCGGAGACCGTCCGCCTGGGCGTGGTGCCCACCCGCGCGCTGCTGCACCGCGAGGCGGATCCCGACTCACCTACGGCGGCCAAGGGCTGCAAGCACGACTGCGTGGTCTTTGCGCTGCCGGCCTGAGACAC
>DASSGQ010000035.1:0-6228 GCA_035693385.1 Mycobacterium sp.
TGGTGACATACCCCGGCGGTCCCCACGTTCTGCGGCCGTTACCCTTCTTGGAACACCGTTTCGTTCTGGCTGCCATGCCACGTGGCACCGAGGTGGGCTGATGCGTTTCGCATCGGCCCTGGACAAAGATGACAAAGATGCAGGGGGAGTACCTGGTGACCCAAGCGCCGATTCGACCGACGACCGACGCCGAGCAGATGAACAACGCGGACATCGTGTCGGTGGCACGGCAGCAGGTGCTTGAGCGCGGTGAGGGACTGAGCTCCGAACAGGTGCTGCAGGTGCTCCGGCTGCCCGACGACCGGCTCGACGAGCTGCTGGCGTTGGCCCACGAGGTGCGGATGCGCTGGTGTGGTCCCGAGGTCGAGGTCGAGGGCATCATCAGCCTGAAGACCGGCGGATGCCCGGAAGACTGCCACTTCTGCTCGCAGTCGGGGCTCTTCGCGTCGCCGGTGCGCGGCGTCCGGCTCGACATTCCCAGCCTGGTCGAGGCGGCGAAGCAGACTGCCAAGTCGGGTGCCACCGAGTTCTGCATCGTGGCGGCCGTACGTGGACCCGACGAGCGGTTGATGGCTCAGGTCGCGGCGGGCATCGAGGCGATCCGCAACGAGGTGGAGATCAACATCGCCTGCTCGCTGGGGATGCTGACCGCCAAGCAGGTGGAGCGGCTTTCCGCGATGGGCGTGCACCGCTACAACCACAACCTGGAGACCGCCCGCTCGTTCTTCCCCAACGTCGTGACCACTCACACCTGGGAAGAGCGCTGGGAGACGTTGTCGATGGTGCGCGATGCCGGCATGGAGGTGTGTTGCGGCGGCATCCTCGGCATGGGCGAGACGCTGGAGCAGCGCGCGGAGTTCGCCGCCGACCTCGCCGAACTCGGCCCCGACGAGGTGCCGTTGAACTTTCTCAACCCGCGGCCGGGCACCCCGTTCGGGGACCGGGAGGTGATGCCGGTCACCGAGGCGTTGAAGTCGGTGGCCGCGTTCCGGCTGGCGCTGCCCCGCACGATGCTGCGATTCGCCGGGGGTCGCGAGATCACCCTGGGTGACCTGGGCGCCAAGCAGGGCATCCTGGGCGGCATCAACGCCGTGATCGTCGGAAACTACCTGACCACGCTCGGCCGGCCCGCCGAAGCGGACCTGGAACTGCTCGCGGACCTGCAGATGCCGATCAAGGCGCTGAACGCGAGCCTGTAAGAAACTGGGAGCCGTGGCTGAAAAGGTGAGCGGTCCGGGCGCTCCGGTCAGCGCAGGCGTGTACAACGTCTACACCGGGGAACGAGGTGGTACCGCCGTGCCGGCAGCGGCCCGGCTGGGCCTCGAGCCGCCGCGGTTCTGCGCCGAATGCGGACGCCGGATGGTGGTCCAGGTTCGTCCGGACGGCTGGCGGGTGCAGTGCTCGCGGCACGGACAGGCGGACTCGGCCGAATTGGAGGCACAGCGGTGACCGAGCAGGCCGCGCCCGAGGCTCCCGGGCCCACCGGCGTCCCCCGCACGTCCCCTTCCTGGAGGCGCGCGGTCGTCGTCACGGTGCTGGCAGCGGCCGCGACTGGTGGGTTTATCGCTGGGGTGTGGGCATGGATCGCCCCGCCGATCCACGCCGTGGTGGCCATCACGCGCGCCGGCGAGCGAGTCCACGACTATCTGGGCACCGAGTCCGAGCACTTTTTCGACGCGCCATGCCTGATGCTCGGCCTGCTGACCCTGGTGGCGGTAGTCGCTCCCGTGCTGGCGTGGCAATGGCATGAGCGCCGGGGACCGGCGATGGTGATCTGCCTGTCGATCGGCACGATCATTGCCGCCGGCGTCGCTTCAGCGATCGGGGCGCTGGTGATGCGGCTGAAATATGGCGCGTTGAACTTCGATGCCGTACCGCTGTCGGGTAGGCCGTCGGTGGCGTATGTCATCCAGGCCCCGCCGGTGTTTCTTTCCGATGATCCGTTGCTGGTGGCGGCGACGCTGATGTGGCCTGCGGGCATCGCCGCGTTGGTCTATGCGCTGTTGGCGGCGGCGGACGCTCGCGACGACCTGGGCGCACTCACGCCAGCCGATCAGTCACATGCCTTGCCGATGGCGCCGGAGGCCCCGGAAGCCGCTGTGTCATAGCGGAGCTTTAGAGGCCCCATAGCGGACCTATAGCGGACCTACAAGGGACGACGCGGGACTTTCCTGCCGGTGATGACCTTGGCCGCGATCTTGGCCAGCCGCGCCATGCCGACGTAGGTCATCGGGTTGAACATCGTCGGCCATGTGGTCCGGACGAGGTGCGCGTCCAGTGGTCGGCCCGCGAATCGGTCGGTGAGCCAGCGCAGCGTCATCGGGGCGGACAGCGGGTGCAGGCAGATGTGTTCGTTGAACGCGTCCCGATGGTAGGTGACCTGGGCGCCACCGGCCGAATACGCGTCGGCGAGCTCGTCGATGTCCTTCACGTCGATGAGGTAGTCGTGCACAGCCTGCACGATCAACACCGGCGGCGTCGGCACCGCGGTGCCCAGCTTGATGCTGTCGAAGACGTACGTGACCTCGGGCGTCGACAGGATGTCTTCGAGCGGTTCGTCCAAGTAGTCGCCCATGTCTTTGCCCGCCATGCGGACGACCGCTTCCACGGTGGTCATGTTTTCCAGCGCCTCGAGCAGGGCGCGGCCCTCGTCGCTGGCATGTTCTTTGATCACCCGGTCGAGGTCGGGGTAGATGTGCACCAGCGCGGCCACCACCAGCGCGGGCAGACCGGCCAGCACGCCGCCGTTGAGCCTGCGGAAGGTGTGACCGAGGTCGCCGACGGGCGATCCCAGCACGGCACCGACGATGTCCAATTCGGGTGCGTACTCGCCACACATTTCGGCGGCCCAGGCGCTGGCCAGCCCGCCGCCGGAGTATCCCCACAGCCCGATTTGCGCTGACGGTGACAGCCCGACCCGATCGGAGCTCAGCGCGGCGCGGATCCCGTCCAGGACGCGGTAGCCGGGCTCATACGGCGCGCCCCACGAACCGTGCAGGCCTTCGTGGTCCGGCAGCGAGACGGCCCAACCCTCGGCCACGGCCGCGTTGATCAGCAAAAACTCGAACTGGCTCAATGACCCGAGAGCCTTCGCCCTGCGCCGCAGCGCGTAGGACGGAAAGCAGCGTGACGTCATCGCGTCGATCGCGCACTGGTAGGACACCAGCGGGCAGGTCTGCCACGAGGAGAGCCCGGCCGGAACGATCACCGTCGTCACCGTCGCCTCGGGCTCGCCGTTCATGTCCATCGTTCGGTACAGCAGCTGAACAGCGGTTGTGGGCTGAGGTATCAGCCCGAGAAACGCCAGCTCGACGTCGCGTGAGCGCAACACCGTCCCGGGCTCGGCGTGCTGAAAACCGGGTGGCGGCTGGTAGAAAGGGTCATCCGACGGCAGCAACGGCCGCACCTTGCGTTGCAGCTCCTCGTGGTTCGGCCGGCCGATCCACTGCGCGCCACGTTTTCCGGCGAGATTGCCGAGCTCAACCATTGAGGGTCCCTTCTTGGCTATCCGGCATTGTCGCGTATGAACGGACGGTAACCAAAGCGTGATCGCCGTATTGTGAGCCAATTCTCGTCTGTGAATTGAGCTCTCGTCTGTGAATTGAGCTCACCGACTCCGGTGTTGCCGCCCAATCTACCGGCGTGTCCGGGGCAGGGGTTTGCGTTCGCCCAGCCGGGCGGCGTTCAGGCCGGGCCGGGCGGTCGAAACGCCGCGAACTCGTCGGTGACCCTTAGCGCCGCGTCGGCGAAGTGGTACAGCGCCGCAGGTCGCCCGCCGCTGCGGCCGGACTGCGCGATGGTGCCGGTCGCCGTGATGACTCCGCGGCGGGCCAAAACCCGTTGCAGGTTCGTCGCGTCGACCTGATAGCCCAGCGCCGCGCCGTAGATGTCGCGCAACGTGGACAGCGCGAATTCCCTTGGTGCTAAGGCGAATCCGATGTTGGTGTAGGACATCTTGGCGACCAGCCTGGTGCGCGCGTGGGTGACCATCGGACCGTGATCGAACGCCATCGGGGGCAGCGCATTCACCGGGTGCCAACGCGTATCGGGCGGCAGCTCGGGGGTGGCGGGGGAGGGCACCAGACCCAGGAACGTCGACGCGATCACCCGGGCGCCCGGCACCCGGTGTGGGTCGGAGAACACAGCCAGTTGCTCCAAGTGAGCGAGCTCACGGAGGTCCACCTTCTCGGCCAATTGGCGCCGCACGGAGGTGGTCAGGTCCTCGTCGTTGCGGAGCCGGCCACCCGGTAGTGACCACGTGCCGCGTTGCGGATCCCGGGCACGTTGCCATAACAACACGTTCAGCTGCGGTTTTTCTGTTCGGAGGGCCCCGGTAACTTGACGAACCTGGAACACGACCGCGAGAACTTCGTGGGCGGTGTTAATATGGGCCATGTTTTCGATTGTAAGTCGAAAACCTTTCGACGCGAAAGGACCCGCCATGACGGTTTTGACTCGCATGGACACACTCGCGGACGACATGACTGCCGGCATCACGAACACGCCCACCGGCTACGTAGGTCTGGACGGGAATGAGCAGTGGGCCAACGAGATTCGCCGCCTGGCAAAGTTGCGCGGTGCGACCGTGCTCGCGCACAACTACCAGCTGCCCGCCATCCAGGACGTCGCCGACCACGTGGGCGATTCGCTGGCGCTGTCGCGGATCGCCGCCGACGCACCCGAGGACACCATCGTGTTCTGCGGCGTGCACTTCATGGCCGAGACCGCCAAGATCCTCAGTCCGGACAAGACCGTGCTCATCCCGGACCAACGGGCCGGCTGCTCGCTGGCCGATTCGATCAGCCCCGACGAACTGCGTGCCTGGAAGGACGAGCACCCCGGCGCTGTCGTCGTTTCCTACGTCAACACCACGGCCGCCGTGAAGGCGCTCACCGACATCTGCTGCACCTCGTCTAATGCGGTCGAAGTGGTCGAGTCCATCGCCCCGGACCGCGAGGTGCTGTTCTGCCCGGACCAATTCCTCGGGGCGCACGTTCGCCGCGTGACGGGCCGCAAGAACGTCCATGTCTGGGCCGGCGAATGCCACGTGCACGCAGGCATCAACGGCGACGAACTCACCGACCAGGCCCGCGCGCATCCCGACGCCGAATTGTTCGTGCACCCGGAATGCGGATGTGCCACGTCGGCCTTGTACCTCGCCGGCGAAGGCACCTTCCCCCCCGACCGGGTGAGGATTCTGTCGACCGGCGGGATGCTGGAGGCCGCGCACCGGACGCACGCCCGCAAGGTTCTGGTCGCCACCGAAGTCGGCATGTTGTACCAGCTGCGCCGGGCGGCGCCGCAAATCGACTTCCAGGCCGTCAACGACCGCGCCTCGTGCAAGTACATGAAGATGATCACCCCGGCCGCGTTGTTGCGTTGTCTTGTCGAGGGTGCTGACCAAGTTCACGTCGACCCCGAAATCGCGGCGGCGGGCCGGCGCAGCGTGCAGCGCATGATCGAGATCGGGCAGCCGGGCGGCGGCGAATAATGATCCGTCCCGATTGGACCCATGCAGCCGACGTCGTCGTCATCGGCACGGGCGTCGCAGGATTGGCCGCCGCGCTGGCCGCCCGACGCGCCGGCCGCAGCGTGGTCGTCCTGTCCAAGGCGGACCACACGCGCGGGGCGACCGCCACCCACTACGCACAAGGCGGCATCGCCGTGGTGCTGCCGGACAATGACGACTCGGTGGACGCCCACGTCGCCGACACCCTGGCGGCGGGCGCGGGCCTCTGTGATCCGGACGCGGTGAGCTCGATCGTCTCCGACGGCTACCTTGCCGTGTCCGAATTGGTCGGCGTCGGAGCCCGTTTCGACGAATCGGCCCCGGGTCGCTGGGACGTGACGCGCGAGGGTGGTCACTCGCGGCGACGCATCGTGCACGCGGGCGGCGACGCCACCGGCGCCGAGGTCCAGCGCGCGCTCGACCACGCCGCGGCCGTGCTGGACCTCCGCACCGGCCACGTGGCCCTGCGGGTGCTGCACGACGGTACGGCGGTGACGGGCGTGCTGGTGGGCAACGCGGACGGGTACGGGATCGTCAGCGCGCCCGCGGTGATCCTGGCGTCTGGCGGCCTCGGGCACCTCTACGGCGCGACCACCAATCCCGAGGGCTCCACCGGCGACGGAATCGCGTTGGCGTTGTGGGCCGGCGTCGCGGTCAGCGATCTCGAGTTCATCCAGTTCCACCCGACGATGCTTTTCGCCGCTGCCGGCGGCGAGGTC
>DASSGQ010000036.1:0-24170 GCA_035693385.1 Mycobacterium sp.
CGAGACGCAGTTGCCGCGCACCGACACCGGAAAGCTGTACAAGAGCGGGCTGATCGAGAAGTATTCGGTGTGACCCGTGCTCCGGCTGGTCCGACTGAGTTCGGTATCGAATGCGCCGGACGCCGGCGTCATGTCACCCCCGGGTGTGATCGTCGCGTTCGGCGCGGCCGCCGACTTCGCGGCGGCCGAATACTGGTTGGAGACGGCGACTTTCACGCTTACCGAGGATCCGTCTGTCGATCGTAGAGCGGTCACCGTCGATTCGGTGCCCGAGGCCGTGGCCGAGCTGGCCGAGCGCTGCCAACGGTGGCCGCACGCCAGCAGCGTGTGCGAGGACGTGCTCCGCGCGGTGGACCCGAGCGGCCCGACGCTGGCCGGAGTGGTGACGGAGTCGCTGGCCTACTCGACCTTGCAGGCCGGCCCGGAATTCGCGCGCTGGCTCGACGAGCGTGGCCCGGCGCGCATGCCTGAGATCGCCGACCCGGTGCAGGCGCAGCGCGCCGGCGACACCCTGCGGATCAGGTTCAACCGCCCGCAACGCCACAACGCCTTTTCCACCGATGCGCGCGCCGCGCTGCTCGAGGCGCTGACCGTCGCGCAACTGGACCCGTCGGTGACCGGAATCGTGTTGAGCGGCAATGGACCGTCGTTTTGCAGCGGCGGAGACCTCGCCGAATTCGGCACCTTCGCCGACCCGGCGAGCGCGCACCTGGCCCGCACTCGGCACAGCCCCGCCCTGGCGCTGGATGCCCTGACCGCCAGGCTCGGCCGGTCCTGCCGCGCCGAGGTGCACGGCCGGGTGATGGGCAGCGGACTGGAGATGGCGGCGTTCTGCGGATGGATTGAGGCGCGCGACGATTCGGTGTTCGGGCTACCCGAATTGGGTCTGGGCCTGATCCCCGGCGCCGGCGGCACCGTAAGCATCACCCGCCGGATCGGCCGCTGGCGCACGGCATATCTGGTGTTATCGGGTCACTCGGTCGACGCGGATACCGCGTTGGCCTGGGGGCTGGTGGACGCGACTTACGTTGGCCCCCAAACTGTTTCTCAGTAGCCAGAAAACGTCGTGGTGGTGGTGGACGGGAGTTTCGAGATGGCCACCGCGAAGACGAAGAACCACAGCATCACCAGGATCACGTCGAGGACGATGCCCACGACGGCGCCGATGATGGCCCACTTCTTGGCGCTGTCGGACGCGGATTGGGCCTCGGCGTAGCGCCCTTGGGCCCACAGCCCGGAGACCTTGGTGGAGTACACGATCGAGACGATCCCGAGCGGAATGCAGCACAGGACCGTGCACAGAATCGCCCAGACGAGGTAGTTGTCCGGCTCGCGCTGGCCCGGCCAGCCCGGCTGCGGGCCCGGCCAGCCGGCGGGCGGGGGGCCCTGCCACGGCGGCTGCTGGGGCTGCCAATGCGGTTGTTGCTGGCCCTGCCATTCGGGTGAACCTTCGTACGGCCCTGGGGGATAGCTCATGGCGGCTGCCTTCCTGTTTGGTTCCCACGGGTCCGAAAAGGTCTGCTCCCGAGCCGATTTGCTGGCGTGAGAAGTCAGGCAAATATACAGCACGTGCCCAGGCCGGGCCGGGACATTGTGATTCGGGCTCAGATCCCGCCGCGAGCGATGAGCTGCGCGGCAATCACGTTGCGCTGAATCTCATTGGTGCCTTCACCGACGATCATCAACGGCGCGTCCCGGAAGTAGCGCTCGACGTCGTATTCGGTCGAATAGCCATAGCCGCCGTGGATGCGCACGGCGTTCAGGGCGATCTCCATCGCCGCCTCCGAAGCGAACAGCTTGGCCATCCCGGCCTCCATGTCGCAGCGCTGGCCACTGTCATAGCGTTCGGCGGCATAGCGAGTGAGCTGACGGGCGGCGGTGAGTTTGGTCGCCATGTCGGCCAGGTAGTTGCCTATCGCCTGGTGTTGCCAGATCGGCCGGCCGAAGCTTTCCCGCTGCTGCGCATAGGCCAGCGCATCCTCGAATGCCGCCGTCGCCACGCCCAGGGCCCGGGCGGCGACTTGGATGCGACCCGTCTCGAGCCCTTTCATCATTTGCGCGAACCCCTCGCCCATCCGGCCGCCCAGCACCGCCGACGCCGGCACGGCGAAGTCGTCGAACGACAGCTCGCAGGACTCGACGCCCTTGTAGCCCAGCTTGGGCAGGTCCCGCGACACTGTCAGGCCGGGCCCGGGCTCAACCAGCACGATCGAAATGCCCGTGTGACGCGGCGCGGCGGTGGGGTCGGTCTTGCACAGCAGCGCGATCAGCCCCGAACGGCGCGCGTTGCTGATCCAGGTCTTGGAGCCGTTGATGACCAGACCGTCCGGGCCGTCCGGTAGTGCGGTGGTCGACATGTTCTGCAGGTCCGAGCCGCCGCCCGGTTCCGTCAGCGCCATGGTGGCCCGCAGCTCGCCGGTCGCCATGCGCGGCAGGTAGGCCCGTTTCTGCTCCTCGGTGCCGAACAGCGTGAGCAGCTTGGCCACCACGGTGTGGCCGCCCATCGCACCGGCCAGGCTCATCCAGCCCCGCGCCAGCTCCTGGGTGACCCGCACATAGCACGGCATCGACACCGGCGACCCACCGTACTCCTCGGGTATGGCCAGGCCGTAGATGCCGATCCGCTTCATCTGCTCGATCCACGCCTCGGGGTAGGTGTTGGCATGCTCGACCTCGCGGACACCCGGCTTGACGTCGCGGTCGATGAAGGCCCGCACAGTGGCGACCACGATGTCTTCTTCGTCAGTCACCTGCATCCACCCTCCAACATTGACCCCCGATTCGACACCCTGCCAGCATGGGGCGTTGTGACTGGTAACGGGTATGCGGGTCAGCTCGAGGGCGGGCCCTACTTCGACGATCTTTCCGTGGGGCAGGTATTCGACTGGGCGCCGTCGATCACGCTGTCATCCGGTCTCGCCGCGGCTCATCAGGCGGTCGTGGGGGACCGCCTGCGGCTGTCGCTGGACGCCGGTCTGTGTGCGGCCGTGACGGGCCTGCCCGCCCCGCTGGTGCATCCGGCGCTGGTCTGCGACGTGGCTATCGGTCAGTCGACGCTGGTGACCCAGCGGGTCAAGGCCAACCTGTTCTATCGGGGCCTCACGTTTCACCGATTCCCGATTGTCGGCGACTCGATATACACCCGTACCGAAGTGGTTGGGCTGCGGGCGAACTCGCTCAAGCAGGGTCGGGCGCCGACCGGGTTGGCGGCGTTGCGGATGATCACGATCGACCAGGCCGACCGGTTGGTGCTCGACTTCTACCGATGTGCCATGCTGCCGGCCAGCCCGGATTGGGATCCGTCAGGCGCACCCGGCGACGACCTGTCGGCCATCGGCGCCGACGCGGCCCCACCGGTCGCCGATCCGACGGCGCAATGGGACGGCGATGTCTTCCGAAACAAGGTGCCCGGTCCCCATTTCGCGACCGGCCTGGCGGGTGCGGTGCTGCGCAGCACCGGCGATGTGGTCAGTAGCGCACCCGAACTGGCTCGACTCACCCTGAACATCGCTGCCACACACCATGATTCGCGGGTCGGCGGGCGGCGTTTGGTGTACGGCGGACATACCATCGGGCTGGCACTAGCGCAGGCGAGTCGGCTGTTGCCGAATTTGGTGACGGTGCTGGGTTGGCAGTCCTGCGACCACACCGGCCCGGTGCACGAGGGTGACACCCTCTACAGCGAGCTGCACGTGGAGTCCGCCGAACCGACCGATCACGGCGGGGCGTTGCGGCTCCGGTCGCTGGTATACGCCGTCGGTGAGTCCGACGGTGAACCCGACCGGCCGGTGCTGGACTGGCGGTTTGACGCGCTGCATTTCTGAACGGTTCGCGAGCGTAACGCCACTGAGAAACCGCCCGCCATTTTTCGCAGCGGCGTTACGCTGGCGGCCGTGAGCTCGGCGGGGTCGCAATGGGCGTCCAAGTGGGGTAGCAGCGGGCTGGCCCACCTGACGGGGCTGGGCGACGGGCCACCCGACTTCTGCCGCGCGAACGTGCTGGCCCGCGCCGAGCAGGTGGCCACGGCGGTCGGTCACCGCATGGGTATCGCCATCGACGCCGCCGGCCTGCTCATCGGACGCGCCGCACTGCTCGGATTGACCCGCGGCGGCCGGGTGTCGGCCGGCGGCGCCACTCGGCTGCTTGCGGCGAGGGACGGCTGGTGTGCGATCACGCTGTCGCGCCCCGACGACATCGCCGCCGTCCCCGCGCTGGTGCAGGTCGATGACCCGCCCGCCGACCCGTGGCCGCTGCTGCGGCACTGGGTCGCAACACATCCGGTGTCCACGATCACTGAACGCTCACGCTTGCTTGACATCCCGGCCGCCGCCCTGGGCGAGGTCGCCGCCGGGCGGCCGCTGATTCGCCGAATGGGCCCGCGGGCGTCGGAGCGCGGGCTGACCGGCCTGCTGGTCGCCGACCTGTCGTCGATGTGGGCGGGCCCGCTGTGCGGAAAGCTGCTGGCACGCGGCGGGGCGACCGTCGTCAAGGTCGAAAGCCCGGCACGCCCGGACGGCACCCGAGCAGGCAACCGCGCGTTCTTCGATTGGATCAACGGTGAAAAGCTCTCCTACTGCGTCGATTTCGTTACTCAGGCCGACGAGCTGCGCGCTTTGCTCGCCGTCGCCGATGTCGTGATCGAAGGCTCGCGTCCCGCGGCGCTGGCCCGGCGCGGGCTCGGGCCCGACCACGCCGCGTCACACGCGGGTCGAATCTGGCTGCGGATCAACGGATATGACGAAGCGCGACCGGCATTCGGCGACGACGCCGCCGTGGCCGGCGGCCTGGTCGGCACCGCCGTCGGTGCCGGTTCGCACGGACCGGTGTTCTGCGGCGACGCCATCGCCGACCCGCTGACCGGGCTGGACGCGACCTTGACCGTGACGGAGTCGCTCGGCCGGGGCGGCGGCGAATTGATCCACGTGTCGATGGCCGCCGTCGCCGCGACCTACGCCGCACTGCCGACGGCGGACTCGGTGGCGGGCTTCCCGGCGCCGCCGCCGCAGGCACCGCCCGCGTCCCGCCCGGCGCCCGAACTCGGCGCCGACAACGACGCCGTGCGGCGCTTGGTCGTCGAAAGAGGTTGCCCGTCATGCTGATTCAACGAGCTGCGTTGCTGGACGGAACGATCGCCGATATCCGGGTCGGCGCGCACATCGACGAGGTGGGGGAGGGCCTTGTTGCCAGGCGCGGCGAGGGTGTGCTCTACGCGGGCGGCGGAACCGTGCTGCCCGGGCTGCACGACCACCACGTGCACCTGCGCTCGGCGGCTTCCGCGCTCAATTCATTTCTCGTCGGACCGCCCGGGGTCAGCACCAAAGCGCAACTGACACAACTGCTGTGCAACGCATCGCCAGGTCCCGACGGATGGATTCGCGCCGTCGGCTATCACGAGTCCGTGGCCGGCGAGTTGGACCGGGCCGCTCTCGACGGGTTGGTGCGCAACATTCCGGTGCGCATCCAGCACCGCAGTGGTGCGCTGTGGATCCTCAACTCCGCCGCACTGGGCCGGATCGGCCTGGCCGAACATCCCGACGGCCGGCTGCGCAGCGCCGACCGCGGCTGGTCGGAGGCGCTGGCGCGGCGCGAAACCGACCTGGCGGAACTCAGCCGCCGCATCACCGCGACCGGCGTCACCGGGGTCACCGACGCCACCCCCGACCTTCATGCCGACGACATGGTCTCGCTGGTGGTGGCGCACCGTCGCGACGAGTTTCGGCCCCGGCTGCGTTTCCTGTCACCGGGCAAGCAAATCCTGCACGATGACCGTCTTGACCTGGACTCGCTGACGGGCTGGATCGCCGATCAGCACGCGGACGACCGGCCGGTGGCCGTGCACTGCGTGACCGCGGCGCAGCTGGTGGTGACCATCGCGGCACTGCGTGCCGCCGGCAGCCATCCGCTCGATCGCATCGAACACGCCGCCGTCGTGCCTGACGACCAGGTGAGCGACCTCGCCGCACTCGGGGTCACGGTGGTGACACAGCCCAACTTCGTCGCCGAGCGCGGCGACCAGTACCTCGCCGAGGTCCCCGTCGCCGAGCATGACCAGCTATGGCGCGTCGCAACACTGCTCAACGCGACGGTGCCGGTGGCCTTCTCCACCGACATGCCGTTCGGTCACGGAGACCCATGGACGGCGATGCGCGCTGCCGTATACCGCACCACACCGAGCGGCGCCGTTCTCGGTGCGAACGAACGTGTCTCGGCGCTAAGGGCTTTGACGATGTTTCTGGGGCGGCCGGATCGTCCGGGCCGGGTGCGGACCGTGGAAACGGGACAGCCAGGGGACCTCTGCGTGCTGACCGAGCCACCGCAGACGGTGCTGGCCGAACTGGACGCCGGCATGGTGGCGGCCACCGTCATCGGCGGCGAGCTGGTGTACTTCGCGATGTGACTCGCGATCGCGCAAGTCGCCCAACGCTACCCAATCCGGATAACCGGTGTATGACTGGACTGTTACAACCAATGACCCAC
Organism: Mycobacterium sp.; assembly: GCA_035693385.1. GTDB lineage: Bacteria > Actinomycetota > Actinomycetes > Mycobacteriales > Mycobacteriaceae > Mycobacterium. The sequence continues at coordinate 6,478 of DASSGQ010000036.1, forward strand.
GCCGCGTATGAGATTCGTTGACAGCTCGCGAAAACATTTGACTCACCAGCGGCGTGAGCGCGCGGTAGTGCTGCGGACAATCAGCGGAAATGCCTTGGAAACACTTGGCGCGTAGCTTCGCCGACAGGGGACGAATCGATCGGAGGTGAAGTGGCAGGTCAAGAAGAAGGCGGCCGCACCTCCGCCGAGACAGCAACGCAGCGGTGATGGTTCATGGCGGCCAGCACGCCCCAGCCGACGAAAACGCACTGTCCGTACTGCTCGTTGCAGTGCGGAATCGAACTCGACGTGTCCGGGGGATCCGTGGTCCTCGCACCGCAGGACGACTTTCCGACCAATCGCGGCGGGCTGTGCGCTAAAGGCTGGACGGCGGCCGAGTTGCTGGGCCACCCCGATCGGCTCACCAAGCCGCTGGTCCGCGACGGGCGCCGCGAACCGCTCCGGCCGGCGACCTGGAACGAGGCACTGGAACGCGTCGTCACCGCCTTCCAGAAGGCGCAACACGACCACGGCCGTGACGCGGTGGGATGCTTCGGCGGCGGCGGCCTGACCAATGAAAAGGCCTATCAATTCGGCAAATTCGCGCGCGTCGCACTGAGGACTTCGGCGATCGACTACAACGGCCGGTTCTGCATGTCGTCGGCAGCGGCGGCGTCGATCCGCTCCTTCGGTGTCGACCGGGGGTTGCCGTTCCCACTGGCCGACATCGCGCACGCCGACCTCCTGCTCATTGTCGGCAGCAACCCCGCCGAAACCCTGCCGCCGGCGATGCAGTTCTTCGACGAGGGCCGCTCCCGCGGCGCCAAGCACATCGTCGTCGATCCACGCCGCACCGCCACCGCCGCCCGCGCCGACTTGCACCTGCAACCGGTCCCCGGCACCGATCTTGCGCTGGCCAACGGCATGCTGAACGTCGTCGTCCGGGAAGGACTGATCGACCAGAAGTACATCGCCGACCGGACAACGGATTTCGAAGCGGTGCGCCGCGCGGTTCGACTCTACTGGCCCGACCGGGTGGAACGGCTCACCGGCGTGCCCGAGAACGACATCGTGGCAGCAGCCCGGATGCTGGCGAAAGCCGAACGGGCGATCATTCTCACCGCACGCGGCGCCGAGCAGCACAGCTGCGGAACCGACACCGTCCAGGGGTTCATCAACCTCGCCCTGGCCCTTGGACTGCCCGGCGGCGAATACCAGGGGTTCGCATCGATCACGGGACAGGGTAACGGTCAGGGCGGTCGCGAACATGGCCAGAAATGCGACCAGCTGCCGGGCTACCGCAAGCTTGACGACCCGGCCGCTCGTGCTCATGTTGCGCAGGTGTGGGGAATCAACCCGGCCGACCTGCCGTCGTCGGGCCGTTCGGCTTACGAAATGCTGGACGCCATCGGCACCCCCGGCGGTGTGCGGGCGCTGTGGGTAATGGCGTCCAACATCGTTGTGTCGACGCCGAACTCGCTACGTGTCGCCGCCAAGGTCGCAGATCTGGACTTTCTGGTGGTGTCCGACATCTTCTTGTCCGAGACCGCCGCGCTCGCCGACGTGGTGTTGCCGACGGCCCAGTGGGCCGAGGAGTCGGGCACCATGACCAACCTGGAAGGCCGGGTTATCCTGCGCCGCAAAGCGGTTGCGGCCCCTGGCGAGGTCCGCAGCGACCTGGACGTGATGGCCGACCTGGCGAAACGCCTAGGGGTTCAGGGGTTTTCCGCCGATCCCGAAGAGGTGTTCGACGAGCTCACCCGGGCCAGCGCGGGCGGAAAGGCCGACTACCGGGGCATCAGCTATGCCCGCATCGACGCCGAACAGGGGGTGTTCTGGCCCTGCCCTTCCCCGTCCTACCCGGCCACCGTACGCATGTTCGCGCAAGACTTCCCGACGCCGGACCGGCGGGCGCACTTCCATCCCGTCGAACAGGCCGCGCCCGCCGAGCGGCCCGACGACGAATTCCCGTATTACCTCACCACCGGGCGGGTGCTGCGCCAGTACCAGTCCGGCACGCAGACGCGGCGGGTCGCTTCGCTCGCCGAAGCGGAGCCGGAGCCCGTGGTCGAGCTGCATCCGATGCTGGCTCAACTGGTTGGTGTCCGAACCGGCGAGAAGGTCCGGCTGCGGACCCGCAGGGGAGAGGTCGTGATGACGGCGCGCACCGAAAGCGGCATCCGCCCGGACACCGTGTTCGCGCCGTTTCACTGGGGCGGTGCCGGGAACATCAACCGGCTCACCATCGCAGAGTTGGACCCACATTCGCGGATGCCGTCGTTCAAGGTCTGCGCGGTCGCGCTCAGCCGAGCCGACACAGCCGATACGAGGAAGAGAGCCGACGATGGGTGATGACAGCACACCGAAATTCCTGCAAGGAGTGTTCACGTTCGACGGAAAGGGTTACGACGCACCGTTTCTGCTCGACTCCACGCTGCGCTACGTGGTGCCCGCCGGTGTGATCAGCCAGCCGCTGTACTTCCGTGGCGGCAACAGCGCCGACGAGCTGATCACCGTTATCGTGATGCGCGACGGCGCGCCGATGCGATACTTCCCCATCGGCGCCAAAGACGCTGTGCACGTGCCGCTTCGGGTCGTCGAAGACTTGATCGCCGACACAGTCCTCGAGGTGTTCGTCACCGCACCCGACGGACTGAGCGGCACGGTCATCGTCGACATCGGCCTCGTGGAGGTCTAGCCGGTCATGACACTGCTTGCGCAACCCTCGACGAATGGGCACGCTCGCCCGGTCCCGGCCCGCCTGGTGATGGTCGGCAACGGGATGGCCGGGGCGCGCGCGCTCGAGGAGATCATCGCCCGCGGCGGCCGCGAACGGTTTGCCATTACGGTCTTCGGCGACGAACCGTACGGCAACTACAACCGGATCCTGTTGTCCAACGTGCTGGCCGGTTCCGACGATGCCCGCGAGATCTACCTCAACCCCCTGGACTGGTACACCGAGAACAACATCGACCTGCGTGCCGGCGTCCGCGTCGTGCGCATCGACCCGTTCGCGCATGTGGTGTTCGCCAACGACGGCACCAAGATCCGTTACGACAAGCTGATCCTGGCGACCGGCAGCCGATCGTTCTTCCCACCGATGGAGGGCATCTGGCAGGCCGATAACAAGACCCTGATCCCCGGCGTGTTCGGGTTCCGCAGCCTCGACGACTGCGAGGCGATGATCGAGTTCGCCAAAGGGCGCTCGCACGGCCTCGTCGTCGGGGGCGGGCTGCTCGGCCTGGAAGCCGCGCGAGGTCTGCAGAATCGGGGCCTGCAGGCCGGCGTCGTCCAGAGCGGGCCCACGCTGATGAACGCGCAACTCGACGACCAGGGCGGCGCCATCCTGCGCAGACTGGTGGAGACCGTTGGCATTGCGGTGCACACCGGCAAACGGCCCACCTCCGTGATCACCGAGGGCGCCCTGCCCGTCGCGATGGGATTCGACGACGGCACCCGGCTGCCGTGCGACATGGTGGTGCTGGCCGCCGGCATCCGGCCCAACGTCGGTCTGGCCCAACGCGCCGGACTCACCGTCGAAAGGGCAATCGTCGTCGACGACCAGATGCGCTCGATCGACGACGACGACATCTACGTCGTTGGTGAGTGCGCACAGCACCGCGGCCAGGTCTACGGTCTGGTCGCGCCGCTTTGGGAGCAGGCCGGCGTGCTCGCCGATCATCTCGCCGGCACCAATCCCCGTGCGGCATACCATGGTTCACGCACCGCAACCAAGCTCAAGGTCGCCGGCGTCGACGTGGCCGCGATGGGCCTGAAGGGCCCGGAGAACGCCGACGACGAATTCGTGCAGTACGTCGAGCCCAAACACGGGGTTTACAAGACCCTCGTCGTCCGCGACGACAAGCTCGTGGGCGCGACGCTGGTCGGTGACGTCAGCAAGGTGGCGTTCCTGATGCAGGCCTTCGACCGCGGGCTTCCGCTTCCGCCGGAACGCGTTTCGTTGATGTTCGACATCGGCACACCCGACGTGGCCGTCGGCGCAGCCGAGCTTTCCGACGACGCACAGGTGTGCAACTGCAACGGGGTCAGCAAGGCCGCGATCGTCAACTGCATCAAGCAGGGCCAGACATCGCTGACCGGCGTGATGAACGCCACCCGCGCAGGCAAGGGCTGCGGGTCGTGCAAGGGCCTGGTCGGCCAGATCGTCGAATGGGCCGTTTCCGAGTCCGGTGCCGAGGTTTGCGAGGACGTTGCGTCCAGCTGGTATGTGCCGGGGGTGCCGTACGAGAAGCCGGAGCTGATGCGGCTTGTCCGCGAGCTGAACCTGCACTCGGTGTCGTCGGTGTTCGAGGCGCTGGCGCCCGAAGGCCGCGAGGACGCCCAATCGAAGATGGCGTTGTCGTCGCTGCTGGAGATGATGTGGGGCGACGAATTCGTCGACGAACGCGCCAGCCGCTTCATCAACGACCGCGTGCACGCCAACATCCAGCGCGACGGCACGTTCTCGGTGGTGCCTCAGCTCAAGGGTGGCGTGACCACCAGCGAACAGCTGCGCAAGATCGCCGACGTCGCCGACAAGTACGCGATTCCGATGATCAAACTCACCGGCGGCCAACGCATCGACCTGCTCGGCGTGCGCAAGGAAGACCTCCCCGCGGTATGGGCCGACCTCGGTATGCCGTCGGGCTACGCCTACGGCAAGAGCTTTCGCACTGTGAAAACCTGTGTGGGAAGCGACTTCTGCCGGTACGGGCTGGGCGACTCCACCGCGTTGGGCATCGCGATCGAAGAGCGCTACCAGGGCCTGGCGAGTCCGGCAAAGATGAAGCTGGCCGTCACCGGCTGTCCGCGCAACTGCGCCGAGGCGCTGTGCAAGGACCTGGGCGTGGTCGCGATCGAGGGCGGGCAGTGGCAGATCTACGTCGGCGGCGCCGCGGGCGCGCACGTGCGCAAGGGCGACCTGCTCGCAACCGTCGACAGCCATCACGAGGTGATGACGCTCACCGGTCGCTTTTTGCAGTACTACCGGGAGAACGCCAATTGGCTCGAGCGCACCTACACTTTCGTGCCTCGGATTGGAATCGAGCGCATTCGCGCGATCGTGGTCGACGACGCCAACGGCATCGCCGCCGCCCTCGACGCACGGATGCAGAAATCGGTTGAGGCTTACCGTGATCCGTGGGCCCAGAGCCGGGATGAACCCGAGGACAACCAATTCCGTCCTTCGCTGCCGCTGATCCCGCTTCCGCAGGTGCCGGTGCGATGACCGACATCAGCCTGGGCCCCGTCGACGACCTTCCCGTGTGCGAGGGTCGCGCCTTCGCCGTCGAGGGCCGCCAGATCGCCGTCTTCCGGCTGCGGGACGGCTCACTTCGCGCGCTCGATGCCGTCTGTCCGCACCGGGGCGGACCGTTGGCCGACGGCCTGATCGACGATCGCGTCGTCGTCTGCCCGCTGCACGGCCGCGCATACGAACTCGACAGCGGATGCGAGGTCGCCGGCGGCGGCGCGTCGGTGACCACGTACCCGGTACACGCCGACAGCGGCGGGACGCTGCGGGTCAGCCTCGAACCGGCCAACACCGAATTTCACGGGCGCAACGGAGCGCATTCGCCAACCGGCCCGCTCCCCAGGAGGTCACCATGACCGCACAACCGGCAACCACGGCACCCGCGGCAACCACGGCAACGCCCGCCCCGCCGCTGTCGCGGCTGCGCGCGGGTCATCATCGGATCTCGGGATGGGATCCCGAGGACCTGCAAGCGTGGCAAAACGGCGGAAGCAAGGTGGCGCGGCGCAACCTCGTCTGGTCGATCTTCGCCGAGCACATCGGCTTTTCGGTGTGGTCCATCTGGTCGGTGATGGTGCTGTTCATGCCGCAGAACGCCTACCACATCGACGCGGCGGGCAAGTTCTACCTGGTAGCCGTCCCGACGCTGGTGGGTGCCGTGCTGCGGCTGCCCTACACCACCGCCGTCGCGCGGTTCGGTGGGCGGAACTGGACGATCGTCAGCGCGCTGGCACTGCTGGTCCCGTTGACGCTGACCTGGTGGTTCATGGTGCATCCGGGCTTCTCCTACACCACGTGCCTGATCGTGGCGGCCTTCGCCGGACTCGGCGGTGGCAACTTCGCCTCGTCGATGACGAACATCAACGCCTTCTACCCGGCTCGCCTCAAGGGCTGGGCGCTCGGCCTCAACGCCGGCGGGGGCAACATCGGAGTGCCGGTGATCCAGCTGGTCGGCCTGCTGGTCATCGCAACTGTGGGCAACCGTTCGCCGCAGATAGTGTGCGCTACCTACCTGGTTCTGGTCGGGCTGGCCGGGTTGGGCGCCGCGTTGTTCATGGACAATCTGGATAACCAGAAGTCCAATGCCGCGGCGATGCTGCGGGTGATCCGGTTCGCCGACACGTGGTTGATCTCGTTCCTGTACATCGGGACCTTCGGATCCTTCATCGGCTACAGCTTCGCGTTCGGGCAGGTGTTGCAGATCAACTACCTGTCCGTGCCGCACACCACGGCGGCGGCGGCCGCCCTGCACGCTTCGCAGATCGCGTTCCTGGGTCCGCTACTGGGATCGCTGAGCCGGCCGTTGGGCGGGCGGCTCGCCGACCGGATCGGTGGCGCCAAGATCACCATGGCCTGCTTCGTCGCGATGGTGCTTGCGGCCGGGGTCCTGGTCGTAGCCGGGACCCGCGGCGACGCCCACCCCGGCAAGATCAGCCACGGAACCATGGTGGCCTACGTCGTCGGTTTCATCCTGTTGTTTCTCATCTCCGGCATCGGCAACGGATCCGTCTACAAGATGATCCCTGCCATCTTCGCGGCGAAATCGCTTGACCTCAAAAATGTTTCGGCTGTGGAAACGCTGAACTGGGAGCGGTCGATGGCCGGCGCGTTGATCGGCATCGCCGGAGCAATCGGCGCTCTGGGCGGCGTCGGCATCAACGTCGTGCTACGCGCTTCCTACGCTGGGGCCCAGAAATCCGCGACGACGGCCTTCTGGGTGTTCCTGGTTTTCTACATCGTGTGCGTCGGGGTCACCTGGGCGGCGTACGTGCGGCCGCGCGGGGCCACGTCACTCGTCTGAGTCCCATCCGGGCGTGGTTTCGCGCCGAATCACTCTCGCCAGGACTCTGGGTTAGCCGACCCGGGATCCGGGTATCGATTCGATTGATCGAAATGCCGGGGTAACTCGTGTACATCGGCATGTCGGCAGCGCGGGTTGGTTGCAACGTTCGCCAACGAGGCGGGTCCGGCCCGCCCGGTCGGGCACGACACGAGAGGCGTGACATGCTGGGCCATCTCTACGATCGGGCGCTCGGCGGCGAGCGGTGTTGGATCCGTCATGAGGACGGCGAAGTCCTGCCCCTGCCCGCCCATCGTTGGTTGGGTGCTCGCGGCATTTCCGACGGTTCAGACCCATCCGCTGACGCCCTTGAGGAGGCCTTCGACGAGGCCGTCACGCAGCTGTGCACCGGACCGACGATCGAGCTGGGATGCGGGCCCGGGCGTCTGGTGGCGCGCCTGACCCGGCGGGGAATACCCGCGCTCGGCATCGATCGGTCGGCGACCGCTGTTCGCCTGGCGGGTTGCGGCGGCGCGCCGGCCCTGCTGGGCGACGTGTTCGCGCCGCTCCCCGGGACGGGTCTTTGGCAGACGGTCTTGCTGGTCGACGGCAACGTCGGCCTCGGCGGCGATCCCCGACGGATCCTGGCGCGTGCCGCCGAGCTGCTCGGCTGCGGTGGGTGTTGCGTCGCCGAGTTCGACGCCGAGGTCATCGGGATCTGTCCGCGATGGGTGCGGCTGGAGTCGGCCGGCGACGTCGGCCCCTGGTTCCGGTGGGCATCGGTCGGTGTCGACAGTGCCGCCACGCTGGCCGCGCACGTGGGCCTGACGCTCACCGGCGTTCGTCTGATCGCCGGCCGGGTGGTTGCGATACTGGCCGCCGCGTGAGCAAGCTGGACCGGCATCCGCCACCGGGCGTGCCCCGGCGGACCCGGGTGCTCGTCCACTTCCGGAGCCCGTTGCGCGGTCCGTGGCTGACGTCGGTGTTCGGGCTGGTGCTGCTGATCACGCTGCCGATCGTCATCGTTACCGGGCTGCTGTCCTACATCGCCTATGCGCCGCAACTCGGCCAGGCCATCCCCGGCGACGTCGGCTGGCTGCGTCTGCCCGCCTTCACGTGGCCGACCCGCCCGTCGTGGTTGTACCGCCTGACCCAGGGCCTGCACGTGGGGCTGGGCCTGGCGATCATCCCCGTGGTGCTGGCCAAGCTGTGGTCGGTGATTCCACGGCTGTTCGTGTGGCCGCCCGCCCGCTCCATCGCCCAACTGCTGGAGCGGCTGTCGTTGCTGATGCTGGTCGGCGGGGTGCTGTTCGAAATCGTCACCGGGGTGCTCAACATCCAGTACGACTACGTCTTCGGGTTCAGCTTCTACACCGCCCACTACTTCGGGGCGTGGGTGTTCATCGCCGGCTTTCTGATGCATATCTGCCTCAAGATTCCACGCATGGTCACCGGGTTGCGGTCGCTGCCGCTGCGAGAAGTGTTGCGCACCAACCGCAGCGATACTCGTCCGCAATCACCCGATCCCGACGGCCTGGTGGCCGGCGACCCGGCCGAACCTACGATGAGCAGACGAGGTGCCTTGGCGCTGGTCGGCTCGGGAGTGCTGCTGGTTTGCACGCTGACCGTGGGCCAAACCCTCGGCGGTGCGGCGCGTGGCGCCGCCTTACTGCTGCCGCGGGGGCGTGGCCCTGGTGGTCTGAGGGGGGACTTCCCGGTCAACAAGACCGCCGCCGCCGCGGGGATCACGCCCGAAAGTGTGGGCGGCGGTTGGCTGTTGACCCTGCGCGGCGGACCCTCGGAGGTGGCGCTGGACCGCGCGACGCTGGCCGCGCTGCCGCAATACACGGCTCGGCTGCCGATCGCGTGCGTCGAGGGGTGGTCGACGGTGCAAACGTGGAGCGGGGTTCGGCTGGCCGAGCTGGCCCGGATCGCGGGCGTGCCCGCGCCACGCGCCGCGCGCGTGACGTCGCTGCAGCGGGGCGGCGCGTTCGGTGCGGCGACGTTGCAGGCCAATCAGATTCGCGATCCGGCCGCGCTGCTGGCGCTGCGCGTCAACGGCGCGGACCTGTCCCTGGATCACGGCTATCCGGCACGGATCATCGTCCCGGCGCTGCCCGGCGTGCACAACACCAAATGGGTGGCGTCCATCGAGTTCGAGCCGAGCTGAGATGCCCGGATTGGTAACGCGTTTCAGAGCCTGCTACGGATCGCATCCGTTGCATCTGCTGACCATGCTGTCCGGTTTCGCCCTGTTGGGCGCCGTCCTGACCATCTTCAAGCCGGCGACGCTGTGGAATCCCGGCGCCTGGTGGCAGTCGATCGCCGTGTGGTTGGCCGCCTGCGTCGTCGCCCACGACCTGCTGCTGTTTCCCCTCTACGCGCTGGCCGACCGGGTGCTGTTTACCCGGATCGGCCGGCGACCGTCCCCTGTCCGTCATCCAAAAGTGAGCGCCCGCAACCACATTCGGGTGCCCGCTCTGGGTGCCGGGCTGACGCTGCTGATATTCCTTCCGGGGATCATCCAACAGGGCGCCCCGACCTACCAGGCTGCCACCGGACAGACCCAGCAGCCGTTCCTGGGCAGGTGGCTGCTGCTCACTGCGGCAATGTTCGCGGTGAGCGCGCTGTGCTACGTCGCGCGACTCGCCGTCTGCGGGCGGCGGGCGCGCCGCGGCGACGACCTCGCTGCAAGCGTCGGTTTTGGTGATCCGCCCGGGAGTACGCTCCGTACATGACGGCGAGGGGACCCCGCGTGACGCCCCGGATCAGATGGTTGCTGCGGGCCGGCCCCGCCGACTACATCCTGGCCTTCAGCATGGCGGGTGCTTCGCTGCCGGTGGTTGGCAAGCGCCTCGAGCCACTGGGTGGCCTGACCGCCATGGGCGTCTGGGGTGCCCGGCAGGCGCCACAGGCCCTATCGGCGATGACGCAGGAGTGGCTGACGCCGGGCAGTGGCGACGTCCGCCGGCGGGATCGCGAGAGCACCCAGGAGGTTGCCCGCGCCGCGCTGCGCGGCGTCGTGTCCGCCGCGGACCTCGACGTCGAATGGCCCACCGCCGAGCGGACACCGCCGATCTGGGATGCGATGAGTCAGCGCCGCTACCTCTACCGCCGCGGGGTCCACTACGGCAACAGCAGGGCCCAGGTGCTCGACGTGTGGCGCCTCAAGGAGCTGCCCGCGCAGCCCGCGCCGGTCCTGGTCTTCGTCCCGGGCGGCGCCTGGGTTCACGGCAGGTACCTGGGTCAGGGATCCGCGCTGATGTCGCGGCTGGCCGAGCAAGGGTGGGTGTGCCTGGCGATCGACTACCGCGTCGCTCCGCACCACCGCTGGCCGCGCCACATCACCGACGTCAAGACGGCCGTCGCGTGGGCGCGAGCCAACGTCGACAAGTTCGGCGGCGATCGCAATTTCGTTGCGGTGGCAGGTTGTTCGGCCGGCGGGCACCTCGCCGCGCTGGCCGGGCTGACCCCCGACGACCCCGCGCTGCGGGCGGAACTGCCCGATGGCGCCGACACTTCGGTGGATGCCGTGGTCGGGATTTACGGCCGCTACGACTGGCACGACCGCTCCACTCCCGAACGTGTCCGGTTCGTCGACTTCCTGGAGCGGGTGGTGGTCCGACGGACCATTGCCCGTCACCCCGAGGTGTTCCGCGACGCGTCGCCGATCGCGCGCGTGCACCGGAATGCGCCGCCGTTCTTGGTGATTCACGGCAGCAAGGATGGCGTCATCCCGGTCGACCAGGCTCGCAGCTTCGTCGAGCGGCTGCGGGCGGTTTCGCATTCGGTGGTCGGCTACCTGGAGCTGCCCGGGGCGGGCCACGGTTTCGACCTCATCGACGGCGAGCGGGCAGGCGCAATGGCCCACGCGACTGCGCTGTTCCTCAACGAGGTCTATCGCACCAGGACGCGGATCGGCGCGAAAGAGGTTATTTGAGCCGCCACAGCTGAGTATGGTCGCCCTATGGGCAAGGCGCAGCGATGAAGCGGCTGAGCGGCTGGGACGCGGTACTGCTGTACAGCGAGACGCCGAACGTGCACATGCACACCATCAAAGTCGCCGTGATCGAACTGGCTCCGGATAGGCGTGACTTCGATGTCGACGCGTTTCGCCAAGTCATCGGGGGCCGGCTGAACAAGCTCGAGCCATTCACCTACCAACTCGTCGAAATCCCGTTCAAGTTCCACCATCCGATGTGGCGGGAGCACTGCGAGATCGACCTCGACTACCACATCCGCCCGTGGCGGTTGCCGGCCCCCGGCGGTCGCCGCGAGTTGGACGACGCGATCGGGCGGATCGCAAGCACGCCGCTGGACCGCGAGCGCCCGCTGTGGGAAATGTATTTCGTGGACGGTCTGGCCGACAACCGGGTCGCGGTGGTCGGCAAGATCCACCACGCGCTCGCCGACGGTGTGGCCTCGGCCAACTTGATGGCGCGCGGCATGGACCTGGTTCCCACGCCCGAGAGCGGTCCGCAGGTGACCGACCCGGCTCCTTCCAAGCCGCAGCTGGTCACGTCGGCGTTCATGGACCACCTGCGCCACCTGGGGCGTATCCCCGCGACGATCCGTTACACGGCCGACGGGATGGGCCGGGTGCGGAGCAGTTCGCGCAGGCTGTCAGCGGAGCTGACCCGGCCCTTCACGCCGCCCCCGACCTTCATGAATCACCTGCTCACCCCGGAGCGCAGGTTCGCCACCGCGACGCTGGCGCTCTCCGATGTCAAGGAAACCGGCAGGAAGCTCGGGGCAACGATCAACGACATGGTGCTGGCCATGTCCGCCGGAGCGCTGCGCACCCTGCAGCTGCGGTACGACGGCACGGCCCAGCCGCTGCTGGCCTCGGTTCCGGTGAGCTTCGACTTCTCGCCGGAGCGGATCTCCGGAAACCGCTTCACCGGAATGCTGGTCGCCCTCCCGACCGATTCCGACGACCCGCTGGAACGCGTCCGGTGCAGCCGCGAGAACGCCATCTCGGCGAAGGAGAGCCATCACCTGATGGGGCCGGAACTGGTCAGCCGCTGGGCGGCCTACATGCCGCCCGCGGGCACGGAGGCCTTCTTCCGCTGGGCGTCGGGCCGGGACGGACAGAACAAAATCCTGAACCTGAACATCTCGAACGTGCCGGGTCCGCGTGAGCGTGGCCGGGTGGGCGGCGCGCTGGTCACCGAGATCTATTCGGTGGGGCCGTTGACCGCCGGCAGCGGCCTGAACATCACCGTGTGGAGTTATGTCGATCAGCTCAACATCTCGGTGCTCGCGGATGGCGCGACCGTCAAGGATCCGCACGAGGTCACCGAGGCCATGGTTGCTGACTTCATCGAAATACGCAGGGCCGCAGGGCTTTCCGATGAGCTGACGGTCGTCGAGACCGCGATGGCTCAGGCTTGATTCGACGCTTTACCGAGCTGGCGGGTGGAGCGGCCCGGTATCGGAGTAACGGGATTCCCTCCGACATTCCGGCCATTCCAGTCGGCCGTTACCATCGGTCGAAGAGCCGCCACCGAATGCCCGAAGGAGCCGTGCAGCACCGTGAGCACTGGGAACGCAGACGCCAGCGTGGGTGAACCCGAAGTTCTGGTCGAACAACGGGATCGGATCCTGATCATCACCATCAACCGGCCCAAGGCCAAGAACGCGGTCAACGGCGCGGTCAGCCGGGGCCTGGCCGACGCGGTGGATCGGCTCGACGACGATGCCGGCCTGTCGGTGGGGATCCTGACCGGCGCGGGCGGCTCGTTCTGCGCGGGCATGGATCTCAAGGCATTCACCCGCGGCGAGAACGTCGTGGTCGCGGGCCGCGGCCTGGGCTTCACCGAACGACCGCCGGTCAAGCCACTCATCGCCGCGGTGGAAGGTTTCGCCCTGGCCGGCGGCTGCGAGCTGGCGTTGGCCACCGACCTGATCGTGGCGTCCCGGGACTCCGCCTTCGGCATCCCCGAGGTCAAGCGCGGGCTGGTGGCCGCCGGCGGGGGACTGCTGCGGCTGCCCGATCGCATCCCGTACGCGATCGCCATGGAGCTGGCCCTCACCGGCGACCAGCTGCCCGCCGAGCGTGCCCACGAACTGGGGTTGGTCAACGTGTTGGCCGAGCCCGGCAAGGTGCTCGAGGCCGCGATTGCGCTGGCCGAGAAGATCACCGCCAACGGGCCGCTCGCGGTGGCCGCCACCAAGCGGATCATCACCGAGTCCCGTGGCTGGAGCCCGGACACCATGTTCACCGAACAGATAAAGATTTTCGCTCCGGTGTTCTCGTCCAACGACGCCAAAGAAGGTGCGATCGCGTTCGCCGAGAAGCGTCCACCGCACTGGACGGGAACTTAACCGCTCGTCGAACACCTGGGATCGTTGTTCGACACGCTTCAACTGGTCAGATAGCGCTGCACGGTTGGTCCGAGCCAGGCAACCAAATCGTCGATGGCAGTTGACGCGAGTGGCTCGATCTTGAGCTGGTAGCGCGCGAACGCCAGCCCGGCCAGATGACTGGCCACCAGCTCGACCCGCAGTTCGGCATCGGCCACGCCGAATTCCGCGGCGACCCGCTTCGCGATGGGGCCGGCGAGGCTGTCGTGCAACACCTTTCGCGCCTGGGGGTGAATCGCCGCCGAGCGCCACAGCGTCAGGAATGGCTCGAAGACCGCGCCTTCCTCCCAGTGCTCGAGGAAGCGGCGCACCAGCCTCGGGCCGATCTGCTCGGTTCCCGCGTCGAGAAGCGTCGCCAGCTGGTGCAGCGGGTGCTCGGGGCCGGTGAGGGTGGCGGCGGTGAAAAGCCCTTCCTTGCTGTCGAAGAAGTAGTAGACCATCGCGACGTCCACCCCTGCGTCGGCGGCGATGGCGCGCACCGTGGCGCCCTCGTATCCGTCGCGCATGAAGCGTTCGCGCGCCGCGTCGATGATGCGCTGCCTGTTCTGCTGACCGGTGCGCCACCGGCCCGGGCGCTGCGCTTCTGACATGGGCGAAAGCATACTTCAACAAGCGTTGATCTTTATCCGGCGGCGGGCGTAGGCTCGACTTTGTTCAACGATGGTTGAAGTAATGCCGGAAGGGGACGAAGCCATGGTGACGAACACGCGCGAACGACGGCTTTGGTGGCGACACCTGATGTCCGTCCTGTTGTTTCCGGTGACGGTGACGGTCGTCGTCCCGGCCCTGATCGTGATCCCGGCCGGCCTGCGAGGGCCGCAGCTGGGAGTCACTGCGACGGTCCCACGGGTGATCGTCGGTAGCTTGCTGATCGCCGCCGGTTTGGGCCTGCTGATCTGGACGGTGGTGCTGTTCGACCGGGTGGGCGAGGGGACGCTCGGGCTGGGCAATGTGATGGGGGAGCCGGTCCATCTGGTCGTGCGGGGGCCGTATCGACACGTGCGGAACCCGATGATCACCGGCGTGCTGTGCATCCTGCTCGGGGAGGCGGCGATTACCGCGTCCGGCTCGCTGTTGCTCTGGTTCGCGATCTTTCTCACGTTCCAGGCGACGGCCATTCGGTTCTGGGAGGAGCCTCATCTCGCGAGGCGCTACGGCAGCGAGTATGTCGACTACCGGCGCAACGTTCCGCGCTGGATCCCGCGCATCTCGGCCTGGAGCGCCGGTCACACCGGCACTAGTCGTTGTTGAGCCGGCGGCCGGTCCGGCTGAGTTACACTATGGACTGGATTTGTAACGGGCTGGGATCGAGGATGTTCGAGGATGAGCATTTCGCTGCTGTTGGAGATGGCCGCGTCGAGCAACCCGGATCGCACGGCCATCGTCTCTGCGGAGCCCTCCGGCCCCGTGCGATTGACGACGCAGCAGCTCAGCGATCTGGCCGACGGGGGCGCGGCTGTGATCGCGGGATCCAACGCCAAACACGTGGCCTACGTGGGCGCCGGCGGCGCGATGCTGCCGGTGCTGATCTTCGCCGCCGCGCGCGCCGGGCTCGCCTTCACCCCGATCAATTACCGGCTGTCCGACGATGGCATCCAGGCGCTGATCCGGCGGCTGCCCGAACCCCTGGTGATCGTCGACGGCCGCTACCGGATCACGCTCGGGGATGCGTCGGACCGGGTGATCGAGTCCGATGACTTCCTGGCCGCCGCCCGCAACGCCGACCCGTCGGACTACGCGGTGGAATTCCCGGACCCGGAGTCGGTCGCGATCGTGCTGTTCACCTCCGGGACGACGTCGGAGCCCAAGGCCGTAGAACTCACACACAACAACCTGACCAGCTACGTCACCGGAACGGTCGAATTCGAATCGGCCGACCCCGCCGACGCCGCGCTGATCTGCGTGCCGCCGTATCACATCGCCGGAGTCGGTGCCGCGCTGTCCAATCTCTACGCCGGGCGCAAGATGGTCTACCTGCCCACCTTCGATCCCTTGGAATGGGTGCGGCTGATCAACGCCGAACACGTCACCACCGCGACGGTGGTGCCCACCATGCTGGAGCGGATCGTGACCGTGCTCGAGGCCGGCGGGCATCGGCTGCCGTCGCTGCGCAATCTCGCTTACGGCGGCTCGAAGGTGGGCCTGCCGCTGGTTCGCCGGGCTCTCGGGCTGCTGCCGAACGTGGGTTTCGTCAACGCCTACGGCTTGACCGAGACCAGCTCGACGATCGCGGTGCTGACCCCGGACGACCACCGGGCGGCGCAAGCGGCGCTTTCATCGTCCGACATCGCACTGGCCAGGCGGCTGGGATCGGTCGGGCAGCCGGTACCGGGGATCGAATTGCAGATCCGCGGCGACGACGGCACCGTGCTCGGCGCGGGCCAGACGGGAGAGTTGTTCGTGCGCGGCGAGCAGGTCTCCGGGCGATACACGGGCGTCGGCTCGGTGCTCGACGAAAACGGCTGGTTTCCCACGAAGGACATCGCCATGCTCGACGAGGAGGGCTACCTGTTCATCGGCGGGCGCAGCGACGACACCATCATCCGCGGCGGCGAGAACATCGCACCTGCCGAGCTGGAGGAGGTGCTGATCGAACATCCTCACGTGCGCGACGTCGCGGTGGTCGGTGTCGAGGATCCGCAGTGGGGCCAGGCGATCGTCGCCGTGGTGGTGCCCGCCGCGGGTGTCGAACCCGACGCCGAGGAGTTGCGCGAGTATGTCCGCGGGAGTTTGCGGGGGTCGCGCACTCCCGACCGAGTAGTGTTTCGCGGCGAGCTGCCGACGACCGCCACCGGGAAGGTGCTTCGCCGCGAGATCATCGAGACGCTTCAAGAGGATGCGAAAAGGACAAGTGCATGATCAAGAACGGAACCCGTCTCGCCAGCCAGGTGTGTGACACGCAGGTCATCGTCGTCAGAAGCGCCGAGAGCCTCGACGACTTGCGTTGCGGCGGTGCGCCGATGGTGGCGATCGGCGCCGAGCGGTCGGGCTCCCTTGACCCGGCATTTGCTGGCGGCACCGTGATGGGCAAGCGCTATGTCGTCGAAACCGGCGCCGAGGTGCTGGTGACCAAGCCCGGCGCCGGAAGCCTGAGCGTCGGTGCGACCGCGCTGCAGCTCAAAGAGGTCAAGCCGCTGCCGGCCAGCGACTGAACTCGGCTACTGGCCCGTTTGCCCGTCGGGTCCGGGAACCCCGAGCAACAACCCGCCGGCGCCGCCTTGTCCGACGGTGCTGCCCGCGCCGAAGCTGTCCCCTCCGGCGCCGCCGTTGCCGATCAGCTGGGCGTTGCCGCCATCACCACCGTTACCCGGTTGCGGACCGGTGCCCGCGCTGCCGCCGGCGCCGCCGTTGCCGATCAGCAGGGCGCCGTTGCCGCCGTGACCGCCGGTGGCGCCGGTGATGGCCGCGTTGGTCTGGCCAGCTCCGCCGCCGTCGCCGCCGTTGCCGAACAGCCCAATGGCATTGCCGCCGGCACCGCCGGCGCCACCCCTCCCGAGGGTGGATTGCGCGCCATTGCCGCCGTCACCGCCGTCGCCCCACAGGATCCCGCCGTTGCCGCCCGGACCGCCGGGGCCGCCGAAGCCGGCACTGCTGAGGCCGGTGCCGTTGCCGCCGCGGCCGCCACCGCCGATCAGGCCCGCATTCCCGCCGGTGCCACCGCTCTGCACGCCCGAGCCGTTGCCGCCATCGCCGCCGTTGCCGCTCAGCAGCCCGCCGACACCGCCGCCACCCCCGACGGAGCCGAAGGAGCCGTCCCCGGCATTGCCGCCGCTGCCGCCGTTGCCGTACAACAGGCCGCCGTGGCCGCCGTGACCGCCTGCACCTCCGATGCCACCTGCAAAAACTTGGGGGACGTTCCCGAGGCCGCCCACCCCACCGGCGCCGCCGGTGCCGAACAAGCCGATGGCGTCACCGCCGGCGCCGCCGAGTCCGGCGGGACCGAACGCGGTGCTGTTGTTGTACGACCCGCCCGCGCCGCCCGCGCCGCCGTTGCCGAACACCAGGCCGCCGGCGCCACCGGCGCCACCGTTCCCGGCGGCCACGCCGGCGGTGGTGCTCAGCCCGCCCGCGCCTCCTGTGCCGCCGTGGCCGAACAGACCGGCCGCCCCGCCGGCACCGCCCGGGGAGTTCGCCGCGCCCGAGCCGCCGTTGCCACCGTTGCCCCACAGAATTCCGCCGGCCTGGCCGTTCTGGCCGGTGCCCGGTAAACCGTTGGTGCCGTTGCCGATCAACGGACGCTGCAACAGCAGTTCGGTCGGCGCGTTGATGGCGTTGAGCACATCTTGCTGCAGGGTCTGCCATGGATTGGCTGCCGCC
>DASSGQ010000037.1:0-9087 GCA_035693385.1 Mycobacterium sp.
CCCGCGGTGGCCGCCACCCGCCGATCCGACTTACCCGACACCACCAACGTCGACACCACCGACGTCGACACCGACCCAGCACCCGCCCCCACCACCACATCCGGCGCCTGCTCAATCACCACATGCGCATTCGTCCCGCTCAGGCCGAAGGACGACACCGCCGCGCGGCGCGCCGCCCCGGCGGGCCACGACGCGCCCTCCGCCGGCACGTAGAGCCGCGTCTCGGATGCGTCGATGGCCGGATTCCAGCGGGAGAAGTGCAGATTGCGCGGGATGTAGCCGCGTCCGACGGCCAGCGTCGCCTTGATGAACCCGGTGATCCCGGCCGCGGCCTCCAGATGACCGAGATTGGTCTTGACCGCCCCGAGCGCGCACGAACCCTCGCCGCGGCCGTAGGTGGCGGCCAGCGCTTCGAACTCGATGGGGTCACCCAAAATGGTTCCGGTGCCATGGGTTTCGACATACCGCACGCTCTCCGCGGTGATATCCGCCTGGCGCAGTGCGGTGGTGATCGCGTCGCGTTGAGCCGATGCGTTGGGGGCGGTCATGCCGTTGGAACGGCCGTCCTGGTTGATCGCCGAACCACGGATGACCGCGAGCACCCGGTCGCCATCGCGCTGCGCGTCGGCGAGCCGCTTGAGCACCACCACCCCGCAGCCCTCGCCGCGCACGAAGCCGTCGGCGGTGGCGTCGAACGTCTTGCACCGACCGGTCGGCGACAGCGCCGACCACTTGGACAACGCGATGCCGGTGAACGGCGACAAGGCGAGCTGCACGCCGCCGGCCAGCGCCACTTCGCTTTCCCGCAGCCGCAAGCTCTGGCAGGCCAGGTGTACGGCCACCAGCGACGACGAACACGCGGTGTCCACCGCGACGGCCGGACCACGCAGGCCCAGCAGATAGGAGATCCGGCCCACCGCCGCGCTGTGTGGATTGCCGGTGCTCAGGTACGCGTCGATCTCGGCACGACGCTCGATGTTGACGATGGTGTAATCCCAGGACGACAGCCCCATGATCGCCGCGATGCGCTTGCCGGCCAGCGAATCCGAGGGGAGGCCGGCGTGTTCGAGCGCCTCCCAGGCGACTTCGAGCAGCATCCGCTGCTGGGGATCCATCGCGGCGGCTTCCCGTGGGGTGATGCCGAAGTAGTCGGCGTCGAACCCGGCGACGTCGTCGACGAATCCGCCCCATTTGGTTGTCATCCGCCCGCTCGCCTGGGGATCCGGGTCGTAGAACGCGTCCGCGTCCCACCGGTCGCCGGGCACCTCGCCGACGGCGTCGCGGCCGTCGAGCAGCAACTGCCAAAAGCTTTCCGGGCCAGTGACGTTGCCGGGCAATCGGCAACCCATGCCGATGACCGCGATCGGTTCGGCCACCTCGGTGGGGAACGCCGTTCCCGCCCGGACCAGTTCACGCGCGAGGACCTCGCGCGCCTTCGGCGACATTTGCGCCGCGCGATCGGCCAGACTTGTCATTGTTCGACGCCCCCCGTCGCGGCCTCCAGCTCGCTCGCCGCGACCAGATCCGACAACAGATCCATCTCCTCGTCCGACAGCTCGATTTCCTCATCGGGCGGCTGCTGGTCCTCGGCCGGCACCGTGTAGCCGAGCCGTTCGCACATCGCGCCGGCCAGATCGGTGATGGTCGGGTACGCCCACACCAACGCCACCGGAAGCGTTGTGCCCAGGCTTGATTCGAGCCGGTTGCGCAGTTCGAGGGCCATCAGCGAGTCCAGGCCGAACGACTCCAGCGGCCGGTCGTGTGCGATCGGCTCGGTGGAGCGCAGCACCGCCCGGATCTCGTCGGCGATCGCGTCGGCGAGGCGTCCGGGGCGCTCGGCCGGATCGCAGGCCTCCAGCTCCACCCGGATGCGGCCGCCGCCGCGGCGTTCGACCCTGATCGAGTCCTGGAGCTTGGCGAACAGCGACGAGCCCGCCGCCGCGGGGAAGGACTGGAACCACTGCCGCGCGTCGAGGCTGAACACACCGGTGCGGGCCCGGTCGGCCGTCAACACGAGCTGCACCGCGGCCAGCCCTTCGGCGGAGCTGATCATCGAGATGCCGAGATCGGCGAAGAACTGGGCACGCCCCACCTCGGCCCAGGGACCCCAGTTGATCCCGGCCGCAGGCAAACCCAGTGACCGCCGGTAGGCGACCAGGCCGTCGATCCACGAGTTCGCGGCGGCGTAGGTGCCCTGTCCCGGCGATCCGATCAGTGACGCCGCCGACGAATACGTCAGCCACCAGTCGAGTTCCGCGTGGGCGGTGGCCTCATGCAGCCACCAGCCGCCGGCGACCTTCGGGCCGAACACCCGCGTTGCGGCCGATTCGGAGATGTTCAACACGGTTTCGTCGGCCAGCACCATCGCGCTGTGCACGACGCCGGCCAGCCGGAAATCGCCGTCCTCGACGGCGGCGACCAGCCGCCGCGCGGTTTCAGGGTCCGCGATGTCGCCGGTGACCACCTCGACCCGGCCACCGTCGGCCCTGATCGCATCGATTTCCGCGAGCACTTCGGCGCCGGGGGCCGAACGTCCGTTCACCACAACCAATCCCGCGCCCTGCTGGGCCAGCCAGCGCGCGGTGACAAGGCCCAGACCACCCATACCGCCCACCACCAGGTACCCGCCGTCGGGACTGACCAGGGGCTGGGCCGGCCGCGGAGCCAGCGCGGTGATGCTGCCGCTCTGCGGTATCGCGATGACAATCTTGCCGGTGTGGCCGCCGGATGCCATCAGCCGGAACGCGTCGATCGCGTCCGCGAACGCGAACTCGGTGACAGGCAGCGGCGTCAACTCGCCCGCGGCGGCGTGCCGCAAGATCCGTTGCAGGTATTCCCGGTATCGCTTCGGCTGTAGGCGCATATTCAGGTCGACGTCGACCACCGCGAAGGTACCGCTGCGGGCCAGCGCGGCCAATCCGACCGACGCGTCGGCGAAGACGTCCTTCTTGCCGAGCTCGATGAACCGTCCGCCCGGGGCCAGTACCCGCATGCCCGCGCGAATGGCCTCTCCCGGAAGGGAATTGAGGACGATATCGACTCCGGCACCGTCGGTCAGGTCAAGAATCTCGTCGGCGAATGTCACGCCGCGTGAGTCGCCGACGTATTCGACGCCCATCCCGGACAGCATGTCGCGCTTGGCGTCGGTGCCCGCGGTGGCATAGATGCGCGCGCCGATCATCTTGGCGATCGACATCGCGGCCAAACCCACACCGCCGGTGGCGGAATGGATCAATACGCGCTCACCCGGCCCCAGCCGGCCGACCTCGCACAATGAGTGCCACGCGGTCAGGTAGGCCACGCCGAACGCGGCGGCTTCGGAATCCGAGAGCGCGTCGGGAATCGGAACGACCAGGTCCTGACTCGTGGTGAGGTGAGACCCGATGGTCCCGGCGCCGAAAGCGATGACCCGCTGCCCGATTTCGAGTCCGGATTCGAGGGGGCTGCCAATGGCGGTCACCGTTCCGGCACACTCGCCGCCGATGATCGGCGCGTTGCCCCCAAGGCCCGGGTAGACGCCCATGACCTTCAGGACATCGCTGAAGTTCAACGCGGCGGCGGTGATGCGGACCTCAACCTGGTGGCCGGTGGGCCGGATGCGCTTGACCGCGTGAACTTTCAGCCCGTCGAGGCGGCCCACGTGGTCCAGCTCCAGCCTGACCGCACCCGTGTCGAGGTCCACCGTGGTTTCCCGGCTCTCGATGGCGAGTTCGCCGGACGGGGTGACCGGTGCGGCCACCAGCCGGCTCACGTACCGCCGACCGCCGCGCAGCGCCACCTCGTCCTGGTCGGCGCCGGTGAGAAGCTCGTCGACGAGGTCCGAAAGCGGTTCGCTGCCATCCGGGTCGATGTCGACGATCGACGTCTTCAACTCCGGGTGCTCGAAGGTCAGCACCCGTGCGAGTCCGCGCAGCTGTGTCTGGGCGAGGGTTACCGGCTCGGCGGGGTGCAGTTGTCGCGCGCCGCGCGTGATGACCCACAGCCGCGGGCTGTTTCGGGCGCCCATGCGCGAGACTGTCTTGACGATCTCGGCGAGCTGTAGGGTGCGCCGCCGCGCCAGCTCCAATTGCGTTGGCACCGACTGCAATTCATCGACCGCGCGCGGTGGGCAGACGACGACGATGCCGGCCCATTCGGTGTCGCTTGTGGTGATCGCCGCGCGGATCGATTGATCATCGTCGCGTGCGACCAGCTCACAGTGCGTGGTCCTTTCCCGTAGCGCCGACTCCAACCCGGCCAGTAACGGGTCTGCGTCGTCGGGGTCGCCGATCAGCAGCACGGCACCTGCCGCGCCGGCGGGCCCGGCCGACTTCTCCAGGGCGGCAGGCTCCCAGTCAAGGGTGAACAGGCGGTTGCCGAGTTCTGCCGCGCCGCCGCGTGATCGCAGCACCGCCATGTCGACTTCGTCGATCTCCAGTAGCGGCCGGTCTTCGGCATCGGTCAGCAGCACGTGGCCCACCAGCCTGTCGGGGCTGTCCGTGGTGGCCAGCGTGGCGATCGCCCGCGCCCCGTCGCTGATGTCGCCGTACACGTGAATGCCCGCGAATCGGACCGGGAGCACCGTGGCGCGCTGATCGCCTGCCCCCGCTGCCAACTCGCTCGCCAGCCCCGTTGCCCCCAGGGTCTGCAGCGCGACGTCCATCATGACCGGGTGCATCAGGAACTTGCGGGAACCCGCCTTGGCCTTGGCGGGCAGCCGCACTTGTGCGGTGGCCGCGCCGGAGGGTGCAACGGTGAGCCCGGTGATTCCCTGGAAGGCGGGACCGTGCTGTTGTCCCGCGGCGCGCAGTCGTTCGTACAGGTCGTCGGCCTGCATTTCGGTGACGACTTCGTCGGCCGGCCGTGGAGTGCTGTCCATCGGCGCGGCGTGCGATGCCGGTGTCACGGTCGCCGCCGCGTGTTTGATCCACCCCGAAGTTGCGCTGCGAGTGCGCATTTCAACGCGGCACAGCTGCTCGTCGCCGGTCAGTGTGGTGACCAGAACCGTGTCGTCGGCGATGTGCATCAATTGCTCGAGGGACAGCTCACGAATCATCCAGGACCGATCGGCCCGGGTCCCGAAGGCCCCGAAGGCCTCGTTCGCTGCGGCGACCGCGATTTCGGCGTACGCCGCTCCCGGCAACACGCAGACGTCGTCGACGCAGTGGTCGCCCAGCCACAGCAGGTCGGGGCCGAGCTTGGTTTGCCACACCCGGGTTCCGTTGGTCGGATCGATGACGCCCGTGCCGAGCAGGGGATGGGCGTTGGCGTCGTGCGATGCCTTCGACGTGGC
Source organism: Mycobacterium sp. (assembly GCA_035693385.1). Lineage (GTDB taxonomy): Bacteria > Actinomycetota > Actinomycetes > Mycobacteriales > Mycobacteriaceae > Mycobacterium. The sequence goes on from DASSGQ010000037.1 coordinate 5,273, forward strand.
GCTGATCCAGTGCCGAGTGTGCTGCCACGGTGTGGTCGGGAGCAGCGGGTGCGGCTCGGAGGGGTGCGGGGTGTCGGGTGGGCGCGTGGTGTGGGTTGCGTTGAGGTTGGTGTGGAAGGTGATGGTGTCGTCGGTGTCGCGTTGGAGGGTGGGCAGGGTGTGGGCGTGTTGGAGGGTGTCGGTGATGGCGTGGGTGAGCAGGGGGTGGGGGCTGATTTCGATGAAGGTGTGGTGGTGGGCGCCGGCGGTGGTGATGGCTTGGTGGAAGCGCACGGGGTTGCGCAGGTTGGCGGTCCAGTAGTCGGCGTCCAGTAGTGGTGCGTCGTGGGTGTCGTGGGTGTCGTGGGTGTCGTGGGTGGTGGTGATCAGTGGGATGGTGGGTGGGTGTGGCGTCAGGTCGGCCAGCGCTGCGTGTAGGGGGGCCAGGATGGGGTCGATGATGGGGTGGTGGGAGGCGACGTCGACCTCGATGCGGCGGGCCAGCAGGTTCTCGGCGCTGACGGTGGTGATGATGGCGTCGACCTGGTCGGGGGGCCCGGCGATCACCGATTGGCGTGGGGAGGCGTGCACGGCCAGGGTCAGTTGCGGGTAGTCGGCGATCAGGGCTGCGGTGGCTTGTGCGTCGAGTTCGAGCAGGGCCATCGCGCCCTGGCCGGACAGGGTGGCCATCAGCTTGGAGCGGGTGGCGATCACCTGGAATCCTTGGGCGGGGGTCAGTGCGCCGGCGACCACGGCGGCGCTCACTTCACCCATGGAGTGCCCGATCACCGCATCCGGCTGCACGCCGTAGGAGCGCCACAGCGCGGTCAGTGCCAGTTGCAGGCCGACCAGCACCGGTTGGATGGTGTGGATGCCGAGCAGTTCGCGGCCCTGGGCCAGGGTGTCGTGCAGCGAAAAACCGGTCTGGGCGAGGAAGTCGGGTTCTAGTTCGGCGATCGCGGCGGCGAAAGCGGGTTCGTCGGCAAGCAGTTGGCGGCCCATGCCGGCCCATTGCGAGCCCTGACCGGAGTAGACGAACACGGTGCCCTGCCCGCCGCCGGCGGCCTGGTTGGGGGCTACCGCGCCGCTGGCCAGCGCCCGTAACCCCGCCACCGCCTGGGCGTGGTCGCGGGCCACCACGGTGGCGAACCGATGCTGACGGGCCCGGTGATGGTTGAGCGTGTGGGCCACATCGGCCAGCGGGATGCTCGCGCCCGGCCCGGCCAGCCAGTCGGCCAGCACCCCCGCGGTGGCCGCCACCCGCCGATCCGACTTACCCGACACCACCAACGTCGACACCACCGACGTCGACACCGACCCAGCACCCGCCCCCACCACCACATCCGGCGCCTGCTCAATCACCACATGCGCATTCGTCCCACTGACACCGAACGAGGACACTCCGGCGCGACGCGGATTTGCCGTGGCCGGCCACTGCATCGCCTCGGCCGCGATGCTCAGCCGCGAAACGCCTTCGCCGACATGCGAAGTGAGCTGATTGAAATTCAGGTGCCGCGGAATGTGACCGTGCCCGACGGAGAGCACGGTCTTCATGAACCCGGCGATCCCGGCCGCGGCCTCCAGATGACCGAGGTTGGTTTTCACCGATCCGAGCACCAGCGGCCCGCGGTCCTGCCGGTCGGCGAACACCTTACTGAGAGAGTCGAGTTCGATCGGGTCGCCGAGCGGCGTGCCCGTCCCGTGCGCCTCGACGTAGTCGATATCGGCAGGCTTCAGTCGCGCCGACGTCAGCGCCTGGCGAAGCAGGGCCTGCTGCGCCGGGCCGTTGGGCACCGTCACCCCGCTGCTCGCGCCGTCCTGGTTGACCGCCGAACCACGCACCACGGCCAGGATCCGATTGCCGTCGCGCTGCGCGTCGGCCAACCGCTTGAGCACCACCACGCCACACCCCTCGCTGCGCACATATCCGTCAGCGGCGGCGTCGAACGTCTTGCACTGGCCCTCCGGCGACAGCATGCCCCACCGCGAGCAGGCGATGCTGGGCCCCGGGCTGAGCAACAGGTTGGTCCCGCCGACCAACACGGTGTCGCTTTCCCGCGAGCGCAGACTCTGGCAGGCCAGGTGTATCGCCACCAACGACGACGAGCAGGCGGTATCGATGACCACGGCGGGGCCGCGTACCCCGAGGAAATAGGCCAACCGACCGGCGGCGAAATTCGCGGCGTTGCCGGTCGGTATGTAGGCGTCGAGATCTTCGGGCCGCAACTGGCCGGACAGCGTGAGCATGTAGTCATAGGCGGTGACACCGACGAACACCGCGGTCTGCGTCCCGCGAATGGTCTCCGGCGCCACACCGGCGTGCTCGAGTGCCTCCCAAGCGACTTCGAGCAGCAACCGCTGTTGCGGGTCCATGGCGGCGGCTTCGCGCGGTGAGATCGAGAAGAACTCGGCGTCGAACTCGTCGGGCTGCCAGCCGGTGAGAAATCCGCCTTCGCGGTTGCAGATCGTGCCCGGCACGGTGTGGTCTTCGGTGAAGAAGGCGTCCGCATCCCAGCGTTCGGACGGGACGCGAACGACACCGCTTCGGCCGTCCCGCAACAACTCCCAGTACTGCTCGGGGCTGTTCACCCCGCCGGGAAACCGGCACCCCATCCCGACCACCGCGATGGGTTCTGTGCTTGCCTTCTCGGCGATCTCTAGCCGCGCGGTGAGATCGTCGATCTTGTGCAGCGCTTCGGTGATGATCGCGCGGCGATCATGCGACGGAGCAGACGGAGTAGTCATGGCGCCTAGCTCAGTCGCTGCGAAAGTTGTTGCAACAGTTCGTCCTCGGTCAGATCGTCGTAGACATCGGCGGCCGGCTGCTCTGCCGTTTCGATGAGTTCGGGTAGCACGGTGGCCAGATAGTCGGTGAGCCCGTACACGGTCGGGTAGTCGAACACCACAGACGCGGGCAGGAATTCGCCGAGCGCCTCCGAGACGGCGCGCTGAAGTGTCAGGCTCATCAGCGAGTCCATGCCGAGCTGGAAAAAGCCGGCGGACGGGTCGAGTGTCTGCGTGTCCGGTAGTCCCATCACGCGGGAGGCCAGCATGCTGACCTGGTCGTGCAACATGTCGTGCCGCCGCTCGGGCTGACACTTACGCAGAGCTTTGCGGAACTCGCTTTCCGGCATTGTCTGCCCATCCGGTGCCGGGAGCAGGTCGTCGACCATGCGCAGCGACCCGCGTGTGCGGTATGCGGCCGCCAACAGGGGCCAATCCGCGGCCACCACAACGGAATGCGGCCCCGCGTCGGGGCTCATGGCCCGCGCCAGCGCGCCAATGGCGACTTCGTCGGCCATTGGCTGTAGTCCGGATTCTGAACTCACCTGGCTGGCGTCTTGTTGCGCATCGGCCAGCGACTGCCATAGGCCCCAGGCGACGACGGTGGCCGGCAGCCCCACGAGGCGACGGGCGTGCGCCAACGCGTCCAGGAAGGCGCTGGTGGCGGTGTAGTGGGCCAGCCACCGGGAACCGATGAGACCCGAGATCGAGGAGAACAAAACGAATTGGCGCACCGGCTTTTTCAGCGACAGCCTGTGCAACAGTCGGGCGGCGTCCAGCTTTGGCCGGAACATGGCGGCGACGTCGCCGTTGGTCATCTCGCTGAGCAACACCGGTGCGCCGGCAAAGGCCGCCAGGTAGATGCCCTCCAGCGGCGGCAGGTCCTCCCCGAAGCGGTCGAACAGGGCGGACATCGCGGCCGGGTCGCTGGCGTCCGCGGCGATTTGGACCAGACGCACGCCGGCGGGCTCGAGGCTGCCGGCCAGCTCGGCCAGGCGCGCGCCCGGATTGCGGGACACCGCGACGATGGTCCGGGCGCCCATCTGCACCAG
>DASSGQ010000038.1:0-7590 GCA_035693385.1 Mycobacterium sp.
TGCAGTTTGGCCTGCGCGGTCAATTTGGCGAGGGCGGCGGACGCCAGGTCGGGCACCGGCCCGTTATGGTCGGCGAGCTCGGTGATCGTGGTGATCCCGGCGGCAATGAGCTTGTCCCGTTGGGCTACCCGGAGACCGGCGACCAGCAGCAGATCGTCGGTCGCACGCAACTGCTCCGCGCATAACGGACAACGAAAACACGCCAGAATCGCGTCGTCGTCCCAGCGCGCCGGGGAGCCCGCGGCATAGTGCCGGTCGAGCAGTCGCTGCAACAGCGTGCGCTGGGCGCGGTAGACCGGGATCAGGTCGTCGATGCGGTAGCGCACGACGGTGCCGTCGCCCAGTTCCAACTCGGCCTCGGGGGCCACCTCGACACCCGAGCTAGACAGCGCATCGGCATATGCCGCCAGCTGCAACAACGCGGTGACCTTGGCCGTGCGTGCCAGCTTGGTGTCGGCAACCCGATAGCGCTCACCGTCCAGTATCAAAAAGTCGGCGAACCCGACGAAACGGCCGTCGAACATCGCGGCCTGATACACCACCGGTGCGCGGCCGGCGATGGCGCGTTGGGTTGCCTCGGCGGCGGCCGTCAGCCCGGCGATGGTGTATGCCGGACGGCCGATGACCGCGACCCCATCCCCGAATTCGTCGCGCAATTGGTCGAGCCGGCGTCGTTCGTGCTCCGTGCCCAGGGTGGCCGTTCGTGCGAGCAGCTCATCTTCGGTGCGGTCGGTGGAAATCGCGGGGCCGCGGCCGAGTTTGGCGTCGAATTCCCGGAGCAGCGCGTACTCGCACCGCGCGGCGGCCGCGAGATCCGACGCGCTGTAGACGATGCTGCCCCCCGTGACGAACACAGCAGCAACTGTAGGTGAGACGTCCGACACCGCTGGCCACCGAAGCGGCCCCGGACCGCTGCGGCGCTTTCGCTCTGCGGCTAGTGGCCGGGGGTGTTCCCGATGAGCTCGACGCCGTTGCCGTTCCAATGGAACCGCACGTCGGTGTTCAAGCCGTTGATGCCGCCGGGGTAGGTCAAGGCCACCGTGTCACCGGTGGTCTGCGCGGGGTCGATGCCGTTGAACCCGTAGGTGTCGGGCACCCCCTGGGGGATGAACTGGCCGAGATGGAACAGCACCGCCCGGGTGGTGGGATTGTCGGCGTTGGTGTTGGCCTTGATGATCACCGCCGACAGCTGTGCGCACTCGTTGTAGTTGCCCGCCATGGGCTCGGGACTCCAGGGCTGCTGACTGCGTGGATCGCGAGGCAGCTCGGAGACCACTTTCGCGATGGTGGGCGAGGCGAGATTGATCGCGCACGGGTCTGCCGGCGCGGCGCTGCTGCTGGGTCCGGCTGCCGTCCCGGGCGCCGCGCTGCTCGGTGCACCGGCGCCAGCGGTCGTCGTGGCCTGCGGCGTCTTGGCGACCGTGGAATCTCCCGAACCGCAGCCGCTCAGCATCGCGGCGGCCAAGATGACGGCGGCCATGCCCGTCAGCGGCGCGGCGCGCTTCGGTAGCAACAACACATGGCGCACCGTACCGCGATTCGGGTTCCCCGGTGCGACGGGCGGTGCGCCAGACGCGGTGACCCGCCACGCTCAGCTCCGCTGAGCTCGCGATCACCACGGGACTTGATGGTGGTGACCCGCCACGCTCAGCTCCGCTGAGCTCGCGATCACCACGGGACCTGATGGTGGTGACCCGCCACGCTCAGCTCCGCTGAGCTCGCGATCACCACTAGACTCCTGGGCGATGAACCTCTCGGACAGCTCGCCCGCGGCTGCCTCTGCCACATTTGCCGACCTGCGGATTCACCCTGCGGTCCTGCAGGCGACCGCCGACGTGGGTTACGAGTCGCCGACAGCCATCCAGGCGGCGACGATTCCGGCACTGATGGCGGGTTCCGACGTGGTGGGACTTGCGCAGACCGGCACCGGCAAGACGGCGGCTTTCGCCATCCCGATCCTGTCCAAGATCGACGTGACCAGCAAAGCGACCCAAGCTCTGGTGCTGGCGCCCACCCGGGAGCTGGCGCTGCAGGTGGCCGAGGCGTTCAGCCGCTACGGGGCGCGGTTGCCCCAGATCAACGTGCTGCCGATTTACGGCGGGTCGTCTTACAGCGTGCAACTGGCCGGGCTGCGGCGTGGCGCGCAGGTCGTGGTCGGGACCCCGGGCCGGGTCATCGACCACCTCGAACGCGGCACGCTGGACCTGTCCCGGGTGGACTACCTGGTGCTCGACGAGGCCGACGAGATGCTCACCATGGGTTTCGCCGAAGATGTCGAGCGCATCCTGTCTGAAACGCCGGAGTACAAACAGGTAGCCCTGTTCTCGGCGACCATGCCGCCGGCGATCCGCAAGCTCACCACCAAATATTTGCACGATCCGTTCGAAGTCACCGCTGGCGCGAAAACCGCTACCGCCGAGAACATTTCGCAGCGCTACATTCAAGTCGCCGGCCCCCGCAAGATGGATGCGCTGACCAGAGTCCTCGAGGTCGAGCCATTCGAGGCAATGATCGTCTTCGTCCGCACCAAACAGGCCACCGAGGAGGTCGCCGAAAAGCTGCGTGCCCGAGGGTTTTCCGCGGCCGCCATCAACGGTGACATCGTGCAGGCGCAACGCGAGCGGACCATCACCGCGCTGCGCGACGGGGGCCCCAAAGGCATCGACATCCTGGTCGCCACCGATGTGGCCGCGCGGGGCCTGGACGTGGAACGAATATCGCATGTGGTCAATTACGACATCCCGCACGACACCGAGTCCTACGTCCACCGCATCGGGCGCACCGGCAGGGCGGGGCGTTCGGGGACGGCGCTGTTGTTCGTCTCGCCGCGGGAGCGCCACCTGCTCAAGGCGATCGAAAAAGCGACGCGGCAAACGCTCGCCGAGGCGGAATTGCCCACGGTGGAGGACGTCAACGCCCAACGCATGGCGAAATTCGCCGATTCCATCACCGACGCACTCGGCGGCTCGGGCATCGAACTGTTCCGCAAGTTGGTCGAGGACTACGAACGCGAGCACGATGTTCCGATGGTCGACATCGCCGCGGCGTTGGCGTTGCAGTCGCGCGACGGCGGGGCGTTCCTGATGGCGCCCGATCCGCCGCCAGAACAGCGCGAACGTCGGGAACGTAGCGAAAGGCCAAGGGAAACCAGAGCATTCACCACCTACCGGATCTCGGTCGGCAAACGTCACAAGATCGGTCCCGGTGCGATCGTCGGCGCCATCGCCAACGAGGGCGGTCTGCATCGCAGCGATTTCGGCCACATCGCCATCGGACCGGACTTCTCGCTGGTGGAATTGCCGGCCACGCTCCCCAAGTCGACGCTGAAAAAGCTCGAGCACACGCGGATCTCGGGCGTACTGATCGACCTGCGGCCAGATCGCGGCTCTACGGCAGCCTTCGCGAAAGCCCCTGACAAAGCGCGTCGCACTGCCCCATCGGGGGGCGGCAAACCGCGCAGAAAACGCCCCGAATGACCCTCGCCAAGGAACGGGACGCCAAGGGCGGGCTCGAGCAAATCGCCCACGTGGACCGGGTCGCGTCGCTCACCGGCCTCCGCGCGGTCGCCGCCGTGCTCGTCGTCGCCACCCACGCGGCGTACACCACCGGCAAGTACACCCACGGCTACTGGGGTCTGGTCGGCGCCCGGATGGAGGTCGGCGTTCCGATCTTCTTCGTGCTGTCTGGTTTCCTGCTGTTCCGCCCGTGGGTGAAATCAGCCGCCAGGGGCGGTCCGCCGCCTTCGCTGAGTCGCTATGCGCGGCACCGGGTTCGGCGCATCATGCCCGGCTACGTCATCACTGTGCTGTTCGCCTACGTTCTGTATCACTTCCGGGAAGCGGGACCGAACCCTGGGCACACCTGGACGGGACTGGTGCGCAACCTCACGTTGACGCACATCTACGCCGACGGCTACCTGGGCAAGTACCTGCATCAGGGCCTGACTCAGATGTGGAGCCTGGCGGTAGAGGCGGCCTTTTACGTCGCACTACCGCTGCTTGCCTACCTGCTGCTGGTGCTGTTGAGTCGGCGGAAATGGCGGCCGAAGCTGCTGGTCGGCACGCTGACGGGACTGATGCTGATCAGCCCGGCGTGGCTGATCCTGGTGCACATCGACCGCTGGTTTCCCGATGGCGCCCGGCTGTGGCTACCGACCTACCTCGCTTGGTTCCTCGCGGGCATGTTGTTGACGGTGCTGCAGGAAATGGGTGTGCAGTGCTACGCGTTCGTCGCCATACCGTTGGCGGTCATCTGCTATTTCATCGTCTCCACACCCATCGCGGGTGCGCCCACCACCTCGCCGACATCGGTGGGGGAGGCGCTGGTCAAGACGGTTTTCTACGCCGTGATCGCCGCGCTGGTGGTGGCACCGCTGGCCCTGGGTGCCGGTGTCGAAGGATGGTATTCCCGGTTTCTAGCTTCCCGGCCCATGGTGTGGCTGGGTGAGATCTCCTACGAGATCTTCCTGATCCATCTCATAACGATGGAATTCGCCATGGTCTACGTGGTTCACGCGCATGTGTACACCGGCCCGATGCTGAATCTGTTCATCGCGACGCTGGTGTTGACGATTCCGCTGGCCTGGCTGTTGAACCGTTTCACGCGCGTCCGGGATTGAGGGTTGCGGCCACGCCGGCCAGGCCGCGATCGTCACGTCCGCCCCTCGGCAGTGGTGCCGCCAAGCCGCACGAATCAAGACGGACCGGCGGGAACCGGCAGCACGATCGGCACGACAAACTCCTCGATCATGGACCGCTCGTCGGCGTCGTCGTGGCCGGGGTACATCAACAGCGAGGTGAGCACGCGCACCACCCAACGCGCCCGGCGCTCGACGGCGGCGGGTTCTTCGGGACCAAGCGAGTTGACGAAGGCGGCGGCCAAGGCGGTAATCACCTCGGACTGCCCGGCCAGCTCGCCGCCGATCGGGGGACGGGTGATGGCAAACCACGATGCCAACGCGGGACTGTGCCGCACCATTCGCAACGCGGCGGTGACGCCGGCGACGAGCCGCTCGCGCCGGTCGTCGATACCGTCGATCTGCTCCTTGATCGCGCGACCGAGCCGGTGCGTCTCGCGGTGCACGTAAGCGGTTCGCAGCGCCTCGCGGTTCTCGAAGTAGCGGTACAGCGTCGCGCGGGAACAGCCTGCGGCCCTGGCGATTTCGTTCATGCCGATGGCGGCCTGGTCGCGCCGAGTGTAAAGCTGCTCGGCCGCGTCGAGTATCCGGTCCGCGGCTACTTCCGTGCGGCGCCCGGCCAGCCAGTCGACCGGCATCAGGGTCTCACTCGAATCGGCACCGATAGCGGACGACGGACATAGCTGCCGCCGGCCCACACGATCCCGGATTCGTCGACCTCGAACTCCGGGCATCGCGCCAGCAGTTCGGTCAGCGCAACCCGCGATTGCATCCGGGCCGCAGCGGCTCCCAGGCAGTGGTGGGCACCGTGGCTGAAGGTCAGGATGTTGCGCGGACACCGGGACACGTCGAGTTCACCTGCGTCCGGTCCGTATTGGCGTTCGTCCCGGTTGGCCGACCCATAGAGCAGCAACACCCTTCGTCCAGCCGGGACGGTGGTGTCGCCGATGGTGACGTCGCGGGTGACCGTGCGCGCCAGTCCTTGCGCCGGCGAGGTCAGCCGTAGCAGTTCCTCGACGGCGTCGGGGATTCGGTCCGGGTTGTCTACCAACAACTCTCGCTGGTCCGGCCGTTGATCAAGCAGCGGCATCGAGCCGCCCAGCATGCCGGTGACCGTGTCGTTGCCGCCGGTGACCATGGTGAACGTGAACGCCAGAATGGACAGCGTGCCGGCGATGTCGCCGTCCGCGCCGACCCCGGCGGCGACCAGGTGCGAGATGGTGTCGTCTTCGGGTTCGGTCCGGCGCCGCTCGATCAGGGTGGTGAAGTAGGCCATCATCGACCCGACGGCATCGCCAACCGTTTCCAGTGCACCCGCGACGCCGCCGTCGGCGGTGTTGGCCGCGACGATCGCCTGGGTCCAGCCGTCGAACTGCGACCAGTCCTCCTCGGGCACACCGAGGTAATGCGCGACCACCATCGACGGCAGCGGTTTGAACAGGTCCGCGACGATGTCTCCACCGCCATCGGCGTGCAGCTTCTCGAGGCGTTCGACGACGAATTCACGCACCTTCGGCTCCACCGCCTCGACCTGCCGGGGGGTGAACCCGCGGGAAACCAGTTTGCGAAACTCGGTGTGCACCGGTGGATCCTGCATGACAAACGGTGGATTGTCCTGCAGACCAATCATTTCCAAGTCGCCGTAGCTGACAGTCAGCCCCTGCGCGGAGGAGTAGGTCTCGTGGTCGCGGGCCGCTGACCACACGTCGGCGTGCCGCGACAGCACGTAATAGTCGTGATCGGGGCGGTTCGGGGGGATGACGTGGTGCACCGGGTCGTGGTCGCGCAGCGCGCGGTACATCGGCCACGGATTCGGCCAGGTGTCGGCGGTGGCGAGCCGGAACATCGCGGGCGGGTTCCGAGACACAACGGCAGTCATGTCTCATGCGTACGACATAGCGAGCAAGACGTCAACCATCGATAAGGGGCCGGCCCCGGTAGGGCCGGCGTCACTTCCTCAAGCGCGAGCATCCGCGTAAACTATGTTTAGTTCGTACTGAACAAACGTGCGGGAGGCTTATGTCACCGGAAGAGGCCGAGTTCGTCGACCGCCTCGGGCTGTTCTTCGAGCTCCTCGGTGCCACCCGCACCATGGGTCGGCTATATGGATGGCTCCTGATCTGTGATCCGCCGCAGCAGTCTTTGACCCAGCTGGCCAATGCGTTATCGGTGAGTAAGGCATCGATCAGTACCGTCGCGCGGCAGCTGCAGGAAGGCGGGATGGTGGAGCGGCTGCCCAGCCCCAACCGTCAACACCTCTACCGGGTCACGTCGGGCGGGTTCACCAGCGTTCTGGAAACGCAGCTGTCGCTGATGCGTCTGGGCATCGAGCCCGCCGAGTTCGCTCTGTCTGTGCTGAGGGAGGACCGCGTCGAACAGCGGCAGCGGGTCGAGGACTTCCGCGATTTCTGCCAGTTCTGCACCCAGGCCTACCGCGACCAGCTCATGCGGATGTGGACCGAATATCGGGAGACAAGGAGACAGCCATGACTTCGACGGACAAGGTCGACTTCAGTGGCGTGGGGTGGGGCTCGGTGGAATGGACGAATCTGTGCACACTGTACCTGCGGGCATATGAAAGCCGTTCGCCGGCACCGATTCTCGGAGACAAGGCGGCAGCCGAGGCGGTGGACCGCATCGAATACGACTGGGCCCGCATGCGCCGCGCCATGCGGCCCGGATCCAATCAATATATGGTCACCATGCGCGCCAAACAGCTTGACGACTGGAGCGCCGCCTTCCTCCAAAGCCATCCGAACGCCGTCGTGCTGCACCTCGGGTGCGGCATGGACACCCGGGCGTTCCGGCTGGATCCACCCGACAACGTGCTGTGGTTCGACATCGATCAACCGGATGTAATCGCGTTGCGGCGCAAGCTGTATGACGACCGCGACGGCTACCGGATGATCGGCTCGTCGGTGACCGACGAGGCGTGGCTGGACGAAATTCCCACC
>DASSGQ010000039.1:0-4593 GCA_035693385.1 Mycobacterium sp.
AGCCAGGGTGACGAGACCGAGCTCGTTGCTGGCAGCGAGCATCGGATGGTGGGGCAGCACGCGCACCGTGTATCCCAACGCTCCCGCCAGCGGCAGCGGCGTCGTCGTCGAGAAGACTTGGTTGCCTCCTTCGGCGGTGCCGGTGTAGGACATGTCAACCGTGACCGGATCGAACAGCACGTCGGTGCCGTCGACTCGGCCTATCACCGCCTGCACCGTGACTTCGTCGGGCCGCAGCCCCGCCAGCTGCACGGTCGCCGTCAGGGTGAGCTTCGAGCCGAGCACCGGAGTGTCGGGCAGGCCGGTGCTGTCGACATCGGTGATCTCGATCTTCGGCCATGCCTCCTCGACGCGCCGGCGGTAGGCGGCCAGCTCGCGGGCGGCGCCGAACTCGCGATCGCCCTCACGTTCGGCGCCTTCGGGCGCACCGACGGTCCTGCGCACCGACTCCGCCGCCGGCAGGTAGTACTGCTCGACATAGTCGCGCACCATCCGTGACGCCAGCACCTTCGGTCCCAGGGTCTGCAAGGTGTGGCGGACCATTTCGATCCACCGGGGCGGCAGCCCGTGTTCGTCACGCTCGTAGAACTTCGGTGCCACCGCTTGTTCCAGCAAGTTGTAGAGCGCGCTCGACTCCAGGTCGTCGCGCCTTGACTCGTCGGTCACACCGTCGGCAGACGGTATCTCCCAACCGTTTTCGCCGTCGTACCATTCGTCCCACCAGCCGTCGCGGATGGACAGGTTCAGCCCGCCGTTCAGGGCGCTCTTCATTCCCGAGGTGCCGCAGGCCTCCAGTGGCCGCAGCGGGTTGTTGAGCCAGACGTCGCAGCCCCAATAGAGCAGCCGGGCCATCGACATGTCGTAGTCGGGGAGGAAGGCGATGCGGTGGCGCACCTGCGGGCGGTCGGCGAAACGGACGACCTGCTGGATCAGCGCCTTGCCGCCGTCATCGGCTGGGTGCGATTTACCGGCGACGATCAGCTGGATCGGCCTTTCACGGTTGAGCAGCAGCCGTTCCAGCCGTTCCGGGTCGCGCAGCATCAGTGTCAGGCGCTTGTACGTCGGCACCCGCCGCGCGAACCCGATGGTAAGCACGCTCGGATCGAACGCCGTTGCTATCCAACCAAGTTCGGCATCCGAGGCGCCGCGCTCCAGCCACGAACGCCGCAGTCGCACGCGGACATCCTCGACCAGCAGTGACCGCAATTGCGAGCGGATCCACCACAGATGGCCAGGGTCGACCTGCTGCAGTCGCAACCAGACGCCGGGGTCACCGAACGAGTCGGACCCGGCCAGCTCGCGCCCCAGCTGCAACCATTCCGGCGCGGCCCAGGTCCGCGCGTGAACCCCGTTGGTGATCGACCCGATCGGCACCTCGTCCGGGTCGAATCCGGGCCACAGCTCGTTGAACATGACCCGGCTCACCTGGCCGTGCAGCAACGAAACCCCGTTGGCGCGCTGCGCCAGCCGCAGACCCATATGAGCCATGTTGAATTTGGTCGGATCGTCCTCGGCGCCGAGCGCGATAATCCGGGAGGTCGGCACACCGGGCAGCAACGCGAGCGCGGCCTCGCCATCCCGATTCTTTTTGCGATTGCCATCGTGATGGTCGTCGAAATAGAGCCGCACCATGTCGACCGGGAATCGGTCGATACCCGCGGGCACCGGGGTGTGGGTAGTGAACACGGTGCTGGACCGCACCACCGTCAACGCCGTGTCGAAGTCCAGTCCCGAATCGGTCATCAGTTCACGAATGCGTTCCACTCCAAGGAACCCGGCGTGGCCCTCGTTCATGTGGAATACCTCAGGTGCCGGCAACTCTTCGATCGCGGTGAACGCGCGGATCGCCCGCACCCCGCCGATGCCGGCCAGAATCTCCTGCACCATCCGATGTTGCTGATCGCCGCCGTACAGGCGGTCGGTGACGCCACGCAGCTCGTGCTCGTTTTCGGGGACGTCGGAATCGAGCAACAGCAGCGGAACACGACCCACCTGCGCGACCCAGATCCGTGCCCGCAGCTGCGCCGAATCGGGAAGCGTCAGCTCGACCAGCGCGGGATCGCCGGTCGAGTCGGTGAGCAGCCGCAACGGTAGCCCCTGGGGGTCCAGCGACGGATAGGTTTCGTGCTGCCAGCCGTCCGCGGTCAGCGACTGCCGGAAGTAACCCGAGCGGTAGTAGAGACCCACCGCGATCAGCGGAACCCCCAGATCGGACGCGGACTTCAGGTGGTCGCCCGCCAGAATCCCCAAGCCGCCCGAGTAATTGGGCAGCACCTCGGCGACGCCGAACTCCATCGAGAAGTACGCGACGGCGGCCGGCATCGCGACACCTTCGTGCTGCTGCTGCTGGTACCACAGCGGACGGCTCAGGTAATCGTTGAGGTCGGCCGCCAGCTCATCGAGCCGGCCCAGGAATCCTTCGTCGAGCGCCAACTCGTCGAGCCGCGCCGGGTTCACCGCACCAAGCAGGGCCACCGGATCGGCGGCGCACCGCGCCCACAGCTTCGGGTCGATGGTCGCGAACAGGTCCTGAGTTGGCTTGTCCCACGACCAGCGCAGGTTGGTCGACAACTGGTCGAGCGCGGCCAGACGCTCGGGCAGATGAGCGCGGACGGTAAAGCGGCGGAGGGCTTTCACGCGTCATTAGCTTACTGAGGATTCCACAGCTCGCAGTGCTAGTGACCCACCGTTTACGTTCAGCGTGTGTGACCGAACACTAGGGTGGGTACCGGGTAGTTATTGGGGCGGCAACGAAGCTCCCCATCACGAAGCCCCCCGAACGACAGGAAGTATCGCACCGAGAGGGCATTCCGCGACGAGCACACCGCGGTTTGGCCGCACGCAATCGGAACACCACCGGCGACGATGCGGCCCGGACAGCGGGCCGAGGAGGAGCCGGGGAAATCGAAACACCACCGGCGACGATGCGGCCCGGACAGCGGGCCGAGGAGGAGCCGGGAAATCGAAACGGAGTGGTTGTGCCCGGTCGTGTCGAGATCGATAACGTCCAGCCCGTCGTTTCCTGCGGCGCCTACCCCGCCAAGGCCGTGGTCGGTGAGACCATCCCGGTCAGCGCCGCGGTATGGCGCGAGGGCCACGAGGCCGTCGCCGCCACCTTGGTCGTGCGCTACCTGGGCCCGCGCTATCCGCAGGTTACGGAAGTCAGACAGGTCAGGGCGGTTCAGGCTCCCGAACTGCCCGCCGCGGCATTCGATCCCAAGGCCGCCGAGCAACGACGGGTCAAGCCGTTGCTACTCCCGATGACCGAGGGTCAAGAGCCTTACGTTTTCCACGGCCAGTTCACCCCGGACCGGGTCGGGCTGTGGACGTTCCGGGTCGATGGCTGGGGTGACCCCATCCACACCTGGCGGCACGGGCTGATCGCAAAGCTGGACGCCGGGCAGGGCGAGACCGAACTGTCCAACGATCTACTGGTCGGAGCGGCACTGTTTGAGCGTGCCGCGACCGGTGTGCCGCGCGCGCAACGCGATCCCCTGCTGACCGCGGCCGCGGCGCTGCGGACCCCCGGAGATCCAGTGACACGCACCGCGCTGGCCCTGGCTCCCGAGATCGAAGAGCTGATAGCGACCTACCCGTTACGCGACATCGTCACGCGGGGCGAACAGTTCGGGGTGTGGGTGGATCGGCCGCTGGGCCGCTTCGGCTCGTGGTACGAAATGTTTCCGCGCTCGACCGGCGGGTGGGACGCCGACGGCAAGCCCGTGCACGGCACCTTCGCCACCGCGGCCGCGCAACTTCCGCGCATCGCGGACATGGGGTTCGACGTCGTCTACCTGCCGCCCGTGCATCCGATCGGCAAGATACACCGCAAGGGCCGCAACAACTCCCCCACCGCCGCCGCAGGAGATGTGGGTTCTCCGTGGGCAATTGGCAGCGACGAGGGTGGCCACGATGCAATTCACCCGAAGTTGGGCACGATCGACGACTTTGACGACTTCGTATCTGCGGCACGCGATCTGGGCATGGAGGTGGCGCTCGATCTGGCGCTGCAATGCGCACCGGACCATCCGTGGGCACGCGAACATCGGCAGTGGTTTACCGAATTGCCGGATGGGACCATTGCCTACGCGGAGAACCCGCCGAAGAAATATCAGGACATCTATCCACTCAACTTCGACAACGATCCCGCGGGTCTCTACGACGAAGTGCTGCGCGTGGTCCGGCACTGGGTCGACCACGGCATCAAGTTCTTTCGGGTCGACAATCCGCACACCAAGCCCCCCAACTTCTGGGCCTGGCTGATCGGTCAGGTCAAAGACACCGACCCCGACGTGCTCTTCCTGTCCGAGGCCTTCACCCCGCCCGCCCGCCAGTACGGCCTGGCCAAACTTGGCTTCACCCAGTCCTACAGCTACTTCACCTGGCGGACGGCCAAATGGGACCTCACCGAATTCGGCAATGACATCGCCGCCCTCGCCGATTTCCGCCGGCCCAACCTGTTCGTCAACACCCCCGACATCCTGCACGCGGTACTGCAACACGACGGCCCGGGAATGTTCGCCATCCGCGCGGTGCTGGCGGCGACGATGAGCCCGGCGTGGGGAGTCTATTCCGGCTACGAGCTGTTCGAAC
>DASSGQ010000040.1:0-20720 GCA_035693385.1 Mycobacterium sp.
GCCTGTTGCCTCACGTCAAGATGCGCGCGAGGGCGGTTCCGTTGCCTCATGTGATTGTGCGCGCTTGGGGACTCGGGCCCGGGTGGCGGGTTGAAACTTGCTGGTGGTCATTTTGTGGAGCTGTGTGGTCAGGGCCTGGATCTGGCGCTGGGTGGCCGCGGGGTTGATCAGAGCGTGGGTTCGGGCGAGAGCGGCTATGTGGTCGACGGTGGTGTCGGGGTGATTGATGGCGCGGTGGAATGGGGTGGTCGCGGTGTCGTGTTTCTTCGTCACCTTGGCGCCGTCGCGGACCTTGGATATCAGCTTCTGCTGTGGGTAGAAGTAGTTGGTCAACTGTGACTGAAGCTGCCAGATTTCGTTGAGTAGCAACAGTTCTGGAGCGGTGTCGTAGCGGTGGTAGCCGACAACTGTGCGGACCACTGCCCAGTTTTTCTGCTCGACGTGGCAGCCGTCGTTCTTGTTTGTCGGCCGCGCGCGAGTGAAGGTGATCTTGCGGTTTCTGCACCAGACGAAGAGATAGACATTGATGAATTCAGCTCCGTTGTCAGAGTCCACCCCCAGGATCGGGAACGGCATCTTGTTGGCGATGCTTTCCAAGGCGCTCAGGACGCATTTGGCCTCTTTGCTGGGCACTGAGCGGTTCTCGGTCCAACCAGTGGCGACGTCAGTGACCGTGAGCGTGAATGCGAACGGGCCGATGGTGTTTCCGCCGTCGTGGGAGACCAGATCGATCTCAACGAAGCCCGGCTTAGCGTCGTCCCAGTCTGCCCAGGTGTGTATTGGGATCTGACTTCTCAGCAGCGATCCGGGCTTGGTGGCGCGATGCCCCTTGAGCTGACGTTTGGCTCGTTCACCTGCCAGGCGACGATCGATGGTGGCCGCCGACATCGACACGAGGAGTTCTGCGGTGTCATCGTCGATGACCAGCTCGCCGAAGTGCCGTAACACTGCCACTAGTTCGTTCAACATCGGCGCCAGTCTCTTGCCTGCCGGCATCCCGAGTACCAGCCAGCACGCCGTAAGTGCAGCAATCACATCCGGCCCGTAGACCGGGGGACGCGGACTTCGCCTCGGCGCTACCACCTTGGGCTGCAGCGCAGCCTTGAGCGCTTTGCGGGCATGGTTACGGTGCCAACCAGTGTTGGCGCACAACTCGTCCAGAATCCTGCTCTTGACTCGCCTATCCGCCACCACGTACCGGATCGCGGTCATCTCGGTCACAGCCCTGCGCTCGGCCAACGTCAACCCCATCCTCAGGGCCTACCGAGACCCCCAGCAATCCCTCAGGCAGGCACGCCGCACGCGCGCATTTTGAATGAGGCAACGAATAGCCACTTTGCGCGCATAAATGGCGATTCAACGCGGGTGGGTGGCGATAATATTCGAACATGAGTTCGCATAGCCGAGGGGGGATCTACGCAGTCTTCGACGCGCTCGACGCCGACTTGGATCGTGCCTGCGCGCTGTCGTTTGAGGAGTTGACCACACCGGAACGGCTTGGAGCGTCTGGAAACGGTCGCTCGGCGGGTGCCGGTGCCGGCGCACCAGCTGATCAATCAGCTCGCTGAACAGGCCCCGCCTGAAGAGCTGGGCGGCAAGCTCCCCCACGCACTGGCCGACCGGCTACACATCACCCGCAGCGAGGCCCGACGGAGGATCGCCGAGGCCGCTGACTTAGGGCCACGCCGCGCCCTCACCGGCGAGGCGCTGCCACCGTTGTTGACCGCAACCGCCGCCGGCCAGCGCACCGGACAGCTCGGGCCTGGTCACGTGCAGGTGATCCGCCGCTTCTACCACCAGCTGCCCTGTTCGGTGGACGTCGGAACCCGCGAGGCCGCCGAAACGCATCTGGCCAAGTTGGCCAACGGGTTTCGTCCCGACCAGATCGCCGGTTTGGCCGACACGCTCACCGACTGCCTCAACCCCGACGGCACCTACACCGACGAGGACCGCGCCCGGCGACGTGGACTGACCCTGGGTAAGCAAGGCCCCGACGGCATGTCACGGATCAGCGGTTGGCTGAGCCCCGAAGCACGGGCGACCTTCGAAGCCGTCCTGGCCAAGACCGCCGCCCCCGGCCTGTGCAACCCGGAGGACGACAACCCCGTCGTGGACGGCCCTCCCCCCGAGGACACGGCCCGGCGGGACACCCGCAGCGCCACCCAACGCAACCACGATGGACTCGATGCGGCGCTGCGCGCCGTGCTGGCGTCGGGAAAGTTGGGGCAGCACAACGGGTTGCCGGCCACCATTATCGTGTCCACCACGCTCAAGGAGCTCGAATCCGCGGCCGGTACAGCGGTCACCGGCGGAGGCACCCGACTGCCCATGAACGACGTGATCCGCCTGGCCCGCCATGCCCACCACTATCTGGCAATCTTCGACAACGGCAGAGCCATCGCGCTGTATCACACCAAACGCCTGGCATCCGCCGGACAACGAATTGTCTTGTACGCCAAGGATCGCGGCTGCACGCGGCCGGGGTGTGATGTGCGAGGCTACTGGTGTGAAGTGCACCATGTCGAGGACTGGGCCATCACGCATTGCACCGACATCGACACGCTGACACTTGCCTGCGGAGGCGATCACCCACTGGTTGAACCCGGCGGCTGGACCACCCGCAAACGCAAAGACGGCACCACCGAATGGATTCCACCGCCACACCTGGACTACGGGCAACCCAGGACCAACATGTTCCATCACCCCGAGAAGCTCTTGGCCGACGAAGACGACGAACCGTAGCCCGGCGAGTGGGGCGGCTTCGCCCTAGATCACGCCGACGTCAGCGCATTCTGATCTTCGCCCGCGCCAACGGCACCGTCGCCGGCTGGCTCAGCCAGGCCACCGAGAACGGGCGGCACTCGGGTGGCCCGGACGTACACGGTGTCGCCGTCACGCAACGCCAGCGCCTCAGCGTCGCCCCGGGTGATCTGGGCGGTGAAAGCGCCACCGGTCGCCGCGTTGGTCAACTCCACGCGCACCTCGAAGCCGAGCACCACCACCCGGTCGACGGTGGCACGCAGGACACCGGTGGACTCCGCGGTGCCGTCGGCGGTGGCGACCGCCATGTCGGGATTGCGGCCGACCCGGATGTCGTGCGGGCGGACCAGGGCGCCGTTCAGTGTGGAAACCGCACCCAGGAACGACATCACGAACGCGTTCGCCGGGGAGTCGTAGACTTCGGTCGGGGATCCGACCTGCTCGATGCGGCCCTTATTGAGCACCGCGATGCGATCGGCCACGTCCAGCGCCTCGGACTGATCGTGGGTCACCAGCACCGTGGTGACGTGCACCTCGTCGTGCAAGCGGCGCAACCACGCCCGCAGATCCTCGCGGACCTTGGCGTCCAGCGCGCCGAACGGCTCATCGAGCAGCAGCACCTGCGGATCGACAGCGAGCGCGCGCGCCAGCGCCATGCGCTGTCGTTGACCGCCGGACAGCTGGTTGGGGTAGCGAGTCTGAAAACCGCTCAAGCCCACCACTTCGAGCAGGTTGTCGACCTTCTGTTTGATCTCGGCCTTGGGCCGCTTGCGGATCGTCAACCCGTAGGCCACGTTGTCGCGAACGGTCATGTGCTTGAACGCCGCATAGTGCTGGAACACGAATCCGATGCCGCGACGCTGCGGCGGCACCCGGGTCACGTCACGGCCATTGATCGTCACGGTGCCGGTATCGGGCTGATCGAGGCCGGCAATGGTACGCAACAGCGTCGACTTGCCCGAACCGCTGGGACCCAGCAGTGCCGTCAGCGAACCGGTGGGCACGACGAAGTCCACATGGTCCAAGGCGACGAAATCGCCGTAGTGCTTGTAAGCGTCGCGCACCACGATCGCCTGATCGCCACGCTTGGTTGCGTCATCGGTCATCGACGAGTCTCCTTGTCACGCCTATTTTGTCGCTCGTGCCCGGCGGGCGTCGAGAACTACTTGGAAGATCAGGACCACGACGGCAACACACATCAGCAGCGTCGACAACGCATAGGCGCCGTATTCGGCCCCGCGGTTATATCGGTCCGAGACAAGCAATGTCAGCGTTTGCGACACCCCTGGAAGGTTGGATGACACCATGATCACCGCCCCGTACTCGCCGAGAGTACGCGCGACGGTCAGCACCACGCCGTATGTCAATCCCCACCGGATGGACGGCAAGGTGATCCGCCAAAACGTCTGCCACGAGCCCGATCCCAGCGTTGCCGCCGCCTGTTCCTGGTCGGTTCCCAGCTCATGCAGCACCGGTTCCACTTCGCGCACGACGAATGGCAGGGTGACGAAGATGCTGGCCAGCACAATGCCGGGCAGGCCGAAGATGATCTTGAAGCCAAGGTCTTTCTCGACAAAACCCAGCACACCGCCCGATCCCCACAACACGATCAGCGCCACGCCCACGATGACGGGCGAGACCGCGAACGGCAAATCGATGACCGCTTGCAGCACTCCCTTGCCGCGAAAGCGGTTGCGCGCGAGCGCCAACGCGGTGGGCACGCCGAAAATCACGTTGAGAGGCACCACGATGGCCACCACCAGCAGCGTCAGGTTCAGCGCCGATATCGCCGCCGGGGTGCTCACCCAGTCGAAGAACTGGCCCAGCCCCGGCTGGAAGGTTCGCCACAGGATCAGCGTCACCGGAACGACCAACAACACGAAGATGTAGGCCAGCGCCACAAATCGGATGAGGTAGCGGACCCCGGGAGAAGATGTCACGCGGCCGACTCCTCACGCTTGGCCGCCCGCGCGCCCACGACCCGGAGCAGCAGCAGCACGACAAACGAAATCGTGAGCAGCACAATGGATATCGCGGCGGCACCAGTGCGGTCGTCGTTCTCGATCAAGGTCCGGATCCACTGCGAGGACACCTCGGTCTTGCCCGGCACCGCACCACCGATCAGGACCACCGAACCGAACTCGCCGATCGCACGCGAGAACGCCAGCCCCGCACCGGACAACAACGCCGGCAACAGCGACGGCAGCACGACCGAGGTGAAGATCTTCGGTCCGGTGGCGCCCAGCGACGCCGCGGCTTCCTCGGTTTCTCGATCGATTTCCAGCAGCACCGGCTGAACCGCGCGCACCACGAACGGCAGCGTGACGAAGGCCAGGGCGACCCCCACGCCCCAGGGGGTGTGCTGCAGGTGAATACCCACCGGGCTGTTGTGCCCGTACAGGGCCAGCATCACCAGGCTGGCGACGATGGTCGGCAGCGCGAACGGCAGATCGATGATCGCGTCGACGAGCCGTTTGCCGACGAAGTCGTCACGCACCAACACCCAGGCGATCACCAAACCGAAGACCAGGTTGAGGACCGTCACCGCCGAGGAGATGACGAGCGTCACCCGGAACGACTCCACCGCCGCGTGGGAGGTCACCGCCAGCCAGAAGTCCTCCCAGCCGCCCCCGGCCGCCTGCCAGACGATGGCAGCCAGCGGCAGCAGCACGATCACCGACAGCCACAGCATCGCCACCCCGAGGCGAAGCGATGTGGCGTCCAGTCCGCGCACACGCCGAGCCGCGGGCGGTGCCGGTGCCGCCTCGAGCTCGGGCCGGATCGCCTCGGGGTTGGCGCTGCTGCTCAAAAATGACCCGGTCATCCGGTGGCCTGCGTGTAGATCTTGGTGATGCTGCCGGTGTTTTTGTCGAACAACTGCGGATCCACCGTGGTCCACCCGCCGAGGTCGGCGATGGTCCACAGTTTCTCCGGCACGGGAAATTGGTCCCGGAAATCCGCGGAGACCGACGGATCGACCGGCCGGAAACCGGCCTGCGCCCACAACTTCTGCGCTGCGGCCGTGTACTGGAAATTCTTGAACGCGGTGGCGGCCTGCAGGTGCGGGCTGGTGTTTACCACCGCCAGCGGGTTTTCGATCTTGAACGTCTGCTGCGGGATGACGTGTTGGACCGGTTTGCCCGCGCGCTCCGTGGCGATCGCCTCGTTCTCGTAACTGATCAACACGTCTCCGCTGCCCTGCACGAAAACATCGGTGGCTTCCCGTCCCGAGCCGGGACGCAACTTGACGTGGTCGCCTACCAACTTCTTGATGAAGTCAACGCCGGCCTGACCGTTGTTGCCGCCTTGGCTCTTCACGGCGTATGGCGCAAGCAGATTCCACTTCGCTGAGCCGGAGCTCAACGGGCTGGGCGTGATGACCTGAATGCCGGGCCGCAACAGGTCATCCCAATCCTTGATGTTTTTGGGATTGCCCGCGCGCACCACCAGCGCGACCACCGAACCGAATGGGATGCCCTTGGTGGCGTCGGTATTCCAGTCTTTGGACACCTTGCCCGCCTTGACCAACCGGGTGATGTCCGGTTCGACCGAGAAGTTCACGAGATCGGCCGGCTTGCCGTCGACAACGCCGCGTGACTGGTCCCCGGAAGCGCCATAGGAGGTGATCACCTGCACGCTCTTACCCTCGTCGGACGCATTGAACGCGGGAATCACCTTGCTCCAACCGGGTTCTGGTGCGGAGTAGGCGACCAGGGTGAGGCTGGTGTGGGCAGCGGTCAGCCCACCGCCGCCAACGACGTCGCTGGCGCCGCCCTGACACGCAGCGACGACACCGACAATCAGGGTGAGCACCCCGACAAACCGGACGGGCCGCCAGCGCGGTCCGCCACGAATGTCGTTGAGCATTGGTGGCCTTTCGGTGCGGGACGTAGGGATATCGGTCCCGTTACCGCGGAAAGGCGCCTAGAACTTACGGAGAATTCACGACTCCATACCAGACCGCGCACGGGTTCGGGAGTCAGCGACAACAGCGCACGAGGACACAGCATTCCAGAACACCGGACGCCACGCGCATGCCGCGAAGCCTAACAGGAATTCGCTGGGCCGCCACCGCACGGCCCGCAGCAGCAGGTCAGCTACGCATACCAGGCGGCGCGGCTCAGCGTGTCAGTAGCCACGCGACGATCACCAGCACCACGAGCGTGACCAGAACCAACGTCACGTGTGACCGAGGCATACGCGCTACCCGGGCGCCCCATCGGCGTGGCGGACGCGGCGCATCAACTGGATGCCCTTGCCGAGCAGACGATCCAGCAATTCGGCAGTGATGTAGGCGACAGCCAACACCACGGGCATCACCACCGTGGCCTGCAAGACAAACGGGAGCCCGGAAAGCCACAGCTCGTTGCCGTCCCACCAATTCAGGAACGCCTCCATCCCGCTCACACTATTCGCCCCGGAAGCCGAAACCAATGTGCCAGGATCGGCGAGTGCCCACGGCATCCTTCGACTCTGCGGCAACGACCTGTCTCATCGCCGGCGGCGGACCGGCAGGCATGATGCTTGGCTTGCTGCTGGCCCGCGCCGGTGTGCAGGTCACGGTCATGGAAAAGCACGCCGACTTCCTGCGTGACTTCCGGGGAGACACGGTGCACGCGAGCACCTTGGGGCTGCTTGACGAACTCGGATTGGGGCCGCGGTTCGCGCAGCTTCCGCATCGGAACATCGACACCGTCCGGATGGAGATCCAGGGCGATCCGGTGAATCTGGACCTGCGCCGGCTGCCCGGCGCTCATCAATACATCGCGCTGGTGCCCCAGTGGGACTTTCTGGAGATGATTGCCGGCGCTGCCGAGGCGGAGCCGACATTTCGGCTGTTACGCAGCACCGAGGTGACTGGAGTGATTCGCGACGGCCGCCGCGTACTGGGCGTCACCTACCGTGACCAGACGGGCGAAGCCAAGGAGATGCGCGCCACGCTCACGGTGGCCTGCGATGGCCGAACGTCGACGGTGCGTTCGGCAGTGGGCCTGGTACCACGCAGCTTCGGCGCCCCGATGGACGTCTGGTGGTTCCGGTTGCCGCGCCGGCCCGACGATCCGTCTGGGCTTGCCGGCGTGCTCCGCTCGGGGCACGCGTCGATCATGATTGACCGCGGGGACTACTACCAGATCGCCTACATCATTCCCAAGGGAGCCGACGCGCAGATGCGTGCCCAAGGCGTCGAGGCGTTGAAGAGCGCGCTGGTGGGCATGGTGCCCTGGATCGCCGACCGCGTCGACACGTTGACGTCCTTCGACGACGTGAAACTGCTTGACGTGGAACTTAACCGGCTGCGTCGGTGGTATTCGGACGGAGTGCTGTGCATCGGCGACGCGGCGCACGCGATGTCGCCGGTCGGCGGCATCGGCATCAACCTGGCGGTGGCCGACGCGGTGGCCGCGGCGCGCATACTGGCCGGTCCGTTGCGCGCGGGACGCGTGTCCACCGGCCGGCTCGCTCGGGTGCAGGCACGTCGGTGGCTCCCGGCAGCGCTCCTGCAGGCGGCACAACGGTCGATCCATGCCAACGTCATCGCCGCCGCTGTGGCCGGCGGTGATCGACCACCCCCGCGGGCCGTGCGGGCCGTGAGCCGATCGCCGGCGCTTCGACGATTCGCCGGCTACCTGGTGGCGATCGGCCCGCTGCCCGAGCACGCCCCGCGGTACGCCAGGCGAGCCGGGTAGTCCGGCCAGTGGAGGCCGAGCAAGGCCATTGCAGGCCGAGCAGGCCGACACCTGGGTCAAAGAATGGACGCCGGGCGGCCAGAGAGTCGATGATGTCGGGATGGTTCTGCACGCCCAACCCGCCGATCAACCCGCCTTCCAACCCGCCGACACCGGTCCCGAGGAAGCCTTTGAATCGGCCCCCAGAATGACCTCCGCCCCGCCGCTGGAATTCAGCTCCGCCGGGCCGCTGGCGACCAGCGCGTCACTTCGGAACCCGTTTCCGCCGATCGCCGATTATGCGTTCCTGTCGGACTGGGAGACGACATGCCTGATCTCCCCCGCCGGGTCGGTGGAATGGCTCTGCCTGCCCCGGCCCGACTCGCCGAGCGTGTTCGGGGCGATCCTGGACCGTAGCGCGGGCCATTTCCGGCTCGGCCCGTACGGCGTCTCGGTGCCCTCGGCCCGCCGCTACCTTCCCGGCAGCCTGATCATGGAGACCACCTGGCAGACCCCGACCGGCTGGCTG
Organism: Mycobacterium sp.; assembly: GCA_035693385.1. Classification (GTDB taxonomy): domain Bacteria; phylum Actinomycetota; class Actinomycetes; order Mycobacteriales; family Mycobacteriaceae; genus Mycobacterium. The sequence continues at coordinate 8,956 of DASSGQ010000040.1, forward strand.
ATCGTGCGTGACGCGCTCGTAATGGGGCCGTGGCACGACATCGAGCGGCGATCGCGGACGCATCGCCGCACCCCGATGGACTGGGACGCCGAACACATCCTGCTGCGCACGGTGCGCTGCGTCAGCGGCACCGTCGAGGTGATGATGAGCTGCGAGCCCGCGTTCGACTACCACCGCGTCGGGGCGGCCTGGGAATACTCGGCCAACGCCTACGGCGAGGCCATCGCCCGGGCCAGCAGGCAACCGGACGCCCATCCGACGCTGCGGCTGACCACCAACCTGCGGATCGGGCTGGAGGGCCGCGAAGCGCGGGCACGCACTCGGATGCGGGGGGGCGACGACGTGTTCGTCGCCCTGAGCTGGACCAAGCATCCGGCGCCGCAGACCTACGAAGAGGCCGCCGACAAGATGTGGCAAACCACCGAGTGCTGGCGGCAGTGGATCAACATCGGCAATTTCCCCGACCACCCGTGGCGGGCCTACCTGCAGCGCAGCGCGCTCACCCTGAAGGGGCTGACATATTCCCCGACGGGTGCGCTGCTGGCCGCCAGCACCACGTCGCTTCCGGAAACACCGCAGGGCGAACGCAACTGGGACTACCGCTACGCCTGGGTTCGCGATTCGACGTTCGCGTTGTGGGGGCTTTACACGCTGGGACTCGATCGTGAGGCCGACGATTTCTTCGCCTTCATCGCTGACGTTTCCGGCGCCAACAGCAACGAGCGCCACCCGCTGCAGGTGATGTACGGCGTGGGCGGTGAGCGCAGTCTGGTCGAAGACGAGCTGAACCATCTGTCCGGCTACGACCACGCGCGCCCGGTGCGGATCGGCAACGGCGCCTACGACCAGGTGCAACACGACATCTGGGGCTCGATTCTGGACTCGTTCTACCTGCACGCCAAGTCGCGCGAGCAAATCCCGGAGACGTTGTGGCCGGTGCTGAAGAAGCAGGTGGAAGAGGCCATCAAGCACTGGCGCGAGCCCGACCGCGGAATCTGGGAGGTGCGCGGGGAGCCGCAACACTTCACGTCGTCGAAGGTCATGTGCTGGGTGGCGCTGGACCGCGGGTCCAAGCTGGCCGAGCGGCAGGGTGAGAAGAGCTACGCCCAGCAGTGGCGCGCCATCGCCGAGGACATCAAGGCCGACATCCTGGAACACGGGGTGGATTCCCGCGGTGTGTTCACCCAGCGCTACGGCAGCGACGCTCTGGATGCCTCGCTGTTGCTGGTGGTGCTCACCCGGTTCCTGCCGCCGGACGACCCGCGGGTGCGCAACACCGTGCTGGCGATCGCCAATGAACTCACCGAGGAAGGCCTGGTGTTGCGATACCGGGTCGAGGAGACCGACGATGGGCTGTCCGGCGAGGAGGGCACCTTCACGATCTGCTCGTTCTGGCTGGTGTCCGCACTGGTCGAGATCGGCGAGGTGACCCGCGCCAAGCGGCTGTGCGAGCGGCTGCTGTCCTACGCAAGCCCGCTGCACCTGTACGCCGAGGAGATCGAGCCGCGCACCGGACGCCACCTGGGCAACTTCCCGCAGGCGTTCACCCATCTGGCGCTGATCAACGCGGTGGTCCACGTGATCCGGGCCGAGGAGGAGGCCGACGGCTCCGGGACGTTCCAGCCCGCCAACGCCCCGGTGTGAGAGGCCGGGTCAGCGCAGGGCGCTGTTAGACGCGTCAGCTCAGGGCGTTGACCTTGTCCATCATGGCCTTCGCGATGTCGGTGGCGCTGGTGTCGACGTTGGCCGATCCGGGATCTGAGGACCGCCGCTCGCCGAAGAACACCACCTCGACCTCGACGAGACAGTTCAACTGGACGCCGATGGCACGGGCCTGCGGCGTGGGCCGCAGGGCCGGCATGTTGGGCAGCACCGCCGTCGCGGTGTTGGTGGCCGCAAGCACGGAACCGGCAACGCGGACGTCGTTGATATCGGTCGTCGTGCTGATCGGGCCGCTTTGTTCCGTCATCGTCGTGCCCTTGCACTGCTGCCACTGCGCCGAGAACGTGGCGAACAGCACCTGGGCCTGCTCCGCCGAAGGCAGCGAGACCACGCCCTCTTGGACGCCGATCACTTGCGCCGGCTCGCCGTTGTTCCACCACGACTCCGACGCGACGTCCTTGACGTCAGCGGACTGGTAGACGCTTTGCTGCAGCATGGTCGTCACGCCCAGGCAACCGGGTGACGCCACCGGTCCGTCACGGTGGGTGAGCTTGTCCGGGCCCCCGAACTCGGCCGGCCTACGGGAGACAAAAGGCTGGCTGAGCATTTGCGACAGCGTGGTGCCGTCAAGGAGCACCTGCTGGACGGTTGCGCCGCTAAGCGGCCGCGGCTTCAGGTTCGGCGCCGGTTTCGCCGTGCCATCCACCACCGATCCACAGCCCGCCACCAGCGCGGCCATCACCGTCAGCGCCGCGGCCGGTCCAAGTATCCGCATGGCTACTTTTTACCTTTGTCCCCCGCGGCGTCGCTCGACAGCGCGGCGACGAACGCCTCCTGCGGCACCTCGACGCGCCCGATGGTCTTCATCCGTTTTTTGCCTTCCTTCTGCTTTTCCAGAAGTTTGCGTTTACGGGTGATGTCGCCGCCGTAGCACTTGGACAGCACGTCCTTACGAATCGCGCGAATGTTCTCGCGCGCAATGATTTTCGATCCAATGGCCGCCTGCACCGGCACCTCGAACTGCTGGCGCGGGATGAGTTCCTTGAGCTTGGTGGTCATCTTGTTGCCATACGCCGAAGCCCCGTCCTTGTGGACGATCGCGCTGAACGCGTCGACCGCCTCGCCCTGCAGCAGGATGTCGACCTTGACCAGCTGGGCCTCCTGCTCGCCGGCCTCCTCGTAGTCGAGGCTGGCGTAACCGCGGGTGCGCGACTTCAGTGAGTCGAAGAAGTCGAAGATGATCTCCCCCAGGGGCATCGTGTAGCGCAGCTCCACCCGCTCGGGCGACAGGTAGTCCATGCCGCCCAGCTCGCCACGGCGCGACTGGCAGAGCTCCATGATGGTGCCGATGAACTCGCTCGGCGCGATGATGGTGGTCTTCACCACCGGCTCGTAAACCGTGCGAATTTTGCCCTCCGGCCAATCCGACGGGTTGGTGACGACAATGGAGTCGTCCGCGCCTCCTGCCCGTCCTTCTAGGATCACCCGGTACACGACGTTCGGCGACGTCGAGATGAGGTCCAGGTCGAATTCGCGCTCCAGCCGCTCGCGGGTGATCTCCATGTGCAGCAGTCCCAGGAAGCCGCATCGGAACCCGAACCCCAGCGCCACCGACGTTTCCGGCTCGTAGGTCAAGGCGGCGTCGTTGAGCTGCAGCTTGTCCAGGGCGTCACGCAGATCGGGGTAATCCGAGCCGTCGACGGGATACAGCCCCGAGTAGACCATCGGCTTGGGTTCGCGATACCCGGTCAGCGCCTCTTTGGCCCCATGGCGGGCGGTCGTCACGGTGTCACCGACCTTGGACTGACGGACGTCCTTGACCCCGGTGATCAGGTAGCCCACCTCCCCCACGCCCAGGCCCTCGCTGGGCTTCGGATCGGGTGAGACGATGCCGACCTCCAGCAGTTCGTGGGTGGCGCCGGTGGACATCATCAAGATGCGCTCGCGCGGGGTGATCTTGCCGTCCACCACCCGGACGTAGGTCACCACGCCGCGGTAGATGTCGTAGACGGAGTCGAAGATCATCGCGCGGGTTGGCGCATCGGCGTCGCCCTGCGGGGGCGGCACCTCACGCACCACATGGTCGAGCAGGTCGGCCACACCCTCCCCCGTTTTGCCGGACACGCGCAGCACGTCACTGGGTTCGCAGCCGATGATGTGGGCTATCTCACCGGCGTAGCGGTCCGGATCGGCGGCGGGCAGGTCGATCTTGTTGAGCACCGGGATGATGTGCAAATCCCGGTCCAGCGCCAGGTAGAGGTTCGCCAGCGTCTGCGCCTCGATGCCCTGGGCCGCATCCACCAGCAGCACCGCGCCCTCGCAGGCCTCCAGCGCGCGCGACACCTCGTAGGTGAAGTCGACGTGGCCCGGGGTGTCGATGAGGTGCAGCACATAGTCTTTTCCAGCATCCTCACCGGCCGATACCCGCCAGGGCAGCCGCACGTTCTGCGCCTTGATGGTGATGCCGCGCTCCCGCTCGATGTCCATCCGGTCCAGGTACTGGGCGCGCATCGAGCGCTCGTCGACGACGCCGGTGAACTGCAGCATCCGGTCGGCCAGCGTGGACTTGCCGTGGTCGATGTGAGCGATGATGCAGAAATTCCGAATCTGCGCCGGCGCGGTGAAGGTCTTGTCGGCGAAACTGCTGATGGGAATCTCCTGGGCTCCAGTTGTTGAAGGCATCCGACGCAGGTGAGCGGCGCCTAGCTGGTGCGTCCAGCGTATCCATCCGGGGTGGCCGGGACACACTTGGACACAATCTCAGCGGCCGCTCGCAGCTATGCTGCGAATATGGCGTCTGCCCGGAAATCTCAGTGGAGGACGTTTCAGCGCTTCGCGGAAAACCTGGTTTTCAACGGTGCTCCGCGGCTGGTCCGGCACGTGCAGACCTCCCAGATCGTGCTGCGCGAGCTGCAGCAGGCCGTGAAGATCACCGCGAACGTCATCGCCGCGGTCGCACCGCCGCCGCCCGCATCGATCACGACGGGCCGGCCGGTGACGAGCACCAGCTTCCCCACCGCCCAGCGAGCCCGCAGGCTGGTGTACGCCCCGGACCTCGACGGCCGGGCGGATCCCGGCGAGGTCGTCTGGACGTGGGTGGTCTACGAGGACGACCCCACCCAGGGCAAGGATCGACCCGTCCTGGTCGTGGGCCGTGACCGCGCCGTCTTGCTGGGATTGATGATGTCCAGCCAGGAGCGCCACGCCGCCGACCCCGACTGGGTCCGCATCGGCTCCGGCGCCTGGGATTACGAGGGCAGGGAGAGTTGGGTGCGGCTGGACCGGGTCCTCGATGTGCCCGAGGAGGGCATTCGCCGCGAGGGCGCGATACTCGATCGCGAGATCTTCGACGTGGTGGCCGCCCGGTTGCGCGCCAACTATTCCTGGAGTTAGCCGTCCTGGGCAATCAGCCCTGCCCCGGGCACTCAGCCACGCCCGCCGACGATGCGGGCCGCGCAGCCGCCAGAGGTGGAGCCGGGCAATCAGCCCTGCGTGATGTAGGAGTGCAGCTGCTGCTGCTGCGCCTCGAGTTCTTCCATCCGGGTCTTCACCACATCGCCGATGCTGACGATGCCGATCAGCTTCTTGCCGTCCAGGACGGGGACGTGGCGTACCCGGTTTTTGGTCATCAAGACGCTGATGGCGTCGACAGTGTCGGACTTCGTGCACGTGGCGACGGCGGACGTCATGATCTTGGAGATCGGGCGGGACAGGACGCTGGGGCCGTGTTTGTGCAGCTGGCGCACGACGTCACGCTCGGACACGATCCCGACGACCCCCTCGGCGCCGACCACCACCATGGCACCGATGTTCTGCTCGGCGAGACCGGCGAGCAGTTCCTGGACGGTTGCGTCCGGGTTGATCGTGACGACCGCCGCACCCTTGTTCCGCAGAACGTCCGCAATCCGCATAAAGGCCTCCAGCTGGTTGTGAGCTGCTTCACACCAGGCTAAGGCTAACTTGCCCGGCGGGAAAGCCACCGTCGACCACGAGTGTCCGTACCCTGCCGCCCGCCGTCTCGACGCGCCCGCGATTCGTCGCGTCGGCGTTCCCCGACCGCCTGACGGCGAGCCGGATCGCCAAATGTCACTGCCCGCCGACGCGGCTTGCAAGGATAGGGCCATGATCGAGATCACTTTGCTGGGCACCGGAAGTCCCATCCCGGATCCGAACCGCGCCGGCCCGTCCACGCTGGTGCGGGTCAGCGGGCAGGTCTTCTTGGTGGATTGCGGGCGTGGAGTGCTACAGCGCGCGGCGGCAGTCGGCGTCGGCGCCGCAGGCTTGTCGGCCCTGCTGCTCACCCACTTGCACAGCGACCACATCGGCGACCTCGGCGACCTTCTGATCACGCGGTGGATCAGCACTTTCGCGCCTGATCCCACGCCGCTGCCGATCATCGGACCGCCCGGCACGGCGGAGACGGTGGAGGCGACGCTGAAGGCGTTCGGTCATGACATCGGTTACCGGATGGCTCATCATGCCGATCTGAATGCGCCGCCGGCGGTCGAGGTGTTCGAATGCACCGAGGGTCCGGCGTGGGACCTCGACGGTGTGTCGATCCGGGTGGCCCCCACCGATCACCGACCGGTGGCACCGACCATCGGGTTCCGCATCGAATCCGGGACGACGGCGGTGGTGCTGGCCGGCGACACGGTGCCCTGCGCCGGCCTCGACGACCTGGCGACCGGCGCCGACGCGTTGGTGCACACCGTGATCCGCAAGGACATTGTCGCCAACATCCCGCAACAACGCCTCAGGGACATCTGCGACTACCACTCTTCGGTCGAGCAGGCGGCGGCGACCGCGGCCCGTGCGGGTGTGGGCACGCTGGTGATGACGCATTATGTCCCGGCGCTGGTGCCCGGCCAGGAGGAACAGTGGCGCGCGCTGGCCGCCTCCGAATTCGGCGGGCGCGTCGAGCTCGGCGACGACCTGCACCGCGTCGAGGTCAACGCGCGGGCCTGACCGTCATTCCCTGACCGCGGCGCGGACGGATGGCGCCTCCCGTGACCGAACATCGCTGCGCCGCAATGGCAAGAGCGCACCGACGGCCACCAGCCAGACCAGCGCCGAGACCCGCGCGATCGGCAGGATCACCGCCAGCGGGGGCCAGATCAGCACCAGCGTCGTCAATTCGGCCAGCGCGGCAATCGCCACACCCATCCAGGCCACCGGTCGAGGGGTCAACCCGAGGACGAGGCTGGGAACCGCCATGCCGGCAACCAGCAGGCCCAACGCCACGATGTGCCCGGGGCCGCCGACCAGGAACACCAGGAAGTAGAGGGCCCGGACCAACGCGGCGTCCGCGCTGACCTCCGGCCGTGACAACGTCCATGCCAACAAACCCGTCAGGCCCAGCGCGCCGGCCGCCAGGGTGCCGCCCGTGAGCGCGATCGTGCCGCCCGGCGCCGTGACGCCGAGCTGCCGCAAACGGGCACTGGCCGTGGCCGCATAGAGCGCAAGCGGGACCGACGACGCGAACGCCGCCGTCGCGATCACCTGCACGGCGACCGGCTGGGCGCGGACGTACGCCTGAACCGCTGCGGCCGGGCCATAGGGCAACGGCATCACCCCGCCGAGGGCGACCCCGATGGCGAGCCCACCGAACAGCAGGACCAAACAGACCGCGGAGAGCAATACCAACGGCGGTCCGCCCTGCCGGGCGCGACCGCGACCCGGGCCAGTTCCATCCGTGCGCGCGTTCATGGTCTGAACGATATTCCCGCGCTCGCACGAGGTGGCTAAGCCAGCCGGGTGATCTCCACAATCACGTCGAGATCGGTGGCCCCCTGCCCGGAGAAAATGCCTTTCAGCGGGGAGACGTCGGTGTAATCCCGGCCGGCCCCCACGCTGACGTATTGCTCGGTGATCTCCGCGTCGTTGGTGGGGTCGTAGTTCCACCAGTCGCCGGTCCAGGCCTGAATCCAGGCGTGGCTGCGACCTTCCACCGTGTCCCCGACGACGGCGTTGGGTTTGGGGTGCAGATAGCCGGACACGTAGCGCCCCGGAATTCCCATGCTGCGCAACACAATCAACGACAAATGCACGAAATCCTGGCAGACACCCTTGCCCTCACTGAGGGCGTCCAGTCCGGAGGAATGCACGCCGGTGGTTCCCGGGAGGTAGTCCAGCTCACGGCGCACCCAGTCGCCCACCGCGACGACGGCGTCCCGGGGGCCGTAGGCCTTGGCGATTCTTTTGGCCACGGACGCGACACGCTTGTTGCTGTTTGGGGTGTGCGCGGTGGGGCGAAGCAACTCGTCGTAACGGTCGATCACCGCCTCGGATTCCAGGTCGTCCCAGCTGACTTTTGCCGCCGGCGGCTCCGGCCGCTCCGTCTCGACGACCGACGACGACGTCACCGTGAGATCGGTGTGCGGCGCGTGCAGGTCGAACGCCGTCACCGCCGTGCCCCAATAGTCGATATAGCGGTAGGAGCGGGTCGCGGGGATGGTTTCGATGCGGTTGAGGACGACGTTCTGCCTGGTGTCCGACCGCGGGGTCAACCGGACCTCGTTGTAGGAGGCGGTCACCGGCGATTGGTAGGCGTACCCGGTGGTGTGCACCACCCGCAGCCGCCACATCAGGCTTCGCCCTGTCGGGCGACCAACCGGCCGCGCTGGCCGGCATCCGACCACGCCACCCAGGGCGTCACGTGGAAGTACTGCAGCGACAACGCTTCTCCGACGTCGTAGCACGTTCGCTGCAAGTCCGCCAGGCGGCTCTCCAGTGACTCGAGCAACACGCCGGGTTCCACGAACTCCAGTTCGCTGCGAGCCCGCCCGAGCAGCCGCTGCGCCTCGGCGGTGGCCCCGATCCGGCTCTGCGGATCGTGCGCCAGCTCGTGGAGGTTGTGTTCGGCCATCCTCAGCGAATAAAACACCGAACGCGGAAACAGGCGGTCGAGGAGCATGAATTCGACCACCCGGTTGGCATCCAGCACACCACGGTAGGTGCGCAGATAGGTGTCGTGCGCACCCGCCGAGCGCAACAGCGTCACCCACGCCGGCGACGACGCGCTGTCCCCGAACCGCGACAACAACAGGCGCACCGTCATGTCGACCCGCTCGATCGCGCGCCCCAGCGACATGAAGCGGTAGCCGTCGTCGCGCGACAGCGTCGAGTCGGCCAAGCCGGCGAACATCGCCGCACGGCCTTCGACGTACGACAGAAACTCGTGCGGGCCAAGGCGTTTCGCGGCACGCTCGCGTTCGGCCAGGGCGTGGTAGGTGGTGTTGAGGCACTCCCAGATCTCGCTGGATGTCACTTCCCGGGCCGACTTCGCGTTTTCCCGTGCCGCTGTGATGGCGTCGACGATGGAGCAGCCGCCCGACACGTTGGTACTGAAGGCCACCAGGTCGGTCAGCGACCAGACGTCCAGGTCGTGATCCGGCGGGTCGATGCCGAGCACCCGGAGCAGCAGCCGGGATGCCTGGTCGGGGTCGACGCTGGAATCCTCGAGCAACTGGTGCAGCGCCACGTCCAGAATTCGTGCGGTGTCATCGGCGCGCTCGACGTAGCGGCCGATCCAATAGAGCGCCTCAGCGTTGCGGGCCAGCATCAGCGCATCGCCTGCTGTTGCTGCTGCTGGGGCTGCTCGTCCTGCGGATCGGCCGGCCACGGCTGTTGTTGCGTCAGCCGCGCCGAGCCGTCGAGCGCCGGGTCCGGTATGGACTTCGGCAGCGACCGCACCACCTTGGCCGCGCCCAGCTCACGGTTGCCGCTCGACGCGCGCGGTGCCAACACCCAGGTGTCCTTCGAGCCACCGCCCTGGCTGGAGTTGACCACCCGCGAGCCCTCGACGAGGGCCACCCGGCTCAGCCCGCCGGGCAACACCCACACTTTGTCGCCATCGTTGACCGCGAACGGCCGCAGATCGACGTAGCGGGGCGCCAACGCGCTTCCGACCTGCGTCGGCACGGTCGACAGTTCCATCATCGGCTGCGCGATCCAGCTGCGCGGATCGTCGCGGACCTTCTTGGCGACGGCCGCCAACTCCTTGTCGGAAGCCTGCGGACCGAACACGATGCCGTAACCGCCGGACCCCTCGACCGGCTTGAGGACCAATTCGCCGATCCGGTCCAGCACCTCTGCGCGTTCGTCATCCAGCCAGCACCGGTAGGTCTCCACGTTGGCCAACAGCGGTTTCTCACCCAGGTAGTACTCGATCATGGTCGGCACATAGGTGTAGACGAGCTTGTCGTCGCCCACGCCGTTGCCGATCGCGCTGGAAATCACGACGTTGCCGGCGCGGGCGGCGTTGACCAGACCGGCCACGCCCAGCACTGAGTCGGCACGGAACTGCAGCGGGTCCAGGAAGGCATCGTCGATACGCCGGTAGATGACGTCGACCTGGCGCTCGCCCTGGGTGGTCCGCATGTACACCTGGTTGTCGCGACAAAACAAGTCGCGGCCTTCGACGAGCTCAACGCCCATCTGGCGGGCCAGCAGCGAATGCTCGAAGTACGCCGAGTTCGCCACGCCCGGGGTCAGGACGACGACGGTCGGGTCGGCCTCGTTGGTCGCCGCGGAGTTCCGCAGCGCCCGCAGCAGGTGCGAGGAGTAGTCGTCGACCGCGCGTACCCGATGGGTGGCGAACAGGTTCGGGAAGACCCGCGCCATGGTCCGCCGGTTCTCCATGACATACGACACACCCGACGGCGAGCGCAGATTGTCCTCGAGAACGCGGAAATTGCCCCGTTCGTCGCGGATCAAGTCGATGCCGGCGACGTGGATCCGTACCCCGTTGGGCGGGACGATCCCCACCGCCTGGCGGTGAAAATGCTCGCAGGACGTGATCAGGCGGCGCGGGATGATGTCGTCGTTCAGGATCTCCTGATCGCCGTAGATGTCGTCGAGATACATCTCGAGCGCCTTGACCCGCTGGGTGATGCCGCGCTCCAGCCGGCTCCACTCGGCGGCCGAGATCACCCGTGGCACCAAGTCGAGCGGAAAGGGCCGCTCCTGACCCGACAGCGAGAACGTGATGCCCTGGTCGATGAATGCCCGGCCCAGCGCCTCGGCGCGGGCCTTGAGCTCTGAGGCGTCCGAGGGCGCAAGCTCGGCGAAGATGCCGCGGTAGGGGCCGCGGACGTTGCCCTGCGCGTCGAACATCTCATCGAAGGCCGCCGAATACGAGTCCGACGTGTTGTATCCGCCGAAAATGCGCTCAGAGCGCGCGTTGGGACGCCCAGCACCGCCGCGCGACCCTCGCCTGTTTTCCTCAAGCTGACCCGGAAGACTCACTTTAGAGATGGTGCCTCAATCGATGTTCCGGCAGGCTGCGGGTTCCCTTTTTGGGAGAAAACGTAACCGACTGCTAACCTGAGCAGTCGTTATTGGGTGGGTCGCCCAAGCAAATACCGATTCGAAGAAGGAACAACAGGCGTGGCCAACATCAAGTCGCAGCAAAAGCGCAACCGTACAAACGAGCGCGCCCGACTGCGCAACAAGTCGGTGAAGTCGTCGCTTCGCACCGCCGTGCGTGCGTTCCGCGAGGCAGCCCACACCGGCGACAAGGACAAGGCCGCGGAGTTGCTGGTGGTGACCCAACGCAAGTTGGACAAGGCGGCCAGTAAAGGCGTGATCCACAAGAACCAGGCGGCCAACAAGAAGTCGGCACTGGCGCGGGCCCTCAACAAGGTCTGACCCGCCGGCGTTCTCAGCGGCTCCGGTCCGCCACCAGCTCCGCAACCTGCCGTACTGCGGATTCCAGCGCGTAGTCCGCGTCGGCGACAGCCCCCTTCACATTGGCGTTGAGCGTCGCCACCACCTTCATCGCGGTTGCCACTGTGTCACTCGACCAGCGGCGGGCTTGTTTCTGGGCTTTCTGCACCCGCCACGGCGGCATCCCCAGTTGCGCCGCCATTCGATAAGGGTCGCCGGACAGCGGCCCCACCCGGCCGATGGTGTGTATTGCCTCGGCCAGCGCGTCGGCGAGCACCACCAGCGGTTCACCGCGCATCATCGCCCACCGCAGCGCCTCGGTGGCACCCGCCACGTCGCCAGCGACGGCTTTGTCCGCGATGTCGAAACCCTTCACCTCGGCCTTCCCGCTGTGATAGCGCCGCACCGCGTCGGCGTCGACGTCGCCGCCGGTGTCG
>DASSGQ010000041.1:0-9162 GCA_035693385.1 Mycobacterium sp.
ACGGCTCGCGGCCCGGATCGGCGGGAACCGCGCTTGCCTCGCGCTCTCGCGCAAGCTCCTCAAACGCAGCTACCACATCCTCAAAGACCTCGGCGACCAAGCACTCGCTCCGGTCGCCTGACCGCTGTCGCGCGGCAAGCCCGAGATCAACCGATGAAACCGCGGCCAGCTCCTGGCGAGACTGCTGCCGACCCACCTCAACGTGGGGACGGCCCAGAAAGAATGAGCGGCCGCAACCTCTGCCGGAACACCCCATCACACATCATGTCGCCGACCCGGAGCCACACCGGGCCGAGTGCCGAAGTAAGCCTGGGCGTCCGCGGACACACAACCCCACAACGCGCTCACGCACCCCCCTTCCCGCCGGCGTTCCACCGCCATCCATGCCGGCGGGCGACCCCTCACGCACACAACCACCATCCCGCAGAAGCCCCGCCAAGAACATCACGCGCTTGACAAGGCCGCCGCGGGACAAGTAAGCAGCAGCCCGCCGTGTGACCGGCGCGACCGTCGTCCTGCTGTCGAGTCGCATGGATAGCAGCACTCTCCTTTAGCCACCGCTCGCGACTCCGTCCCGCGGGACTAGCGCGCCGGCCAAGCGGGCGCTGACTGTTGCTTAGCCGAGCCACCGGTTCGAGGACGCTGCCGCTTGCGGTGGAGAGCGGCAACCTGGCTGGACGCTGGTGGCGATCCACGATCGCGCCGGCTTCCGAAATGCCGGGCGGATGCAGCGGTCCCACGCGTCTGTTGACGCCGATGCTGCTAGCCGAATGCGGCAGTCCGCTCCTATTCGCCTTGTCCCGGGCTATGCCGAGCGACGGGACTGTCGTCCGCGGACTCAGGTGGCAGCGTCTGCTCGGGAGGGTCATCGCGTCCGCTGATGCCGTCCCGGAACTCCCGCATGCCGCGTCCGAGGGAGCGTCCTGCCTGCGGTAGTCGTTTGGGTCCGAGGATGATCAGCGCGACGAGCAGCAGCAGGATGATGTGGGTTGGGTTGAGAAGTCCGGTGGTCATGTGTCTTGTCCTTTGCTTCCCGACGGAGCGCCGAGCGTGTCCGGCGCCCCGTGGCGCGGCTAGTGGGCTCAGGCGACGACGATGAATGGACGCATCATGTCGTTGTCCTCGTGCTCGACGATGTGGCAGTGGTAGACGTACGTCGCGTCGGCGGTATTGGGGATCGTTCCGTTGGGGAGGTCGAACTTCTGGCGGATCCGGGTGACCATTCCCGGGTGTGCTGCCACGGTGTCCTTCCAGCCTTGCTCCCACGGTGCGGGTGCGACCGTCCCCGCTCCGCCGGCGCGCGTTCCGATGGGTCGCCGGTCGACCAATTGGAACCGCGTCAGGTGCATGTGCATCGGGTGCGTGTCGGCGGTGTAGTTGTAGAACTCCCACTCCTCGACCGTGCCTGATTTCGGCTCCTCGGGAACGAAGCCCTTCTGCAGGATGTCCGATCGCGAAGTGTGGAAGCACGCCGCCTGATCCGGGGTCGTAATCGGCGCCACGGCAGGCAGCGTCGCCTGGTCGACGCTGTACGGGCTGAGCGTCAGGTGCCACCCAGGCAGGCCCGCATTCCACTCCTGCAGCACGATCTGCCTTGTCAGCACCGCCGAGCCAAGACCCATCCCTGCGACCTCGCCGCCGTCGATCGCTCCGGTGGGGACCGCCGCGAGGGGCGCATTATTCGCCTGAGTCGACGGCAGGCTGACGCGGAACTTCATGATGTCCTGCAGCCGTGGCGCAGGGGTCGCGTACGGCTTCGGCATGTTCGCGTTGCGCAAAAGCAATTCCTGACCGGCGAACCTTCTGAAGTCGACGATCACGTCGGCCCGCTCGGCGTTCACCATCGGCAGCGACCCCAGCGTCACCGGGGTCTTGAACAAGCCCTGCTCGGCTCCGATCTGGACAAAGGTCGGCGGCGGCGCCACGCCGGGACCGACGTTCTGGAAGGTCAAGTTCAAAAACCGGGCGTTGCAGCCGTTCAGGATCCGGAACCGGTAGATCGCGGGCTCGACGTCGAGCACCGGCGAGCAGACCCCATTGACGAGCATCTCGTCGCCGAAGTACTCGCCGATCCACGGGCCGGTGCTGTTCGGCCACGGGTCGACCGTGTTCGGATAGCCACCCACATTGAGCCCGTCACCGCACTCGCCGGTCGTGCCGGCACCGGGCGGCATCGTCGGATACAGGAAATCGCCGTTGGCAGCATTGAACTGGCGATCCTGGATGACGAGCGGGATCTCGTACTTGCCCGCTCCGATCCCGTAGCCGAACGGCATCCACGGGTTAGGGTCGCCCGGGTTCTTCGGTCCGCCGGTGTCGAACGCGTCCCGGATCACGTAGCCGCCGGCCAGCCCCGCGAACACGTTCAGCCGGGTCGCGCCCGTCGCATGGTCGTGGTACCACAGCAGCGTCGCGCGCTGGTTGTTCGGATAGAACGCCGACTGAGTGTCGCCGAACAGCACGCCCCCCTCCGAAGAGGCGGCCGGATTGCCATCGTTTAGGCCAGAGTCAAACGCCCCGTGCAGGTGCCCGATGATGCGCGTGCGGTTGTCGCCGTCCGTCAGATTCCTGTCGACCGGGATCCGCGGGAAGGGGTAGGTGGCCGGTAGCCCGTTTGAATAGGTGAGCGTGGCGGCGGACCCGCTATGGACCACGATGGTCGGGCCGAGATAGCCGCTGTACGCCGAGGAGCCGTCGTCGTAGGACCACGGGTGGGTCGCTCCGGCGAGCTGCGGATGCAACTGTCTCGTGATCTCCTTCGCGGTGAAGGCATGGATATCGCCAGCGCCGAGCGCGACCGCGGGCGGAACCGCGAACGGCATCATGTACGACGTCAGGTTCGCCGTCGGCGCAACCGCGGTAGCGGCACCGGCCTGCAACAGCACGTTACCGACCATGATCCCGCCCGCGCCTGCCGCGCCCCTCTTGATGAACTGCCGTCTGGTGAGCATGTCGCCCTCTCCTTTCTCAGACGCGCAGAATCGACGCCAGCGCCCAGCAGGTCACTACCCCTGGACCTTTAGTCCAGTTGTTACGGGGTGGACCCCTCTCACGGAGCCCGAGTTCACGCATCCGGCTTTTTAGACCTTTGATGGGCAATGGTCGGCAATTGCAGGCCCGCCGACATCGGTGCATGCTCGCGAACACGACACGTACTAATCCACATCATGCTTGTCGAATCCTTGCCGTCGCCCTAGGAAGCAAGGTGCTGGCGGCATCTGCCGGCAGCCGCGGAGCGCTGCCTCCATTCGATAGAGCACAGCCGCGTCATGTGCCGGCCCAGGCAGTGAGCGTCGCACGCTCGTGCGCCGTCGCGACCCGGACGTACCCCGAGCGGCGTGGGGGTCACTGTGATTTGGCGTCGAGCGTGACCTCAGCTTCCTGCGGCGGCTGAGAACATTCTCACCCGGTCATGCCAAGGCTTCGAACATCGCCCGTTACCGTCGAGAACGGCCGCATCGGCCCTTACGCATCCGGGCGCTGCGGCCACCTACCACCCACGTCGCAGATCAAGCGCCAGCTACCCGGCAGCGCGATCCAGACGTCTACTCTGCGCTGATATCCGGCCATCGTCGAAGGACGGTCCAAAAGACTCGCGTCAGCCCCGCAGCGCAAACCAGCTCCCGCATAGGCAGGCGGCTGACTGCCCAGTTGGGCCCGCTCGCTGTGTTCCGCCGATCGGTCGCGCCCCGACTCCGGTCCTCCGCCCACCCGTAGCGGCGAAACCGTGCTCGGCTCCGCAAAGCATTGATCACCTAGTTCGCCCGGATCTCAGGAATCTGGCACCCTCTATCACGAGCGGAGCTGGCGCTGCGGGTCAAGCAGCCGAGCGGTACGCAGCACGCTGCCCGAACACACCTACTGCGACCGCCGCGCAGGGTCGGACAGAATGCTGCTCTGATCGAACAGCAGCGACGACGCTCGACTGCTGCTTGCGTTTGGAGGCAAGGCTCTCGCACCACTGTCACGCGAGGTCCGGTCCCAACTCGCGTCGACTTCTCCAGCGCCGGGCGGATCCAGCAGCCTCCCATACGCGGCGAGAACGCGGGACCTCGTCGGAGCGCAAGAGATTTTCGAAGCGCTCGGCGTGGCTGCTTTGCCTACGTACGTGACCGCCTCGCTCAGCGGCGTCGGGCTTTGGGGCTTGCGACGGTAACTACCAGCTGATGGTTGACGCAAGCGCCTCGGTGTTGATGGCGAATTTCCGGACTACTATCGCAATCCGCGGGAGGCGCACGGCGGCCGGCGGCTCAACGTGCCTGCTGCGAACGCGCTGCCGACCTGTTTCTGGTGCGAGTCCAGCAGGCCTACTGCGTATGGGGCGCTCCGGGCATCTACCCGTTCTCGCGGTTGCGCGTCCCTTTGCTTTCTTCAGGTGTTTGTGTGGGCTACTTACGCAGGCCGATGTCGGTGAAGTACGTCATCCCGTCGTCGAGCTTGACGCCGATCTTCCAGTAGTAGCCGCCTTGGGTCGACGAGGTGTTCCAGTTGTAGATGTACTGCTGGGCGGTGCTGTCCCAGCGGAAGCCGCTTGCGGAGTCGCCGGTCGTGGTGAACGAGTCTTCGTTGACCGCGCTGGTGGTCAGGTTGCCCTGTGCGGGGGTTTGCCAGATCGGGGCGCTGTTGGCTTGAACGATCTGCCCGGCTGCGTTCTTGAGCTGGAACTTCACCGGCACGGTTTGCCCCGCCTTGAAGATGCTCAGGGTCGTGGACGCGGTGTGCGCGGTGTCGTTGATGGGCTGCAGGAAGAACGCGACGTTTGCGGGGACGTTGTAGATCACCTTGTAGGAGACCGACTGCGTGACCAAGTTGCCGGCTTTGTCGGTGGCCGTGGCGGTGTAGGTGAAGGTCCCGACCCCGTTTGGGAGCCCGCCGCTTAGGCTGCCCTTGCAGCTGGCGACCCCGGAGAACGAGTCCGTGGCATTGCAGGTCGGCGTGGGCACCGATCCGAGCGTGTAGATGCCGCCGTCCTTGACTCCGCCGATCGTCAGCGTGGGGTTCTCCATGTCGATGTTGATCCCGCTCGCGGTCTTGCTGGCGGTGTTGTCGGCCTTGTCGGCTACCGACCTGGTCACGGACTGATTGGCGCCGTTTTGGCTGAGGGTCACGGGATCCGGGCAGGTCGCGACCCCCGAGCCGGCGGCGCCGTTCGCCGCGGCCGGGTCGGCGCAGCTGAAGGTGACGAGCACCGCGTGGACGTACCAGCCGTTGTTTCCGTCTGGGCTCCCGGGGGTGACCGCGGCGGAGATCGTCGGCGCGGTTTTGTCGAGGTGGAAGTGGAAGGAGTCGGTGCCGTGGTTTCCGGCGTTGTCGTCGGCCGAGCCGGTGATCAGTTGATCGGCGGTCTCGGTCGAGTAGGTCTGGTCCGGGGTCAGGGTTCCCGTGTTGACGCCGGAGCCGCCGGAATCGTCCGTGGCGTTGAAGTGCACCAGGGTGTTGGCGTTGCTCCAGTCGGCCGCGTTGGCGAGCGGGGCGAGCGTGTGCGAGACAGCCGGTGGCGTACCGTCGTAGTTGATGGAGTCGGCATGCTTGTCCTCGGCGTTGCCGGCCTTGTCGACCGCGTAGTAGTAGGCGGCCGCTGTTCCGCTCGCCGACAGGGTTATCGGCACGTTCACCGAGCTCCCGGTGGCCGTCATCCAGGTGGCTCCGCCGTCCTTGCTGTAGTGGATCTCCTTGACGCCGGACACACCGGTCACGCCGGTCGGCGTTGGGTCGGAGGCGTTGATCGTCATCGACACCGGGGAACCGGCGTTGCAATAGTTGCCGACTAGGGTGCAGTTCACCGTGTCGGTAGACACCGGCGGGGTGTTGTCGATGTTGATGCCGCCGACGGTTTTGCCGGCGGTCGAGTTGCCCGCGTAGTCCTTGGCCGCATCGCTGGTGACGCTGAGGTTGGCGCCCTCGTCGGTGATGGCGATGTCCGAGGGGCAGCTCGCGACGCCGGAGCCGGGGCTGCCGTCGGCCAGATTAGGATCGGCGCAGCCGAACGCGACCTTGACCAGCCCGCTGTACCAGCCGTCCTGGTTGGGCTGCGTGGTCGGGGCGCCCGAGATCACCGGGCCGTTGCGGTCGATATTGACGTCGGTGACCGAGGCAAAGCTTGAGTTGCCGGCCTTGTCGGACACGCTCACCGGCCCGGCGCCCAGGTGCCGGCCCTCGCCGCTGATCGTGCCGGCGGCCGGGCAGGGCCCGTCGATCCCGGACAGACCGTCCGCGCAGGCCCAGTTGACGGCAACGTCGCCGGTGTACCACTTGGCCCCGGTTGAGTCGATCCCGTTCGGATCGGGCAGCTGCCCGGCGATGTCCGGCGGGGTCAAGTCGATGTTGATGCCCGTGACCATCGTCTCCGCCGTGTTGCCGGCGTTGTCGGCCGCGTTGCCGGTCACGAACTGGCCCGCGCCCTCGGTGGAGACCGTGGTCGGGTCCGAGCAACCGGCGACGCCGGACTCCTGGTCGGCGCAGCTGAAGCTGACCGTGACCGGCTGGTTGTTCCAGCCGTTCTGATTGGCCGCCGGGGTCCGCGCGCCGGTGATCGTCGGCCGGACGTTGTCGATCTTTAGCGTGACGGTATGGCCGGCGGCGGTCTGGTCTTCGGTGTTGCCGGCGTCGTCGACGCTCCAAAAGGAGATCGTGTGCACGCCCTTGAGCGCGAAGTCGAACGGGCCGCTGTAGGCCTGCGCGGCGCCGCTGTCGACCGCGTAGTAAGTCTTGTCCACGCCGGACAGCCCGTCGTGGCCGGTCAGAGTGACCTTCGCGGCATTGGCGTACCAGCCGCTGTCGAGTGGATCAGTCACGCTCACCGTGGTCGTCGGCGGCGTGCGGTCGATCTTGATGTGGTCCACCGCCGTCGCCGTGGTGTTGCCGGCCTTGTCGGACACCACCGCGCTGGCGGAAAGGTTGTCCGACTCGCCGCTGATCACGCTATCGGCCGGGCAGCCGCCGTCGACTCCCGAGAGCCCGTCGGAGCACGTCCAGTGGACGGTCACATCGTCGCGGTACCAGCCGTTCGCGTTCGGTGCCGTCGTGGCGGCGCCGGCAAGGGTGGGCGCGCTCTTATCGACGTTGATGTGGCTGACGCCGTCCGAGGCCGAGTTGCCGGCCGCGTCGGTCGCAGTTCCGCTCGTGGACTGGTCGGCGCCCTCGCCCAGCGTCTTCGGGACCGGGCACGTGTCGATGCCCGACAGCGCGTCGGCGCACTCGAAGCTCACCACGACATCGTCCATGTACCAGCCGGCGGCATTCGCCGGCCGGTCAACGCTGGCCTTGATCGTCGGCGCGGTCTTGTCGATCGAGACCTTCGCCGGATCGGTGGTCGCGTTGCCGGCGTTGTCGATGGCGGTCCCGGTCACGGCCTGGTCCTTGCCCTCGGTGCTCACCGTCTGCGGACCCGTGCACGAAGCGATGCCGCTGCCGGCGATGCCGCTGCTGCCGGGATCGGCGCAGGCGAAGGTCACGGTCACGTCACTCTGCAGCCAGCCATTGGCGTTGGGCAGCGGGTCGAACACATCGGTGATGGTGGGCGGCGTCTTGTCGATCTTGACGTTGACGGTCTTGGCCGCCTCGGTGTTGCCCGCCTTGTCGACACTCCAGAACTGCAGGCTGTGCGTGCCTTCGGCAGAGATCTGGACCGAGGCGCCGCTCTGCTGCGGGCCGCCGTCGAGCTCGTAAAACGTGTCGGCCACGCCCGACAGCGCGTCCGCGGCGTCGAGCGACACCGTGACGTCCGTGTTATTCCAATTCGTTGGTGCGGTCGCGGTCGTGAGAGGCGCCGTCTTGTCGATCTTCACCGCCGGCGAGCTCGGGGCGTTCGTCGTGTTGCCGGCCTTGTCGAAGACAGACGCCTGCGCGGTGAGGCCGGTGCCCTCGCTCGAGATCGTGCTGTCCGTCGGCGATGAGCCGGCGAGGCCGGAGAGCGCATCGCTCGCGCTCCAGTGGATGGTGACGTTGCCGTTGTACCAGCCCGCATCGTTTGGACTCGTGGTGGGAGCGCCCGTCAGCGTCGGCGCCACCTTGTCGATGTTGATCCCACTGACGCTCGCCGATGCCGAGTTGTCAGCGTTATCCACGGCCGTTGCGGTAACGGACTGATTGGCAGCGCTGTCGGTCAGCGTGGTCGGACCGGAGCAGCTCTTGATCCCCGCCAAGCTGTCCGAGCAGCTAAAGCCGACGGTGACATCGCTGTTGTTCCAGCCGTTCGCGTTGGCTGCCGGGGACCGGTTGCCGGTGATCGTCGGCGCGGTCTTGTCAAGCTTGATCGTCACCGAACCAGATCCGGAGTTGCCCAGGCGGTCAGTCGCAGTCGACGTCTTGGTCACACCGGCCGTGTTGGACGTCTGCGAGTCCGTCGCCGGGGTCGGTCCGCTGGCCACGCCCGACCCGGCGTCGGCCGCCGACCACGTCACCGAAACGTTCGAATCGTTCCAACCCGCCCCGTTAGGCGTGGGCGAGAGCGCCGCAGTGACGACCGGACCGGTGTTGTCGAGGATGAAGGACGCCGACCGGGGACTCTGCGACTGGCCTGTGCAGTTGTTAGCGTTGAAGTTGGGCGATGCGGTGGCGGTGACTGTCTTAACGCCGTCGCCCGTGCTGGCCGTGAAGTTGAAGGTCCAGCTGGACTTCGCGGAGCTCGATGTCTGGTGCCCGGTGAACGCGCCAGTGACGTCGACGCACTTCGTGTCGCTGGAGGTGTTGACAGTGAGCGTCAACGCACCGCCCTGCTTGGCGTAGAGAACGCTCCCCACGCTCACCGTACCGCTCCCGCCGGTGAAGTTCGCCGAGCTGACCGTCGAGGCGATTCCCGCGGCGGACATCGCCAGAACCGACGCCAGCGTGAACGAAACGAGCGCCGCAAGGATCGCGGCCCGACGCCACAACCCGCTCGCCGCCCGCGCGCCAGTCTTGCTGCGAGATAACATCCTCGCCCCCTTTTCAGCTGTGCCAAAGCGCGACCACACCGTCGGGCCTGTTGTGCAGGTCCATCCGCGGCGTATTACGCCCACACCTTCTATGGAGATAAACGTAAGCTGCTAGGCAAAGCTTGTATCGCCCTGGCGCGGCCGCGCCCTCTGCACATCGAGGCGGCTTGCTCAGGCCCTCGCTATCAACCGACAGAAGGCGAAGGCCAGCAGAGCCCGCACTACCGGCGAACGGACGCACGCTTTC
>DASSGQ010000042.1:0-9146 GCA_035693385.1 Mycobacterium sp.
TTTCCGGTGCCACCGTGAGCGGGCAGGGCAACGACATGGTGCTGGACACGCTGTCGTTCTACAAGCCGACGCAGCCCGGCGCCTACCCGATCGTGCTCGCGACCTACGAGATCGTCTGCTCGAAGTATCCGGATTCCCAGGTCGGCACGGCCGTTAAGGCATTCCTGCAGAGCACCATCGGTGCCGGACAGGATGGCTTGGGGGACAACGGATACATTCCCATTCCTGACTCGTTCAAGTCGAGGTTGTCGGCGTCGGTCAACGGTATCGCGTGATCCGGAGTGGCATGACCCGCGGAGTGATCGCCGGCCCGTCGACGGGGACCCAGCCCGCGCTGAAGCCGACCGATTCGCGCAAAGTGCGGCGGGGCGACCGGCTGTTCAAGCTGGCCGCCACCGCTGCCGGTTCGACGATCGTGATCGCCATCGTGCTGATCGCGGTATTCCTGTTGGTTCGTGCCGTCCCGTCGCTGCGCGCGGACCGCGTGAACTTCTTCACCAGCGCCGAATTCGATACCACCAAGGCGGAGCACCTGGCGTTCGGTATCCGCGACTTGTTCATGGTCACGGCGCTGAGTTCGATGGGCGCGCTGGTGCTGGCCGTGCCGATCGCGGTCGGGATCGCGGTTTTCCTCACTCAATACTCACCGAAACGGTTCGCGCGTCCGTTCGGAGCAATGGTCGATCTGCTGGCCGCGGTGCCGTCGATCATCTTCGGGCTGTGGGGGATCTTCGTGCTGGCGCCCAAACTCGAGCCGTTCGCGGAGTTGCTCAACCGCAGGCTGGGCTGGTTGTTCTTGTTCAAGCAGGGCAACGTTTCCCTGGCCGGAGGCGGCACCATTTTCACCGCCGGCATCGTGCTTTCGGTGATGATCCTGCCGATCATCACATCGGTGTCGCGAGAAGTGTTCCGGCAGACTCCGCACCTGCAGATGGAGGCCGCGCAGGCACTGGGTGCCACGAAGTGGGAGGTGGTGCGGATGACCGTGCTGCCGTTCGGCCGTAGCGGTGTCGTCGCCGCGTCCATGCTGGGGTTGGGCCGCGCTCTGGGAGAAACCGTGGCGGTGCTGATCATCCTGCGCTCGGCCGCCCGTCCAGGGAATTGGTCGCTGTTCGACGGCGGCTATACGTTCGCTTCCAAGATCGCTTCCGCGGCGGCCGAATTCAGCGAACCGCTGCCCACCGGAGCCTACATCTCGGCGGGATTTGCGCTCTTCGTCCTGACGTTCATCGTCAACGCGGCCGCCCGTGCGATCGCCGGCGGAAGGGTCAACGGATGACCCGCGCGCGAAGCGTTGGGAAGGAGCGGCGCGCATGACCATCGATGCGCTCGACCTGCCCGTCAAAGCGGAGGTGTTCACCCCTCTGAGCATGCGGCGGCGGATCACAAACAACGCCGCGGCAACGTTTTTCATCGCCTCGTTCCTGGTGGCTCTGGTGCCGCTGATCTGGGTGCTATCGGTAGTGGTTGCGCGCGGCTGGTATGCCGTCACCCGGTCGGGCTGGTGGACCCACTCACTGCGCGGCGTGCTGCCCGAGGAGTTTGCCGGCGGTGTGTACCACGCGCTGTACGGGACGGTGGTGCAGGCCGGTGTCGCCGCCGTCTTGTCGGTGCCGCTGGGATTGATGACCGCGGTGCTTTTGGTGGAATACGGTACTGGCCGGCTGGTGCGGGTGACGACCTTCATGGTCGACGTGCTGGCCGGGGTGCCCTCGATCGTCGCGGCCCTGTTCGTCTTCAGCCTCTGGATCGTGACCCTGGGATTTCAGCAGAGTGCCTTCTCCGTGTCGTTGGCGTTGGTCTTGCTGATGTTGCCGGTGGTGGTCCGGTCCACCGAGGAGATGCTCAGGTTGGTGCCTAACGACCTGCGAGAAGCCAGCTACGCGTTGGGTGTTCCCAAATGGAAGACCATCGTGCGGATTGTCTTCCCGATCGCGATGCCGGGCATCGTCTCCGGTGTGTTGCTGTCCGTCGCACGCGTTATCGGCGAAACCGCTCCGGTGCTGGTGCTGGTCGGATACAGCCGGTCCATCAACCTCGACATCTTTCACGGCAACATGGCCTCGCTGCCGCTGTTGATTTACACCGAACTCACCAATCCAGAGCACGCCGGTTTTTTGCGCATCTGGGGCGCGGCGCTGACGCTGATCATCATCGTGGCCGTGATCAACCTGCTCGCAGCGGCGTTCCGCCTCTTGGCGACTCGCCGGCGCTGATCCGGCCCGGCCCGGGTCAGGATTTCGACGCAGCTTTTCTAGCCGCCGCCTGCTTGGCGGGCGCCTTTTTGGCCTGTGCCTTCTTCGCCGGTGTCTTTTTGGCGGGTGCCTTGCCGTCGCCGGTGCGCGCCTTCACGCTGGCCTCCAGCTTGGCCAGCAGGTCGGAGACATCTTCCGTCTCGTCCAGCTCCTTGGGCCGCTCCTCGGTGGTAAATGCTTCCCCACCTTCGAGTTTCGCGTCGATGAGTTCCTGCAATTGCTCCTGGTAGGTGTCGTGGTAACGGTCGGGGTTGAAGTCTTCGGCCATCGAATCCACCACCTGCCCGGCCATCTTGAGCTCGGCGGGCTTGATGTCGACCTTCTGATCGAGCACGGGAAAGTCGGGATCGCGGATCTCGTCGGGCCACAACAATGTGTGCACCACCATCACGTCGCGCTTACCGAAGTCCTTGACGCGCAACGCCGCCAACCGGGTCTTGTTGCGCAACGTGAAATGCACAATCGCCATCCGATCCGTCTCGGCGAGCGTCTTGGCCAGCAGCACATAGGATTTGGATGACTTCGAGTCAGGCTCCAGGAAGTAACTGCGGTCGAACAGCAACGGGTCGACCTCACTGGCCGGGACGAATTCCAGCACCTCTATCTCGCGACTGCGCTCTTCGGGCAAGGTGGCGATGTCGTCGTCGGTGATCACCACCATTTGGCCGTCGTCGGATTCGTAGGCCCGGGCGATGTCACGGTATTCGACGACCTCGCCATCTGCCTCGCACACGCGTTGGTATCGGATGCGGCCGTTGTCCTTGGCGTGCACCTGACGGAACTTGATGTCATGGTCTTCGGTGGCGCTATACACCTTGACCGGAACGTTCACCAGCCCGAACGCGATCGAGCCCTTCCAGATGGAGCGCATGTAAGTCAGTATGCCCATACGGCCCCTAGCAAAACAGCGCGACGGGCAGTTGAGGTTTGCTGAAAGCCTGCGAGCGTAACGCTGCTGCGATTTCAAGCCGGTTCTTTCGCGCTGGTGTTACGCTCGCGGCTTTTAAGCAAAGCCGGATTGAGCCTGCAGCGTGGCCCGGTCGGGTAGGTCGGCGCCGGCGCGGCCGAGGGTCAGCGCGGACGACAGGCTGCCCGCCTCGAGCGCGGCAGTCAGCGCGTCGGCCCCGATCTCGCCCAGGGCCGCTCGCCGTCCGCCGCCCAACACGTCCAGTCCCCAGAGCGCGTCGAGCAGGCCCACCATGAACGCGTCGCCGGCGCCGACGGTGTCGATCACCTGAACCGGCCTGGCGGCCACCCGGACCTCGCCGCGCGAACAGAACGCCACCGCGCCGCGATCGCCCATCGTCACGACGACGAGCGCTGGCCCCGACGCCAACCAGCCTCGGGCCGTCCACTCCGGTTCGTGCTCGGGATCGACCCAACGCAGGTCGTCGTCACTTGCCTTGACAATGTCGCTGCGCTCCACGACGTGGGCGATCCGTTCGCGGGCCAGATCCGGGTCGACGATCAGCGAGGGACGCACGTTCGGGTCGAAGGTCACGGTGGCCGACAAACGATAGGCCTCGAGCAGCGCTGCCACCGCCAGGCACCCCGGCTCCTGCACGGCGGCGATGGATCCGGTGTGCACGAACAGCGGTGGCGCGACTTCCGGCGTGCCGGAGAGCTGCCATTCCAGGTCGAACGCGTAGGACGCCGATCCGTCGTCGGCGATCGTCGCCGTCGCGCTCGGCGTTCGGCGCGCCGACGTGCTTCCCGGAACGAGCTGCGCGCCAGAGGATTTGAGGTAACTAGCGATGCGGCGGCCGGGTTCATCCGTGCCGATGTGGGTCAAGAAATCGATCTCGCGCCCCAGCCTGGCAAGCCCGACGGCGACGTTGAGCGGGCTGCCGCCGACACGTTCGGTAGCGCCCTGATGCTCGACGATATCGATCAACGCTTCGCCGATCACCAGGCCGCGCGCCATAGATTCACCCCTTCACACTCCACTGTTGAAGCCGTGTAGCAACAGGTCCAGCGTCGCCCGTGCCCCGTGAGTATGCAATGAATCCAGCGCCCGGCTGTAGGCGTCGACGAATCGGGGCGCCGCTGCCAGGTCCCCGAACAGCGCCGCGTTTTCGATGAAGGCGGCCGGATGCAGCCGCTGCGACCGTGCGGTCGGGATCAGCGAGGCCGCCAGGTTGTCGACGACGTCGATCGGTTCGCCGCGCTCGTCGACCGCTTCGGCATAGCGGGCCCAGCTTGCCACCGCCGCCGACGCCAGCCGGATCGGCCCGCCGGTCAGCAGGTTGTCGCGGATCACCGGAAGCAGCCATTTCGGAATGCGATCCGAGGAATAGGCGCACAACCGCGCCACCGTATCGCCCACTCCCGGATTGGCGAACCGCTCGATCAGCCCACGGGTGTAGGCACGCAGATCGATGCCGGGGACGGGCCGCAGCGTCGGCACCGCTTCGGAATCGAAATACGCCAGCAGGAATTCGGCGAACAGCGGGTCGCGCGCCGCGTCGTGCACCATGCGGTACCCGCACAGCCACGCGAAGTAGCACAGGCACTGGTGACCGGCGTTGAGCAGCCGCAGCTTCATCGACTCGTACGGGCTCACGTCGTCGACGAGCAGGACGCCCGCGTCTTCGAGTGGGGGCCTGCCGTCGGCGAAGTCGTCCTCGAGCACCCACGAAGCGAACGCCTCCGCCACCACCGGCCACGCGTCGGTGATACCGAAGTCGCGCTCCACTCCGGCCGCGATGTCCGGGGTGGTGACGGGCGTGATGCGGTCCACCATCGAACACGGAAACCGGGTGGTTTCGGCGATCCAGTCGGCCAGGCCCGGGCGCAGGAGGTCGGCATGTTCGACGACGGCGCGCCGCGCGACCTCGCCATTGTGCTCGATGTTGTCGCACGAGACGATCGTCGGCGCGGGGATGCCGCGGTCGCGGCGCGCGGCCAACGCCCCGACGATCAAGCCGAACACGGATCCCGGGTCTCTGATCTGGTAGCCGCCCTCGGTAATGGTCATCGAGACGATGCGGGTCGCCGGTGCGGCCAGTAGCTCGACCGTGGCCGGCGGGTCGTCGGGCGCGTAACGGTAGTCGACGATCGAGCCGATCACACGCGCGTCCCGGGCGCCGTCGGGGTGTTCCAAGACCAGGGTGTACAGGCCGTCCTGGGCGCGCAAGACATCCCGCATTCGGCGGTCGGCCGGCATTACCCCGATTCCGCAAATGCCCCATTCCCGCGCAGCACCGCGCTCGAGCAGCGTGTCGATGTACATCGCCTGATGTGCCCGGTGAAACCCGCCGACCCCGATGTGCGCGATGCCGACCTGCACGCCGTCACGGTCGTAGCTCGGTGTCGCGATCGGCAGGTTGCTCAGGGTGGCGCTGTTGAGCCCAACCACGGTGTCGACGGTACCGGCGCGCGCCGAGTTTTCAGTACGTTGACACCATGGGTGCGGCGGCTTCCGGGGCGCAGGCGCGGGTCCAACTGACCAACGCCGACAAGGTGCTGTACCCCGCGACAGGGGACGGCCGAACGGCCGTCACAAAAGGCGACGTCTTCGACTATTACACCCGCATCGCCGACGCGATGCTGCCGCACATCGCCGGACGCCCGGCCACTCGCAAGCGCTGGCCGAACGGCGTCGAGCAGGCAGCGTTCTTCGAAAAACAGCTGGCGTCGTCGGCGCCTGACTGGCTGCCCCGCGTCAGCGTGACCCACCGGTCCGGCACAACGACCTATCCGATCATCGACAGTCCCGAGGCGCTGGCCTGGATCGCGCAGCAGGCGGCGCTGGAGGTACACGTGCCGCAGTGGCGCTTCGTCGCCGAGTGGACCCGAAGTAAGTCCGAAGAACTCAAGCCAGGACCGGCGACGCGATTGGTGTTCGACCTGGATCCGGGCGAGGGCGTGACGATGGCCCAACTTGCTGAGGTGGCGCGCGCCGTCCGGGATCTGATCGCCGATATCGGACTGACCACTTTTCCGTTGACCAGCGGCAGTAAGGGGTTGCACCTTTACACACCGCTGGACGAGCCCGTCAGCAGCAAGGGCGCCACCGTATTGGCCAAACGTGTTGCGCAGCAACTGGAAAAGACGATGCCCAAGTTGGTTACGTCGACGATGACCAAAAGCGTACGGGCCGGCAAGGTCTTCCTGGACTGGAGCCAGAACAACGGCTCGAAGACCACCATCGCGCCGTATTCGCTGCGTGGACGCGAACATCCGACCGTCGCGGCACCACGCAGTTGGGAGGAACTCGACGATCCCGCACTGTGCCAATTGCGCTACGACGAGGTGCTCGACCGGCTGGCGCGCGAGGGCGATCTGCTGGCGCCGCTGGACACTCGATCGCCCGTCCCGGACAGGCTGAGCAAGTACCGCAACATGCGCGACGCGTCGAAGACGCCCGAGCCGGTACCCGCGGGGAAGCCAGGAAAACCCGTTACCGGCCAAGGCAATACGTTCGTCATTCAGGAGCACCACGCCCGTCGGCTGCACTACGACTTCCGGCTGGAGCGCGACGGTGTGCTGGTGTCATGGGCGGTGCCGAAAAACCTACCCGAGACCACGTCGGTGAACCACCTCGCCGTGCACACCGAAGATCATCCGCTGGAATACGGGACCTTCGAGGGCAGCATCCCCAAAGGCGAATACGGCGCCGGCAAGGTGATCGTCTGGGACTCCGGCACCTACGAAGCCGAGAAGTTCCGCGACGACGGTGAAAAAGGGGAGGTCATCGTCAATCTGCACGGCAGCCGAATCTCCGGGCGTTATGCGCTGATTCAAACCAACGGCAACCAGTGGCTGGCGCACCGGATGAAAGACCAGACGGTCTTCGTATTCGACGAGATCGCACCCATGCTCGCAAGCGAAGGGTCGGTTGCGGCGCTGAAGGCCGGCCAATGGGCATTCGAAGGCAAATGGGACGGCTACCGGCTACTGGTCGAGGTGGATCGCGGCGCCCTGCGGGTGCGGTCCCGCAGCGGACGCGATGTGACCGCGGAGTATTCCCAATTGGATTCACTGGCAACCGATCTCGCCGATCATCATGTGGTGCTCGACGGCGAGGCCGTCGTCCTCGACAAGTCCGGTGTGCCGCGCTTCAACGAGATGCAGAACCGCGGTCGCGGCACCCCTGTCGAGTACTGGGCATTCGACCTGCTCTACCTCGACGGCCGCTCGCTGCTGCGCGCGAAGTATCAAGACCGGCGCAAGCTACTGGAAACCCTTTCCAGCGCAACCAATCTCATCGTTCCGGAGCTGCTGCCGGGGGACGGCACCGAGGCGCTCGGGTATTCCCGCGAGCATGGCTGGGAGGGCGTTGTTGCCAAGAAACGCGATTCGAGTTATCAGCCGGGTCGGCGCTCCGCGTCGTGGATCAAGGACAAGAACTGGAACACGCAGGAAGTCGTCATCGGGGGCTGGAAGGCGGGTGAGGGCGGGCGTACCAGCGGCATCGGCTCGCTGCTGATGGGAATTCCCGGCGCCGGCGGACTGCATTTCGCGGGGCGGGTCGGCACCGGCTTCACCGAACGTGACCTGGCCAACCTGAAGCAGACGCTGGCGCCGCTGCGCACCGAGCAATCTCCCTTCGACGCACCGCTTCCCGCGCGCGACAGGAAGGGTGTGACATTCGTCGAGCCGCTGCTGGTGGGCGAGGTGCGCTACAGCGAGTGGACCCCGGATGAGCGCTTGCGGCAATCGAGTTGGCGCGGGCTGCGGCCGGACAAGAAGCCAAGTGAGGTGGTACGCGAATGAAATGGGCTACGTATCAAGGGGGCAACGATGGCACTGCCGAGCGCACCGGGGTGCTCTCCGGCGACGTGATCCACGCGCTGCCGTCGGGGGTGACGCTGCTCGAGCTGGTCGGACGCGGCGCGGACGGGCTGCGCGAGGCCGGCGTGCAGGCGCTGAAATCGCCTGCGGCGGTGGCGCGTCTGGGCGAGGTGACGCTGAAGGCGCCGATTCCGCGGCCGCCGTCCATCCGTGATTTCCTGTGCTTCCTGGACCACATGCGCAACTGCCAGGCCGCGATGGGCGCCGGACGGGAACTCGCCGACACCTGGTATCGCATCCCGGCGTTCTACTTCGCCTGCCCGGCGACCGTCCTTGGACCCTATGACGATGCGCCGATGGCGCCCGGAAGCGCTTGGCAGGATTTCGAATTGGAGATCGCCGCGGTCATCGGAACCCGCGGCAAAGACTTGACGGTTGAGCAGGCCGAACAAGCCATCATCGGCTACACCATCTTCAACGACTGGTCCGCGCGCGACTTACAGCAGTTGGAGGGCCAACTGGCGATCGGGCAGGCCAAGGGCAAGGATAGCGGCGTCACGCTGGGCCCGTTTCTGGTCACCCCGGACGAGCTGGAGCCGTACCGCCGCGACGGCAAGCTCGATCTGCAGGTGACCGCCCTGGTCAACGACACCGTGATCGGTTCGGGGTCGACCGCGCAGATGGATTGGAGCTTCGCCGAAGTCATCTCCTATGCCTCTCGCGGGGTAACGCTGCACCCCGGCGACGTCATCGGCTCCGGCACCGTACCCACGTGCACGCTGGTCGAGCACCTCAACCCGACGGCGCTGGAATCGTTCCCGGGCTGGCTGCACGACGGGGACGTCGTCACGCTGCGGGTCGAGGGGCTGGGGGAGACACGGCAAGTCGTGCGCGCCAGCCGTGCGCCGCACCCACTGGCCGCCCGTCCCAACCCGAGCGCCAAAACGGCGGCGGCACGAGTCAACCGGGCGCCAGCGCGGGTGCCCTACACCCGCGGGCTCCATGAGGTCGCCGAGCGGGTGTGGGCGTGGACGTTGCCCGACGGCGGCTACGGCTGGAGCAACGCCGGACTGGTCGCCGGCGACGGCGCCTCGCTCCTGGTCGACACGCTGTTCGACCTGGCGCTGACCCGCGAGATGCTCGCCGCGATGAAGG
>DASSGQ010000043.1:0-7374 GCA_035693385.1 Mycobacterium sp.
AGCAGGCACGGCCCGGGCATTTGCAGTGGCGTGGCTCCCACTTTCAAGGACGTCATCACGTCCAAGTACCTGCTTTTGACGACGTTCACCAAGGATGGCCGTCCCAAGCCGACACCGATCTGGGGAGTGCCCGAGGGCGGCAAACTCCTCGTCATCACCGATGACGGGTCGTGGAAGGTCCGCCGGATCCGTAACACGCCCAGCGTCACCGTCGCCAAGAGCGGATCGTTGGGCAAGCCCAAGAGCGATCCGGTCGAAGGGGTCGCCCGGTTCCTGCCCAGGTCCGAGACCCGCCGGGTCTACAACGCCGTGCTCAAGCGGTACTGGTACCACGCCTGGTGGTTTTATGCGCACTCGCTGGTGCGCGGCGGCATCGACAAGGTGCACATCGGCCTGGAGATCGAACCCGCGGCGTAGAAACTGACGGGGGGCTACCCGGCTATCCGCGAAGCGCCTCGAATGTGTCGGCCACCGTTTCCCGGGGATCCCGGTAGGTGATGCCGAGTTCGCGCTCGCTCGGCGAATCGTCGGACGCCGGCATCTGGGTGTAGTACTGCATCCCCGCCGAGGTGAAGGGCGTGTCGAAGGGCAGAAATCGGCCCGCCCGATCCATCACCGCCCCCGCGACGCGCAGCGCGGTGTCGGGAATCGGAACGGCGATCATGGGCGTCCCGGCGATTTGGCCGAGCAGGTTCGCCAATTCGGCGGCGGGAACCCGATGACCACCCGCGGTGTAGCGGCGTGGCCCGCGGCCGGGCTCCACCAGCGCCGCATGCAGAGCGGCCAGATCGCGGACGTCTACGACCAACCATGCCGCGCTTCGCCCCGGGATCGCATGCATCTGCAGCGCCGCCTTGACCCCCTCGCCGGCCTCACCGAATTGGTCGCCGACCGGCGGACCGAGAACCATGCCCGGATAGGTGATGTTGACCGGCGCGCCGGCGTCCTGCAGGCCGCGGGCGTAGATGTCGACCTGCGCCTTGGACCTTCCGTACCCGTCCGCCCCACCGACCACCGGCAGGTCCGCCCTCAGCATCTCCAGGCCCGGATGAAACAGCGCGGTGAAGCTCGACACGTGGATGATCGGATCCAGGCCGAGCTCGACGGACTGTCCGAGGACGTTTTGTGCTCCCTGCATGTTCGTGGTCAGCATCTGGGCGGCCTGACGCGGGTCGGTCGCCACCAGCGCGGCACTGTGCACGACGGCGTCGCAGCCGCGCAACGCGTCCCTCACCGAGACGCGATCGGCGATGTCCCCGACGGCGAAGTCCGACACGTCCACACCCAGTTTGGCGACGGAGGTCGCCAGCCGATCGGGATTGCGCACCAGAAACCGGATGGAGTGCCCGGCGTCGGCGATGGCCTTGGCGGTCCACCCGCCCACGAATCCAGTGCCGCCCGTGACCAGAACTCGCATGGTGCGATTCTGCAACGAACTACAGGTGACTCGCAGCGAAGTTCGCGGCCTCGCCCGTCATGCCATTGACCGCATACGCGGCATGCGCCGGCGGACTGCTGCCGTCACCGCAGACAGGGTCGCCGGAAGCACACAATTCCAGGGTCTTGGGCTGATACAGCGGGCCGATCGCGATCGTCGGGGCGCCGTACTTCTTGAGGAACTGGTCGGAAGGTGTCCCGAACAGCGTGACCGCGGCGATGTGGTTTGCGATATCAGGCGACATCGGCTTTGGCACCGCGGCGGCGGGTACGCCCGGTGGTACGGCAGCCGACGTGACGAAGCCCGCGACGGCCGCGCCCTGGGAGTATCCGCCGAGCACTTCCCGGGTATTCGGGCAGTTCGCGGCCATCGACTCGATGTGCGAGCTCGCGTCACGGATCCCGTCGATCACCGTCGCCGGGAAATCGGGATTGTCGAAGTCGTTACTCGCCTGGTAGTTCACCGGGTATACGCCCATCGCCCGGCCGCCGATCTGCCCACGCAACGAGTCGACGAACGATCCGCCGACCCCGCCGACGCCGGGGGGCTCGCCGCTACCGCGAGCGAACACCACTTCGACGTCCGGGCACGGATCGGCGGCCGCCGCCGGCATCGGCGCGCTCAGCAGCCCAAAGGTCGCGACCAGCGCCGCGACTCCGAGTGGCGGGCCGAGCCGGCGCGCCCGCGCAGACCCGATCCGTGCCCGCGCAAACCCGATCAATCTGGCGACGTTGATTTCGTGGATTTCCATGCACCCGCCTCGCATCGTTGGGTTCCCTTGCTGGTATTCGACGTTAATCGGGGCTTGGATTGCCAGTCGGATATTTTCCAACTACACGGTGTTGTCGCGTGCTTGGTTCACGCGCGATTACTTCTTGAAGGCGTCCTTTACCTTCTCGCCGGCATCTTTCAGGTGGGACTTCACCTGATCCGCCCGGCCTTCATTCCTGGTCTCGGCGTCTCCGGTGGCCTTGCCGATGGCTTCTTTGGCCCGGCCGCCCAGGTCCTCGATCTTGTTCTTGAACTTGTCCGCGCCGCTCATGGGTTCCTGCCTCCTCCTGATTGCTGTGTTGTGCTTGTTCTAACTACCCGGCGGCGGACGATGTCGAAACCCTGGCGATCCGCTATTCGGCCGATCGGCCTGTCATGATGGAATTTGTGAGCACCGCAGTCGTGGTGGGAATCGTGGCGACGCTGATGTTGCTGGGCATCGGCATGGTGGTCAATCAGCTCCTTCGGCTGCGGGGATTTCTGAAGCAGTCGCCCCCCGGCAACCCGCCCGACGAGGAAGACCGCCAACCCCCGCAGTGATCGACCACTGAAGATTGTGTACGGGGTTCTCCTTTCCTGATAACGTCATTCTCATGACGGCAGCGCGAGTGAAACCGTCGACTCTGCTGATAACCGACGATGGCTTACCGCCCGGTGTCTCCGGGGCTGCCGATCCACATTTCGCGAACGTCATCAAGATCTTTCTGCGGCTGTTTCCCGGCCGCCGGTTTGGTGGCGGCGCCCTCAGCGTTTACATCGACGGCATACCCGTCGTCGACGTCTGGACGGGGTGGTCGGATCGGGCCGGCACCCAGCGCTGGACGGCCGACACGGGCGCCATGGTGTTCTCGGCGACCAAGGGTGTGGCGTCCACGGTGATTCACCGGCTGGCCGACCGGGGCCTGGTGTCCTACGACGTCCCGGTCGCCGAGTACTGGCCCGAATTCGCGGCCAACGGGAAGGCGGACATCACGGTCCGCGACGTCCTGCGGCACCGATCCGGGTTATCGCACCTGCGGGGCGTCACCAAGACCGAGTTGATGGACCACCTCCTGATGGAGCAGCGGCTGGCCGCCGCGCCCGTCGACCATTTGCGCGGCGTGCAGGCCTACCACGCGCTGACCTACGGATGGCTGCTGTCCGGTCTGGCCAGGGCTGTGACCGGCAAGGGCATGCGCGACCTGATCCGCCAGGAGGTCGCGCGGCCGCTCAACACCGACGGCCTGCATCTCGGCCGTCCACCCGAAGACGCGCCGACCAAGGTGGCGGAGATCCTGATACCGCAGGCGAAATTGCGCACTCCGGTCATCAATTTCATCGCGCCGAGGCTGGCCGGCCTGCCATTCTCGGGCGCCCTGGGCGCCATGTACTTTCCCGGCGTCGTATCCCTGATCCAGGGCGACACCGCGCTTTTGGATGGCGAGGTGCCCGCGGCCAACGGTGTGGTGACGGGCCGTGGTCTGGCCAAGATGTATGCCGCGCTGGCCAACGACGGCCGCATCGACGGAAAGAAGTATCTGTCCAAGGAGTTGGTGCGCGGTCTCACCGGGCAGCCGCGACGTAAGTGGCCCGACGCGAACATGGTGGTGCCCATGCCTTTTCACCTGGGCTATCACGAATCGCCGGTTCCCGGCCTGCTCAACGGGTTCGGTCACGTCGGTCTGGGTGGCACGCTCGGATGGGCCGACCCCGAATTCGGCAGCGCCTTCGGGTTCATCCACAACCGGCTGGTGACGCCGTTGCTGTTCGACATGGGATCGTTCGCGGGCCTGGCCGGTCCGCTGCGCAATGCGATCGAGGCGGCGCGTCACCGGGGTCCGCTACAGGTGCCGCGGCTCGGTGCGGCTTACCCGGCTAGGCCGTCGGCACGTGCCCGCGCGGCAGCGTCAGCGGGAGATCGGCGTATGTGACGATGCCCGGCGGCGCAGCGATGACGGCCGGGATCGCGTTGATGGTGGGCATCGCCGTCATGATGTGCCCGAGCGCCATGAAGTCGGCGATGGTCTCGGCCTGGAAATACGGCGGGGGCAGGAAGCCGACCTTGGTCGTCACCGACGGCTGCCCGTCGACCTGGATGACCCAGCCGTCCTGGTCGATCTTCCAATCGGGTTCCAGGTTCTGTCCCTTGCGCCACCGGACGTTGAGGTCGATCACGGTTCTTTCGCCGATGACGCCCCGCCAGCTGACGTAGACGCCCGCCACGCATCCCGCGGCTATCGTCCATGACCCCAGGTCGAGATCGGCTGTGGTCTGGGCGAACTCGGCCACGCACCGCACGTCGTCGAGCTCCACACCGAGCGCATCGGCCACCAGCCGGACGGCCTCGGCGAAAATGGCCGTGCCCTTGGCCGCCATCTGCTGCAGCTGCGGGTGGTCGATCGGCTGGCCGAAGCCGACCGGCTTCTCGGTGTCGGGTGAGTCGTAGAACGTGGTGTCCGCGGCCTCGTTGACGGAGACCTTGTCGATCCGGTTGCACACCATCGCCGACACGATGGCCAGCAGCTCGGCGAAGCCGGGGCTGACGCCGGACCCGAACATCGTCGACCCGCCTTTATGGCAGGCTTCCGCGATCCGGTCGCGACCGCCGCCCAGGTTTTCCCCGGTGATGAACGACGCGGTCGTCACCACGTTGACGCCCGCGGACAGGATGCGCACCAGCTCGTCGACGTTGATCCACATCGGGTTGTAGACGACGCAGTCCGGTTTGAGGGCCAGTAGCGCGTCGACGTCGTTGGTGGAAGTCACGCCCAACGGCGCGATGCCGACCAGTTCGCCGGCGTCGCGGCCGGCTTTCTCCGGCGACCAGGCGTAACAGCCCACCAGTTCCAGCGCGGGGTTTTCGGCGATCGATTGCAATGAGCTCTTGCCGACGTTCCCGGTGGTCCACTGGACGACTCGATAGTTGTTTGGCACTCGCTCAGCATAGGGGCTCGATCGGAGCTCAGTAATCGGATTCGGCGGCCAAGATCTCGGCCAGGAATGCGTCGCCGCCCGGGCGGTCCAGCCGCCCCCGCACCCACCGGCGCACACGCTCTCGCGTTTCGCGTGTCTCCGTCACGCCCGGCACCGCGGCACCGATGATCACCGAGGCGTTCGTCCAATCGTGGTCCCAGGCCGCCGATTCCGTCACGGGCCGGTGCCCCGCGTCGACCAGGGGGAGGGTCGCGCGGCCGTCGCCGTCCAGGGCGCCCGTGCCGGTGATGGGTCCGGACCGCAGCCGCACCTCGATTCCCGTGGGCGAATCCGGCCCGATGACGGCTGCCCGCACGAGGGCGACGACCGCCGCACCGGTCACCTGGACGCTCCAGTCGACGGTGTTCTCGGCGGCATCGAAGATTCGGGGAGGGACCGCGCTCCAGGTGATGGACGCGACGCCGCGGGCGATCGGAGCCGCGTCCCCCTGGTGGCCGAGTCCCACGCCGGAACCGGCGGCGAGCGCGTAGTCGTCCCGGCGCCCCGTCGGCATCGTCAGAACCGCTCTCGAATCATCAAGAGCCGCGAACAGTTCCGGCCATCCCGTGTCGTCGACGCCGATGTCGTCGGCAAGCCCGCTACCGGCCACCGCCAGGTCGCGTATCCGCGGATCGTCATCCCGGATGTGCATGATCAGGCTGGCGGCATGCGGTGCAAGCAACTCGGCGACATCCGAATCCAGCGTGTCGTCGGTGAAGAAGTCCTGCGCGCCGACGGTCAACAGGGCGACCTCGACGTCGAGCAGGGCGCGATCGAGGCCCGCGATACCGTCCTGGCGACTGGCGGGCCACCACCGCCGCAGCCAATGGCCCACGGCCAGGCGCCGGAGCGGCTCGACCGATCCGGCGACGATGTCGACGCCGGCGAGCTCGATGCCATCCGGTCGGTCGGTGTTGGGGTCCGCGCCCAGCGTCGCCGCCAGGGCGACGTGTCCCGATGCACCGAGGACACGCCAAAGCCAGTCGGCGCGGGACAAATCGGTGAAGGTGATCCGGGTTGCCGCGTCGCCGGGCGGATCGTCCACCGTCCAGGACAGCACCGCGCCGCTGACCTCCAGCACCACGACCAACGGCGGGGGAGTCGCGATGGTGGGGCCGGTACTCCAAAGACCGGAATCGACAACCAATCTCATCCGGCCACCTGCAACTCCAGCATTGCCTTGATCCGTTGCCGGTGGTCAAGGCTCACCGACCGCGCGACTCCCTCCAGCAGCGACCGCACCTCATCCACATCGTCGCAGGGCTCCTGCCAGACGTCGCGTCCGTGCAGTCGCGCCCACAGCCTGCTCAGGTAGGGGTGTGCGTACGCGGTGAGGTCGTCGACTACCTGCCGTTGGCGTGGATGGATCGGGCCGCCCTCGGCAAGATAGCGCCGCGCGTGCAGCACGTAGGCCTCCTTGCGCAGCCTGGCCTGGATCTGCGCCGCCAACGCGTACCGGGTGGAAACGGATCGGTCCAGCGGTGCCAGCTCGACCGCCACCTCGATGCCGGCGACCAGCGCGGCCTGCTTGTCCTCCGACAACAGCCCCCAGGGTGCGCAGGCCCGGTCCACCTCCTCTTCGCACAACAGGGGAATATCGGGCAGCGCGTCGCGATCCAGGGCCCGACGCAGTGTCGCGCGTACTCGGTCCACCACGCTGCGATCCAGCGGCCGGTCGCTATCGGAGCCGATCGAGATCGTCGGCTGCCGTTGCGGCTCAATCGAACTCAATCCCAACTCGACGATCGACCACGGTAGCGCGGCGGTTTCCGGCCCTTCCGAGCGGGCCAGTGCGCCGAGGTTGTACGGTGTCGCGTCGGCGATCACGGCCGACCAGACCCGCTGCCGGGCCACCGCGGTGCGATGGCTGTTGGCCGGCCCCAGCACCGTTGCGAGCTCGGCGAGGAAAGGGTCGGCGAGGTTTTCGCCGGTCACGCCGGGCCGCACGTCACGCCAACTGCGGTCGAGCTGGTCGGCGAGCCGGGCGACGACCTCGGGGTTCGCCACGTATTCGTGCAACGCCTCGATCCCGGTGCGGTCCCGGCCCCGGTGGATGTCGGCGAGCGCCGCGGCCGGCGTCTGGTGATCGTGCGGTGCCGGTGGGCCTTTCGTCACCGCGAGCTCGAAGCACACCGGGAAGTACAGTTCCTGGGCGTTTCCGGTGCGAATCCGCTGCCTGCGGCGCTCCAGTTTGAGGATCTCGAACCATGCTG
>DASSGQ010000044.1:0-8661 GCA_035693385.1 Mycobacterium sp.
CATGTGACAGGTCACCCGGTTGGTGCCGCAGCGCCCGGCGGCGGACTGCGGCGTCGGGCGTCCGCAGCCGGTACAGCACGAAGCCGGCCACCCCTGCGCCGAGGAGCACCAGCATGACCATGTCGAACAGCCACCACCCCGAATAGTGGGTCCACATTTCGGCGTTGGCGGCCAGCGCGTCGACCCTGCGCAGATCAACGGTGGACGCCGTCGCCGCGAAGCCCCACTGGGCCGGGACGAACCAGGAGATCTGCTGCAAGCCCCACGTGCCCACCAGCTCAACCAGACTCCCGTTGAACAGCGCGGAGGCCAGGATCACCGGCACGAGCAGCGGCACGACCTCCCGTGGCCTGTTCCCCAGCGAAGACAGCGCCAGCCCGACGATCGTCGAGACGACGGCCGTGGCGGCGACGCCCAAGTAGAGCTCGATCGTGGCCCCCATCCTGACACCGTGCAGCAACACCCCGCCGTGCACGGGTCCGCCTTTGACGGCGATGACGACGGCGAACAGGATGGCCGTCAACACCGCGGCGGCCAGTCCGAAGACGATCATCTTGGCGGCCACATAGGCAAACGTCGACAGCCCGACGGCCTGCTCGCGCCGGAAGATGCGGCGCTCCTCGACCACCGTGCGGATCGTCAGCGCGGAGCCCACGATCACTGCGGCGATGTTGAGCGCGGCCAGGACCTCGATGGCTTCGTGCAGGTTGGGGCTGCTCGGCTTGGGCCGGTCCAGGCCCGAGTCGCCAGGGATCAGCAGGGTCAACGCCGCCGACACGAACGGCAGGACCGCCAAAAAGAGCAGGTAGACGTGGTCGGCGAAGAGCAGGCGTAGCTGGCGACGGATCAGCAACCCGATTTGCCGCTTCACCGGAAGCTCGGCGGGAAGCGGCCACGGCGCCGCGACCTCCGGCGGCGCGCCCGGACCGGACGCAGGCGGGCGGGCACGAAACGCACGGTGTGCACCGTCGGGATCGGCACCGACCTGCTCGAGGACTTTCGACCAGTCGGTGGTGCCCATCGACGATTCGATCTGCGGGGGCGCCCCGAGGAAGGCCACGGTGCCCGTCGAGGTGAGCACCAACACCTGGTCGCACATGTCGACGCCGGCCAGCGATGATCCCGACGACTTCGTCACCACGACCGCACAGCCGATGTCGGCCTGGCGCCGCAGGATTGTCATCACGTGGTGTTGTTGGGCCGCATCCAGCCCGGCGTTCGGCTCGTCCACCACGAGCAGCGTGGGTCTGGTGATGAGTTCGATCGCGATCGACGCGCACCGGCGCACCTCGGGCGAGAGTTTGCTGATCCGGGTCGCGCGGTGGGCTGTCAGGTCGAGCTCGTCGAGGACCTGGTCCACCACGCGGCGGCGGTGCTCGGGTGCGGTGTCCGGCGGCAGGCGCAGTTCGGCGGCGTAGCCCAACGCTTGTTCGACGGTGAGTCGGGGATGAATGCACACGTCGCGCTCCTCGCGCAGCACGATCCCGATGCGGGAGCGCATCGACTCGGGCTCGGCGCGCACGTCGTGGCCGTCGACGGTGATTCGGCCGGAACTTTGTTCCCTCCTGCCGGCGAGCAGGCCGAGCAGCGCCGAGTTGCGTGCCGCCGACGGCCCGACAACCGCGGTCAGTGACGCCGGACGCGCCTTGAACGAGATGTCCGTGAGCACCTCGCGCCCGTCGGCCGTGAGGCGCAGTTGGTATGCGGTCATCCCGGTGGTGCGCGCGCCGGGTTTGAGCGGCAATCGATACGTGGAGTTGGGGTCTTCGGGGTCTTCGGTGCGGGCGGCGGGCGGTGGGGTGCGGATCCTGCGCGTGGTCATCCGCTCGATCAAAGTCCGACCCTTTGACTGCTCGTCCTCTGCGGCGGGCGGTTCCTGGGGGAGCGGGATTGGCGGGATGGGCGGTGACGCCGTCGGTCCCGACCGGGTGGTTTGGCCGGGTCGTTCTGCGGCGGGCGCAGCGGGCGGGGCGGGCGGGGCGACCTGTAGTCGCTGGGTCGCCCGCTGCGTCGGGACGTGCACGTTGGGCGGGTTCGGTCGGTTCGGCTGCGCGGCGACGGGAGGTGGAGCCGGCGGTGGCAATTGCTGGGGTCGCGGCGGCAATTGCTGGGGTCGCGGCGGCGACTGCGGGGGTTGCGGCGGTCGGGGGGACCGCGGGGGTTG
Organism: Mycobacterium sp.; assembly: GCA_035693385.1. Lineage (GTDB taxonomy): Bacteria > Actinomycetota > Actinomycetes > Mycobacteriales > Mycobacteriaceae > Mycobacterium. The sequence continues at coordinate 2,165 of DASSGQ010000044.1, forward strand.
CCGGGGCGGCTGGGCCGGGCGTTGCGGTGGACCGGGATGTCGCCCGGGCGGTCCGGCCGGTGGGCCGAGCTGAAAAACCAGCCGCGGGCCGCGCTGCGGATCACCGATCGCGATCGCCTGACCGGAGCGGATGTCGAGCGTCGGCACCCGGGCGCCGTCGACGAACATGCCGCCTGGGCTCCTGTCGATGGCGACCCAGTGGCTACCGGTGAACCGCAGCACGACGTCTGGACGAGGCGCCGGCGGGCCGGCATTGCCCGGTGGACCCAGCGAGATGTCGACCCCGCGGCCATATCCCACCAGCACATCGCGGCCCGGGGCGAAGACGTACCTGGTCGGTCCGACCCACACGGTCAACGGTGCGGCTCGGAAGGCAGAAGCCTCGGGCCGCATCACCGCCACCTTTCGTCACCCGCGGACATCGATTTTCTCGCGATTCAAGTGTCCACCCGTTTCCGGTGGTCCAGCCACCGGAAACGCGGGTCGATCACAGGGTGTTGCGGCGCCCCGTCGTCGCGGCGTTCTCGAGCAGCCGGCGCAGCACCTCGACCGCCTCCTTCAGCACCTGCCGGTCCGCCGGCTCGAGCAGGCCCAACTGCGGCTCGATCGCGGCGGCGCGGTCGGCCCGGACCGCGTTAAGCGTGCGTATGCCTTGATCGGTGATGCGGATTCGGACCGCGCGCGCATCGCCGGGGTCGACGGTTCGGGTCACCAGGCCGGCGTCCTCGAGTCGACGCACCTGTGTGGTCATCGTCGGCTGCGAACAGTGATCGACGGCGGCCAGGTCACCGATGCGGGCTTCTCCGTGGGCTTCGATGGTGGCCAGCAGCCTGGCCTGCGCGGCGGGCAAGGGCATCTGGATCCGCTGCGTGGCCAGTCGGTTGAGCCGGGCGACCACGGCGAGCAGATCGGCTCCCAGTCCGGACTGGGGCTCGGAGTTTGCGGCGTCAACGACTTCGGCGTGGTTCGCGGCGGATGCGTTCATGCATCCATGGTTGCATAGCTTTGCTAAGCGAGACGAATCTCACACACCGTCACGCGAAAACCCAGCAAGCTTGGTGTTCTACGGAGACATGCCGCCGGGGCCTGGCACAATCGATAAAGTGACCGTCCCCAGACCACTCCCCTCACGTCATCGGGGTGGACCCCTGCAGCCGGTCGAATTGGCACAGGCCTCCGTGATGGGGGCGCTCTGTGCGGTGGTCGCCATCATCTCCGTGATCGTCCCGTTCGCGGCGGGCCTGGCCTTGCTGGGCACCGTGCCGACCGGGCTGCTGGCCTACCGCTACCGGTTGCGCGTGCTGGTGGCCGCGACCGTCGCCGCGGGGGTGATCGCCTTCCTGATCGCCGGCCTCGGCGGTTTCATGACCGTCGTCCACTGCGTCTACATCGGCGGTCTGACCGGGTTCATCAAGCGCAGGGGCCGCGGCACCGGCACCGTGATCGTCTCGTCCCTGATCGCCGGGGTCGCGTTCGGCGCCGTCAATATCGGTGCGCTGATGGTGATGACCCGGCTGCGACACCTGATTTTCGAGGTGACGAGCGCGAACGTGAACGGGCTCGCTACGTTTCTGTCCCGGGTCCACATGCAAGGCGTCGCCGCCGATTTGAAGCGTTATTTCGCCGACGCGGTCCACTTCTGGCCGTGGTTGCTGCTGGCCTACTTCGCCATCGGGATCATGATCGTGTCCCTGATCGGCTGGTGGGCATTGTCCCGGCTGCTGGAGCGACTGCGCGGCGTCCCCGACGTGCACAAGCTCGAGGCTTGGGAGGGGAGCAAGGGCGAGGAACGCCCGATCGGACCGGTTCCGGTGCGGTTGGACAAGGTGCGTTTCCGGTATCCCGGTGCCAACCAGGACGCCCTGCGCGAGCTCAGCCTGGACCTGCGGGTCGGCGAACACGTCGCGATCACCGGGCCCAACGGCTCCGGGAAGACCACGTTGATGCTGATCCTGGCCGGCCGGAAACCGACGTCGGGCACCGTGCACCGCGCGGGCGCGGTGGGTCTGGGCAAGCTGGGCGGCACCGCGGTCGTGCTACAGCACCCTGAAAGCCAGGTCCTGGGCAGCCGGGTCGCCGACGATGTGGTCTGGGGCTTGCCACCAGGCACCGAGATCGATGTGGCCAGGTTGCTGGGCGAGGTCGGCCTCGACGGACTCGCCGAACGCGACACAGGGAGCCTGTCCGGGGGTGAACTGCAGCGCCTCGCGCTCGCCGCGGCGCTCGCCCGGGAGCCGGCGTTGCTGATCGCCGACGAGGTCACCACCATGGTCGACCAGCAGGGCCGGGAAGCGTTACTGGGCGTGCTGTCGGGCCTCACCGAACGACACCGGACCGCTCTGGTGCACATCACGCACTACAACAACGAGGCCGATTCCGCCGACCGCACCATCGATCTCAGCGATTCGCCGGATAACGCCGACATGGTGGAGATTGCCCAGGCACCCGCACCGACCACCGTGGTGGATCACTCGCAGGACGCGCCGGTGATCGAACTCCTCAACGTGGGCCACGAATACGGCAGCGGCACTCCGTGGGCCAAGACCGCGCTGCGTGACGTCAGTTTCACCGTGGAGCAAGGGGACGGGGTGCTGATCCACGGCGGCAACGGCTCGGGGAAGTCGACGCTGGCGTGGATCATGGCCGGACTGACCATTCCGACGACGGGCTCCTGCCTGATGGACGGCCGACCCACTCATGAGCAGGTCGGCGCGGTGGCGTTGTCATTCCAGGCGGCGCGGCTCCAGTTGATGCGCAGCCGCGTCGACCTGGAAGTGGCGTCGGCAGCGGGCTTTTCGCACCGCGACGCAGATCGCGTCGCCGCGGCGCTCGCCGTCGTCGGACTCGATCCCACGCTCGCCAAGCGGCGCATCGATCAGCTCAGTGGCGGTCAGATGCGGCGCGTGGTGCTGGCCGGACTCTTGGCCCGGTCGCCGCGCGCCTTGATCCTCGACGAGCCCCTGGCGGGCCTGGATGCAACAAGCCAGCGTGGGCTGCTGCGACTGCTGGAGGACCTGCGCCGTGACCGGGGTCTGACGGTGGTGGTCATTTCGCATGATTTTGTTGGGCTGGACGACCTGTGTCCACGCATCCTGCATTTGCGCAATGGCACCATGGAACCACTAAAACCCATGCCGGCCGCGGCGGGGGGTGTGGCGTGAGCACTACTCCGGCCCCTGCGCAGGACACCCGGCGCCGCCCACGTCCGGTCGTGCTGCTCGTCCCGGTGCCCGGAACGTCGGCCATTCACAAGCTCTGGGCGGGCACCAAACTGCTGGTCGTGTTCGGCGTTTCGCTGCTAGTGACGTTCTATCCCGGGTGGGTGACGATCGGCCTGGTGGCGGCGCTGGTGTTCGCGGCGGTCAGGATCGCGCGAATTCCGCGCGGCGTGCTGCCGTCGGTACCGCGGTGGCTGTGGGTCGTGATCGCCTTGGGCGGCATCACGGCCGCGCTGGCCGGCGGAAGCCCCAACGTCTCGATCGGCGGCCTCCAGATCGGCCTCGGCGGAGGGTTGAACTTCCTGCGCATCACCGCGCTGTCGGTCGTGTTGCTCGCGCTCGGCGCGATGGTGTCCTGGACCACCAACGTCGCCGAAATAGGCCCTGCGCTGGCAACTTTGGGCCGGCCGTTCCGAGCGTTGCGGATCCCGGTCGACGAATGGGCAGTGGCTTTGGCGCTGGCGCTGCGTGCCTTCCCGATGTTGATCGATGAATTCCAGGTGCTCTACGCCGCCCGGCGGCTACGGCCCAAACGGATTCCGCACAGCCGCAAGGCCCGTCGCCGTCGGCACGCCTTGGAGCTGATCGACCTGCTGGCCGCCGCCATCACCGTGACCCTGCGGCGTGCCGACGAGATGGGCGACGCGATCACCGCCCGCGGCGGCACCGGTCAGCTCTCGGCCAATCCGGCGCAGCCCAAGCTGGCGGACTGGGTGACGCTCGCGATCGTCATCGCGACCAGTGGCGCCGCGGTGGTGCTCGAAACGATCTTGCACACCGCCCACTAGATGCAGTACGGCCGGTCGTCGTTCGCGTAGTTTGAGCGGGTGGCCGACATTCACCGCACTCGCACCATCGCGGCTCGCGTCGGCGAAATCTGGGATGTCCTGGCCGACTTCGGCTCGATCAGTTCGTGGGCCGGCAACGTCGATCACTCGTGCATCCTGTTCTCCGGTGCGGATGGGAAACCCCTCGGCACCGCGCGGCGGGTCCAGATCAAACGCGATGCCCTCGTCGAGCGCATCACCGAGTTCGACCCGCCGCACGTCCTCGCCTACGACATCGACGGCCTGCCCCGCCGCCTGCGCAGGGTGGCCAACCGCTGGACGCTGACAGCGGAGGGCGAGTCCACCGTCGTGGCACTGACCAGCACGGTCGAAATCGGGCCCCGCCCAGATCAAAAGCTGGCCGAACGCGTGCTGTGTCGCTTCCTCGCACGACAGTCCGACGCGATGCTCGCCGGGCTCGCAAACCGATTGGAGAACGCCCGTGTCTGATGACCCCGGCCTGCGGCGCGCTGGCCCCAGTGGCCCCGATGTTGTCGTCATCATGACCGACGAGGAACGCGCGGTGCCGCCGTACGAGGCCGCCGACGTGGCCGCGTGGCGCGATCGAATGCTGACCGGCCGCAAGTGGTTCGACGAGCACGGCGTCGGCTTCGGCCGGCACTACACCGGCTCGCTGGCCTGTGTGCCCAGCCGCCCAACGATTTTCACCGGGCACTACCCCGACCTGCACGGGGTCACCCAAACCGATGGCATCGGAAAGACGGCCGACGACACCCGGATGCGCTGGCTCCGCCAGGGCGAGGTGCCCACACTGGGCAACTGGTTCCGAGCCGCGGGATACGACACCCACTACGACGGCAAGTGGCACATCTCGCATGCCGATCTCATCGACCCGGGGACCGGCCGCCCGCTGCTGACCAACGACGACGACGGTGTCGTCGATTCCGCCGCGGTGCGGCGCTACCTCGATGCCGATCCGCTTGCGCCGTTTGGCTTCTCGGGATGGGTCGGCCCGGAGCCGCACGGGGCGCTGCTGGCCAACGCGGGCATTCGCCGCGACCCGCTGATCGCCGACCGCGTCGTCGCCTGGCTCACGGACCGCTACGCGCGCCGGCGCGCCGGCGACGAGGCCGCGCTGCGCCCCTTCCTCCTGGTCGCCAGCTTCGTGAACCCCCACGACATCGTGCTGTTCCCCGGGTGGTCGCGGCGCAGCCCGGTTAAGCCGTCACCGCTGGACCCGCCGCCGGTGCCCCCGGCACCCACCGCGGATGAGGACCTCTCGACCAAGCCGGCTGCGCAGATCGCCTTTCGCGAGGCCTACTACTCCGGCTACGGTCCGGCGCCCGCGATCAACTGGACCTACGACCACAACGCCCAGCGCTATCGCGACCTGTACTACCGGCTGCACGCCGAGGTGGACGGGCCGATCGACCGCGTCAGAAGGGCCGTCACCGAAGGTGGGTCGGACAACGCGGTCCTGGTGCGCACGGCCGATCACGGCGACCTGCTGGGCGCCCACGGCGGCCTGCACCAGAAATGGTTCAACCTCTACGACGAGGCCACCCGCGTTCCCTTTGTGATCGCCCGCATCGGCGAGCGCCCGACCATGCCACGCGTCGTCACCGCTCCCACGTCGCACGTCGACCTGATCCCGACACTGCTGGGAGCCGCCGGCTTCGACGCCTCGGGCGTCGCAGCGCTGGCCACCACGTTGGCCGAGTCGTTCTCCGAAGTGCACGAACTGCCGGGCCGCGACCTCATGCCCGTCGTCGACGGGGCACCCGCCGACGACGCGCGCGCCGTCTACATCTTGACCCGCGACAACATGCTCGAGGGCGACAGCGGCGCCTCGGGCCTGGCGCGCCTTCTCAAGCGGACCGTCAATCCGCCTGCGCCGCTGCGTATTAGGGTGCCCGCCCACACCGCTTCCAACTTCGAGGGACTGGTTGTCCGCGTCGATGAAGCGTCGGCAACCGGCGGCGCCGGGCATCTGTGGAAGCTGGTCCGCACCTTCGACGATCCGGCCACCTGGACCGAACCCGGGGTGCGTCAGCTGGCGGCCAACGGGCTGGGCGGCGAGGCTTACCGGACCTCTCCGCTGGACGACCAGTGGGAGCTGTACGACCTGACCGCAGATCCGCTCGAAGCCGACAACCGTTGGACGGATCCGGACCTGGATGACCTGCGCCGGCACCTGAGGACCCGGCTGAAACACGTTCGGGCCGATTCCGTCCCGGAACGAAACCAGCCGTGGCCCTACGCATCTCGCCGGCCACCGAGCCCGTCAACCTCGCGACCGTGGCGCAGGTTTGGCAAACCGCGAACGTAACGCCAGTGCGAAAAGCCGACCCGAATTTCGCAGTGGCGTTACGCTCGCGCGGCGGGTTGGGCGGCCGAAAGGCCGCTAGGTCCGCATCCGGTCGATGAGGTTCGACAACACGACGATGCTTTCGCTGCGCTCGATGTCGGCGCTCGACCGGATCCGCTCGAG
>DASSGQ010000045.1:0-3939 GCA_035693385.1 Mycobacterium sp.
AGCACCGCTGCCTGGGTGGAAGGGTTGCGGGTGGACGAGATAGCGGTGGACGAAGTGGACGCCAACCGGCGCTCGCCACTGAGCCGACGCAACAGAAGACCCCCGTTTTGAACGTCGAGGCGGGGTTCCAACACCATTCAATGAAGGTAACCAACTTGAGGAAAACCCTAGCTGCTGTCGCCGTGGCTGCGGGAGCCATGCTGATTGCCCCTCTCGCATATATGCTGACAGCGACTACGACGGTTTCGCGGCGGCGGCCAAAGCGGCAGGCATCCCGTTCGTGGACACTGATGCCATGCAGCAGGTTTCGGCAGATGAGTGTGGACGCATGCATCGTGGCCTGCCACCAGTCCCATCCGGGCCCCTGCGCCGTCTCCCAAGCGCAGGCGTAAGAAGCGCTTCGCGGCCGAGTACGCCCTGCTGCGGGAGTTGGGCCTCGGCTAGCGTCTAACACAATCGGGCATTGTGACCCCACAACATCAAGGCCGCTACTGAGCGTCACACAGGATGGCGACGATGAGGGTATGACTACTCACACCACACCCTCCATCGCCCACCCGGACCCAGTGCGCTGGCTCTGGTACACCTTTGGCGGCAGCCTCGGGCCGCGCTACCGCCAGTGGGTACTGCACGACAACACCGCTCGCACCCGCTGGTTGCGCCAGGCCGTGCGCGGGACGGTACAGATCTCGCCGCTCGCGGTGCTGATGCTGGTCGTGCTGCCGTTCAGGTGGCTCACCGGGGCGTCAATAGTCCTCGGCCTACTGTTGGCGCTCTGGTACTCCGTGGCCTACATCAACCAGACCGGTGAACGACGCCTCGTGAAGCACGGGTACGAGCCGGGAACGCTGGCGCTGACGCTGCACGACCGCTACCTCCGTGAGAACGAGGACGGGATCGCGCAGTACATGGCGACCTACCGGGGCATGGAGACGGGGGTTGAGCGGTGCTGACCGTTGTGCCAGCTGCGCCAACGAAAAGAACTGGCACAACTGGCATAGCGGTTACTGGCCCTCCTCCTCGCGGTAGATCTGGGCCAGCCGTTCGAACAGCTCGACCACCTCGCCGCTGACGGGCGTTGAGTCGCCGTTGTCATCGGGGGGCCGGTAACAAAGACGGTGCCCTGGAGCACATCCAGCCCCTCCATGCTCGGGTCTAGCTTCCACCAGAAGTAGCTGGCCATGGAGTTGAGAGCCACTCCAGCGAGCTGGACGGCGTTGCACCAGAGGGTGCAAGTGCTCGGTCGAGAAGGCGTCTGGCGGACCGTCGACGAGGCTTTGGAGCGTGCGAATGTCTTGCCCGATCTCGCGCACTTCGTGCCGTCCCCGTCGACGTAGGACAGTCGCGCTTCCCACGTTCCGTTGGGGCGCTTGCGGATGTTGCCGGTGCCGTTCGCAGTGCGTGTGCCGATCGCGGCGCAACTTACCCCAATTGGGGTACTAACTGGGGTAAGCCTTGAAATCTCGATGGTGTTCCGGCGTGCCCGAGCAGGTCGGCCACCGCCTTGATGTGCACGCCGGACTCAAGCCAGGCTACGGCGGCGCTGTGCCGCAGCGTGTGCACGCCGATGTCCTCGACGCCCGCCTTGCCGGCTGCAATCTCGATTGCCCGCAATAGGTTCCGCGGATCGACAGGTCGTCCGAACTCGGTGGTGAATACTAGACCGTTGTCTGTCCATTGATCACCGGTGTGCAGGCGCTCGGCAGCCTGAGCTGCCCGCTGGACCTTCAACAGCGCCACAATGGGCGCCGACAGCGGCACGGTGCGCCGGGACCGCTCAGATTTTGGCTCAGTGGTGAATGCTGCGAAAGGGTTGTCCGCCCCGAGCGCTGCGACGGCTCCCTCATGCAGACCGATCCCGCGAGTCACCAGGCCGCCAAGCAGCGCTACTGCAGTGCTGAAGCCCTGCCCTCCATCGAACGCGTTTGCACCCGCGTCGATGAGTGGCTGACGTGAGGCGCGGGCTGCCGCGATGCCGGTGTCCCGGTCTGTGATGCCATGGGCCTGAACCCAGGCTGGAACGGGCTTCGGTGTGTCGTCGACGTCACTCACCGTCGGATGTTCCCGTACGAGGGCGACAGCCAACCGTGATCGATCCGCATGAATCCGCAAGAGTTGCATCCGCGCGGGCGTCCCGGCCTGGGGTTGGTAATCACGATTGCACTTCCATTCCAGCTAGTTTGGACAAAGGGGCCTGGATGCCGCCATTTTCTAACGCGGCACTGGGGGTGGTCACTCGCCCACGTCGCGCAAATATTGGAGATGGCTCCGCATCGCTTTTCGGATGTTGCTTCGTTTTTGCGGATTTTTGAGTAAGTCGCGGTTCGTCGAGCCATCGTCGGTCGCGGTCGATAGCCAGGCGTCGATTTCGGTTGTCGCAGTTGCGATGTCAACGCCGTCGTCTTCACGGTCGATACACCAGTCTTCGCTGATGTCGGCCTCTTCAAACTGGGCGCTGCTTACTTCTTGATACAGATGGGTGGCCACAACAGCCCGGCTGTTGTGATGGACCCAACGCTGTAGAAGGAGGTTGACGCCTGCCATCTTGCTCCTTACGCGAGGGGTGAACGTTTGCCCAAACGCTGAACTATCGGGTCGGAATCGGCCTACGCTCTATCCGCTCGTGAAGTTCATCCGATTCGCCGATGTGTCGACGACCTGGCGGAAGGTATAGGGATGTCGTATCTTTCGGCGGCCCCCGAGTTTTTGGCTTCGGCGGCAACGGATCTGGCGGGCATCGGCTCGGCGGTGAGCGCCGCGAATGCGGCGGCGGTGGCCCCGACGACCGGGGTGCTGGCCGCCGCCGACGATGAGGTGTCGGCGGCGGTGGCGTCGCTGTTTTCCAGCCACGGGCAGGCCTTTCAGCAGCTCGGCGCGCAGGCGGCGGCGTTTCATGCCCAGTTCGTGCGGGCGCTGAACACCGCCGAGGGTGCGTATACGGCTACCGAGGCCGCTAACGCGTCGCCGTTGCAGACCGTTTGGCAAGACGTGCGAGCGGTGATCAATGCGCCCACCAATGCGTTGTTGGGGACCCCGTTGATCGGCAACGGCACCAATGGTGCACCGGGGACCGGGCAGCCCGGCGGGCCGGGCGGGCTGTTATGGGGCAACGGCGGCATGGGCGGGTCCGGCGCTCCCGGTCAGCCCGGCGGCCGCGGCGGTAGCGCTTTCTTGTTCGGCAACGGCGGCCAGGGCGGGGCCGGTGGGGCCGGCACCAACGGCGCCATGGGCTCGGCGGCCAGCAGCACCACCGGCGGCAGCGGCGGCACCGGCGGGGTGGGCGGGGCCGGGGGCAACGGCGGGCTGATCTTTGGCAACGGCGGTGCCGGCGGTGTCGGCGGTGTTGGCGGGCTCGGCGGGGCCGGTGGCGGCGGTGTCAACGGCTCTATCACCGGCGCCTCTCTCAACGGCGGCAACGGCACTAACGGCGGCAACGGCGGGGCCGGCGGGGCCGGCGGGGCCGGCGGCCAAGGCGCGAGGATGTTCGGCGGTCATGCCGGCGCGAACGGCGACGGCGGGGCCGGCGGCAACGGCGGCCAGGGCGGTCAGGGCGGCCTGGGCGCCACCGACACCGGCACCGGCGCCGGCAACGGCGGCAACGGCGCCAACGGCGGGTCCCCCGGCCTGGGCGGCAACCCCGGCGGCACCGGCGCCCTCGCGGGCGCCGCGGGCAGCGCCGGCAACGGCGGCAACGGCGGCAACGGCGGTCAGGGCGTTATCTTCAACGCCGGTGCCGGCGGCAACGGCGGCAACGGCGGCGATGTCACCAGCTTCACCGGTGGCACCGGCGGCACCGGCGGCAATGGTGGCGACGGCGGCATCATCAACGTCAACGTCAACGCCACCCTTAGCGGCGGCGCCGGCGGCAATGGCGGCGCGGGTGGCAACGTCACTGGCGGCACCGGCGGCAACGGCGGCAACGGCGGCAACGGCGGCAAC
>DASSGQ010000046.1:0-3587 GCA_035693385.1 Mycobacterium sp.
TCAAACGATCGGCCGATTAGTCGGCGCCCCGCCGTGAGCCGCCAACCCGATCCGGCCATGCGGCCCGCGCGCGAGCTGCTGCCGCTCCCAGCCGAGCCACTCACCCGACGACGGCCTGCCGCAAACCCTCAGCGCCGAGCCATCGGTTCGCTCTCCGCCGATCCCAGAACGCCGCGTCAGCCAGTGATCCATTCGCGTCGCCACCGATCCCCGTAACACGGCATCTACCGATCGTCCCATTGGCGAACCCACCGCCGACCTCACGGACCCGGACCGATCCTGGCCGAACCGCCGGCCCGGCACCGAGTTTCGTGACGCAGCCAACGAAGTAGCGGGTACACCTCGTGACGCACGGATCGCTCCGGCCCCGCCCCGGCAGCCGGCTGGAGGCGGTCACGGATCCGGCAGTCACCGCCACCGCGTTGCCGCAGAGCCGAGCGATCATCGGGCGCCCTCGGACGGACACGTGATGACCAACGCGACGTCGGTCGCCGGCGCGAGGAGTTGAAGGGCTGATAGCACCCGGCCGCCAAGTCGGGCGCCATCGAACCGCGCCATCGGCCGGCCGTGATCGGTGCCGCCGTGGCGTGCCGGGCACTGCGGTCAGCCACCCCTCGCCATCCACAAGAACTCAGACTCGTCGCCGGCCACCATTCCGCCGGCTGCCAAGCACTCGCCTACGTTGAGTCCCCTCCAGCACCCCGAATTGGCCCGAACAACACCCATACCTCAGGTACCACCTGCTACGAAAGTAGCTGACATAACGTCATTGATTCCCACAAATACGTTGAAGTCCCTCAAGGCCACCGCATCGCCCGCGCACCGAAGCGCGGCGAGCTTGGTCACAAAACCTTCACCAAGCGTCCCCACAACGTCTGTGCCGCGGGGTCACCAACGTTGTCGGTCGCGGACGCAGTTTCTCGGCCAAGAACCAGCGCAGCCGCCCGCACGCACATCGCGCAGGGGAACGAAACAGACCTCGCAGGGTCTTCAGTTGGACACACCGACGCGCCGCGCTGTGACCATCGGCCCCACCGCCATGGAGACCCGCACAACGGTGCCCGCTTCACCCACCGGAACACGCCACAACCCAGAACGCGCCACCAAACCGGAACACGCCACCAAGCCGAAACGTGAGCTTGGCTCGAGTTACCAGACACCGCGTCCAAGGAACCCGGATCAGCTCAAACCGCGCCACGGTGCCGGCAAGTCCGAATCCACCAAGGCCCAAGCACAAGCCACGCCGGCAAAACCAGACCGACGCCCGTTTGGACCCAGCCGCCGACGCCAAGCACAACAAACATCGACCAGGACCCACCCGCCGACGCCGGACGCGACAAACCCCCGCCACGACCCGGCCGCCGACCCCGCCGAGCCGCACGGAAGCGCCACCCAAAATCCCAAACCCCAAACCCCACGAAAAAGGCGACCGGCCCCATTCGGGACCGGCCGCCGATCAACACACCTGAACCACCTACGCCGGATGTACGACGATCCGGCGCTGCGGCTCGACACCTTCGGATTCCGACTCCACACCGGCCGTCGCGTTGATCACGTCGTGTACGCACTTGCGCTCGAACGCGTTCATCGGCTCCAGCCGGACGGCCTCACCGTGCTGCTTGACCCGCTCGGCGGCGTTCTTGGCGATCGACACCAGTTCTTTTCGGCGGGCGTCGCGGTAGCCGCCGACATCGAGCAGCAGACGTGAAGGGGTGCCGGTGGCCCGGAAGATGGCCAGCCGGGTCAGCTCCTGCAGCGCCTCCAGCGTCGCACCGCGCTGGCCGACCAGTGCCTGGAGGCGGTCGCCGACGACCTCCACCACTGGGCGTCCGCCCTGTACGACCTCGTCGATGTCCCCGTCGTAGTCGAGAATGTCGAGGAGCCCCTCGACGTAGTCCGCAGCGACCTCGCTCTGCGCGAACAGGTCGCTGTCTGAGCTGCGGGCGGCGGCACCGGATTCGGCGTCCGCCGCTGGCGTACTCGTCTCGGTCACGTTCATCTCCGTTTGTTTCTAATGGCCCCCGACGCCGAGGCCGGGGAGGCTCATGTGCGCGGCTAGCGCTTGGCCGCGTTGCCCTTCTTCGGGTTCACCGGCTTGGCGCCGACCTTGGGGCCGGTGACCGCCTTCGCCTGTACCGGGGCGTCGTTGGTGTCCTTGATCTTGTTCTTCGCGGTCGGCTGCACGGTCTTCACGACCTTGCCGTTGACGGTCTTCGGCTTGGTCGGACCGAAGAAGCCGGTGCCGCCGCCGCCGTTCGCGTTCGCCGGCGGCGGGAACTTCCGCAGCACGTAGAACTGCTGGCCGAGGGAGAAGAGGTTGGTGGTGACCCAGTAGATGACCACACCGATCGGGAACGTCAGGCCGGAGACGAGCAGACCGATCGGGACGCCGTACATCATGAGGCGCTGCATCATGAGCTGCGTCGGGTCGGTGGCCCAGCCGGTCTTGAGGATCATCTGGCGGCTGGTCAGGAACGTCGTGATGATCATCGTGACGATCAGCAGGGCGGCGACGACCCGTACGGCGGTCATGGTGCCACCGAGGTGCGCGGCCTCGGCGGCGTTCGACCGGAACGACAGGGCGATCGGGGCACCGAACAGGCGGGCGTGCGAAGCCGAGTTGAACAGCGGGACGGTCCAGCCGTACAGCGTCTTGTACTGCGGGCTGATGTCCGGCTTGGCCAGGTGTCGCAGCACGTGGTAGAGGCCGTAGAGCACCGGGGCCTGTACGAGCAGCGGGAGGCAGCCCATGAGCGGGTTCGCCTTCTCCGCGCGCATCAGCTCCATGGTTTCCTGCTGGATGCGCTGGTTGTCGCCCTTGTACTTGGTGCGGATCTCGGTCAGCTGCGGCTGAAGCGCCTGCATGGCCCGCTGCGACTTGATCGACTTCACGAACGCCGGGAACAGGATCGCCCGGATCGTGATCACCAGGAAGACGATCGAGAGGATCCAGTCCCAGTTGGTGGCGAGCCACTCACCGACACCGAGTGTGTCCCAGACCGTATGCCATGTCAGCATCAGCCAGGAGATCGAGTAATAGATCACGCCCATTGGTGTGTGGCTCCCGTAATCAGTGTGCGCGCCGGGGTGGGACTGGGTCGTACCCACCTGCGTTGAAGGGTTGGCACCGCAGCAGCCGCCAGATCGCGAGCCGGATTCCCTTGATCGCGCCGTGCGTCTGGACCGCCTCCAGGGCGTACGCACTGCATGACGGGTAGAACCGGCACCGCGCCGGCAACGCCGGGCTTATCCAACGACGGTACGCGATGATCGGCCATGTCAGCATGCGGGCACCGGGGCTCATCGCAGTGGGCGTCGTCACGGGGTCGGTCATCGGCGCCCACCTCGGCGGATAGCGGCCGCGATCCCCTCGCGAAGATCGATTTCGAGTTGCGTGTACGAGCGGGTGGCCGCGCCCGGCAGCGCCCGCACGACGACGTCCGCGCCGGCCGGCAGCGCGGCGATCTCGGTCCGGGCCAGGTGCCGCAGCCGGCGCTTGACCGTGTTACGGATCACCGCACCGCCGACGGCCTTGGAGACGACGAATCCGGCCCGCGCCGACGGATGGTCGGTGCGAGCCGGATCCG
>DASSGQ010000047.1:0-5509 GCA_035693385.1 Mycobacterium sp.
CGCCGGCGCATGGCCCTTCTGAACCGCTGGCGACTTATGCCGCCAGAATAGGAGAAACCGCTTGCGGTTCAACGATCATCACCGCGGCGGGGCCGCTCGAGTCCGTGTTTGTCGTGTGCTTGGCCACCGTCCTGAGGATCCCCAAGCCGATAGCGAGCGCGATCAGAATGCCGCCGATAATGATTCCGGCGAGCGCCATGCCACGACCCCTCTGACCGGTCTGCTTGATCTGGTTCAGCGCGACAAATCCGAAGATCATCCCCAGGATGGGCCCGATCAGGCAAAGCCAGCCCAACAACGAGCAGACCAAGGATGCGACAGCCATCCCGTTCATTCCGGCGCGGCGCGGCGGATAGCCATAGCCGTCCTCAGGAGATGACGGGTAACCGTAACCGCCCGGTGGTGGGGGTGGATAACTAGGCGGTTGTTCCGTCAAGGGGAGCCTCCTGGATCGAGAGGCCATACTCTACTCTGCAGGTCACACCTTGTCGCAGGACGGTTTCATGGACCAGTGCTGCGATGGCGGAGCGAATCGAAACGCGTTGTGCCAGAATGGCGATGGGCTTGTTTGGTGGTCGGTTTGGATCGGCAGGTCCGGAACACGCTGACTCCCAACGTGTTTAGCGGCTGCCATCAGACGGCAGTAACGAATTGGTCAGCCGTTGCAGTCGTGGAGGTCGATCTTCGCCCCGGGCCCCGCACCGTCCAAGGCTGCCGCATCTGCCGCGTCCAGGGTGGGCGCTACGCGCCCCGCTATCGCCTTACCGTCGCTGCCCTCCGCGATCGAGAGGCAGCCCAGTCCCGATGTGAGCACCTGGCAATCGTTCGTCTTGCCGTCGACGTCGCACCACAGGACGGCCGCGTCCTCCGCCTTCTGCCGCGTCCGATAGTTGAGTCGGATCGCCTCTTCTCCGTTCGAGGGCGACGCCGCGACCGCGCCCCAGCATCCTGGCGTGCATTCAAAATCCAGGTCGGCTTTGGCCGCCGGGGCCGCTGCCGCGGCAACCAGCGACCCGGCGGCGACCAGAACGCCCATCGCCGCGGCCAGCGCAACTTTCCTCATACTCACGACCTCAGCTACGTCGGCTAGGTTCCCCAAGTCATCGGGTAACGACTTCACAGTCGCAGGCGCAGTTCGACACGACGTGGGAGCAGACTGTGAGGCCCGTTTGAACGATCCGGTTGGCCGAGCCCGGCCCGCGGGCGCGGGGGTGGGCGCGCGGGCTTTGCGGCGCACGCACAACAAACCGATCTCGTCAACTTACCCACGCACATTGCGTTTGCCCGCTCGCTGCGGCGATGATGACATCCACCACCCCGGCGTCGCCTATCGTGTCGAATTTGCGTTCGATTTGATCTGAGCCTCCGACAGCCTTGGCGCCACCGGCGTGAGTGGCGAAAACTATGAAGGCCAGTGACACGAGAAGCACCGGAAGGGACGAGTATGTCGCGCCATCGCGTCGTCATCATCGGAAGCGGGTTCGGCGGCCTGAACGCGGCCAAGGCGCTCAAGCGCGCTGACGTCGACGTCACCCTGATCTCGAAAACAACCACCCACCTGTTCCAGCCGCTGCTGTATCAAGTGGCGACCGGAATTCTGTCCGAAGGCGATATCGCCCCGACCACGCGGCTTATCTTGCGTAAGCAGGAGAACGTGCGGGTGTTGCTGGGCGAGGTGATTGCCATCGACCTCAAGGCCAAGACGGTCACGTCGAAGTTGATGAGCATGACGACGGTGTCGCCCTTCGACAGCCTCATCGTGGCCGCCGGCGCGCAGCAGTCCTACTTCGGCAACGACCACTTCGCCACCTTCGCGCCCGGCATGAAGACCATCGATGACGCCCTTGAGCTGCGCGGGCGCATCCTCGGCGCGTTCGAGGCCGCCGAGGTCACCACCGACCCCGCCGAGCGTGAACGCCGGCTGACCTTCGTCGTGGTCGGCGCCGGACCGACCGGCGTCGAGGTGGCCGGACAGATCGTCGAACTCGCCGAGCGCACCCTGGCCGGGGCATTTCGGACCATCACACCCAGCCAGTGCCGGGTGATCCTGCTCGACGCGGCGCCCGCGGTGTTGCCGCCGATGGGCCCGAATTTGGGTCTCAAGACGCAGCGGCGGCTGGAAAAGATGAATGTCGAGGTCCAGCTCAACGCGATGGTGACGGCCGTCGACTACAACGGCATCGCGATCAAGGAGAAGGACAAAGGCGAACGCCGCATCGAATGCGCGTGCAAGGTGTGGGCGGCGGGCGTGCAGGCCAGCGCGCTGGGCAAGATGATCGCCGAACAGTCCGACGGAACCCAAACCGACCGCGCCGGACGGGTGATCGTGGAGCCCGATCTCAGCGTCAAGGGGCACCCGCATGTCTTTGTCGTCGGCGATCTGATGTCCGTGCCCAACGTGCCGGGGATGGCGCAGGGCGCGATTCAAGGGGCGAAATACGCCACGACGCTGATCAAACAGACGCTGAAAGGCCAAGACGACCCCGCCAACCGCAAGCCGTTCAAGTACTTCGACAAGGGCAGCATGGCGACCATCTCGCGGTACAGCGCCGTCGCAAAGGTCGGCAAGCTGGAGTTCGCCGGCTTCATCGCCTGGTTGGCGTGGCTGGTGCTGCACCTGTTCTACCTGGTCGGTCACCGGAACCGCATCGCCGCTTTGTTCTCCTGGGTGATGTCCTTCTTGGGTCGCAGTCGCGGCCAGATGGCCATCACGAGCCAGATGATCTACGCCAGGGTGGTGATGGAAGCGCAAACGCTAGGCGGATCGCTGGCGGTGGCCGAACGCGCCGAAGAGGCCGAACAGAAGGCGGCGGGTTAGCGGCCCGGCGGCAGCGACGTTCAGCCGCTCGGCGGCAGCCCCGGCGGCCTTGGCGGCGCCCGCGGCTGCTTTATGGCACTCAAAGCCAAAACGGGTAGTTGAACCCGGTCTATCAGCTCAGGGCCTGGTCGATGTCGGCGATCAGATCGTCGGTGCCCTCCAGCCCGACGGAGATGCGGACCACATTGTCACCGAGCCCGATCGCGGCGCGCCCCTCCGGACCCATCGCGCGGTGCGTGGTGGTCGCCGGATGAGTGATGAGCGATTTGGCGTCGCCGAGATTGTTCGAGATGTCGATCAGCTGCAGCTTGTCCAGTACCTCGAAGGCCCGTTGCTTGGCAGCACTTCTCGCGCAGTCGAGCGCGAAGGTGACCACCGTGCCGCCGCCGGTCATCTGGCGCTTGGCCAGGTCGTATTGCGGGTGCGACTCCAGAAAGGGGTAGCGCACCCAACTCACCGCCGGATGGCGCTCCAGGAACTCCGCAATCCGGTGTGCCGCGGAATTGCTGTGCTCAACCCGAACCGCCAGCGTCTCGAGACCCTTCAGTAGCACCCAGGCGTTGAAGGCACTCATCGCCGGGCCGGTGTGCCGCATCAGCTTCTGCACCGGCCCGTCGATGTATTCCTGGTCGCCGAGGATGGCCCCGCCCAGCACCCGACCCTGACCGTCGATGTGCTTGGTGCCCGAATACACCACCACGTCGACCCCGAGCGGAAAACCTTGCTGCAGCAATGGCGTGGCGAATACGTTGTCCAGCACGACTTTTGCGCCCGCAGCGTGAGCGAGCTCGGTCACCGCCGCGATGTCCACCAGCGACTGCATCGGATTCGACGGCGTCTCGAAGAACACCGCCGCGGTGGGCACCGACAGCGCCTGTTCCCATTGCGCGATGTCGTCGCCGTCGACGAAGACGGTCTCGATGCCCCACCGCGGCAGGATCTCGTTGCACACCACAAAACACGACCCGAACAGGCTGCGCGCCGCGACCAACCGGTCACCGGCCGCCAGCAGCGCGCCCAGCGAGGTGAACACCGCGGCCATGCCGCTAGCAGTGGCGAACGCCGCGGGCGCCCCCTCGATCAGGCGCAACCGCTCCTCGAACATCGTCACGGTCGGGTTGCCGTACCGCGAGTACACGTAATGATCCAGCTCGCCGATGAACGACCGCTCCGCGACGGCAGCCGATTCGTAGACATACCCGGAGGTCAGATACATCGCCTCGGCGGTCTCTTCGAAACCCGAGCGCAACAGTCCGCCGCGCACGCCGATGGTGGCCTGGCTGACGCCGTCGGGCAGCGGCTTGGGCGTGCGGACCGACTCGCCGTCGGTGTGGGTCATTGCTGCTTCCAGGGCAACCCAACCGCGCGCCAGCCGGTGCCGCCGCGATGACCGTGGGCATCCAGGTGACCCTCGAAACCGTCCAGCACGTTGAAGGCGGGGTTGATGCCCACGTCGGTCGCGACCTCGGCCGCGCCAATGGAGCGGTTCCCGGAGCGACACAGAAAGACCACCGGCCGCTCTTCGTCAGCCGCTGCGGGTGGAACCAGTTCCTTCAGCTCGTCGGCGAACTGTTCGTTGTACATCCCGTTGGACATATTCCACTCGATGTACACGACCTCGCGGCCCAGACTGGACAGGTCGGGCACGCCGACGAACCGCCATTCGGCCTCGGTGCGGACGTCGACCAGCACGGCGCGAGGATTGTCGGCGAGTAGCTTCCACGCCTGAAGGGGCGTGATGTCTCCTGCGTAGCTCACCCGCGTGAGTCTCGCACATTCAGGGCGCTGGTCACCTGTCGGGCGCGGTCGCGCGCGGTCGGCACATCGGGTGCCGTGGCCAGCGCCACGCCCAGCCTGGTTGTCGCGTCGGGTGATCCGGATCGCGGCGCGAAAACGCGGAGATCAGTTTCCGGCACAGCCAGCGCGGCGGTCAGAGTGGCGGCGGTGAGCGCCCCGCCGTCGCGGCATGCGTCGACCACATGCGCTGCCCCCGGCGACATCATCATGGTGTCCAACGGCAGGCCCAAAATAGCCCGGGCCTGCAGTTCGAATGCCGAAAGCCGCTGGCTGCGCAAGGTCACCCAGGCACTCTGGTGCAAGCGGGCGGTGACGTCGGCGAAGTACACCTCGTCGCCGTTGATCATCAATTCGACACCGAAGACACCCCGCCCGCCGAGCGCCTTGACGATCCGTGCGGCGATCGACTTGGCCGCATCCACCGCGGCCGCGCTCATCTGCTGCGGTTGCCAGGACTCCACCACGACACCGTCGGCGCTGCGATACCCGATGGGTGAGCAGAACTCGATTAGCGGACCCTGCGGGCCTTCGCTGCGCACCACGATCAGGGTGACGTCAAACTCGATCTCGACGATGGTTTCGGCCATTACCCGCGGCCGCTGTTCGCCCGTCCCATTCGCGACCGCACGTTGCCAGGCCGCCTCGACGTCGTCGGGCCCCGAGACCACCGAGTGTCCCCGCCCGGACACCGGCCTCACCAGCAACGGAAACCCGGAGTGTGCGGCCACCGCCTTGAGTTCGGCGACCGATGCGACGAACCAGAACGGCGCGGTGGGCAGCCCGAGCTCGTCGGCGGCCAGCCGGCGCAGACCCTCACGGTCCAGGGACAGCCGCGTGCTGCGCGGTGTGGGGAAGACCTCGATGTCGCCGCGCTCGGCGACGGCGATCAGGGCG
>DASSGQ010000048.1:0-3782 GCA_035693385.1 Mycobacterium sp.
CGCTTGCCATGAGGAAGGCGTCGTTCTCGTCGGCCAGCCCGGTGGTGGCGCGCAGGTACCCGGGGATCCCCACGTCGCGGATCAGCACGCCGGCGTCCAGATAACGCTGCCACGCGGCCGGCGCGTCGACGAACTCTCCGAACAGCACAAAGTTCGCGTCGCTGGGGATCACCCGAAAGCCCATGCCGGCCAACGCCGCTGAAACCCGCTCACGTTCGGCGATCAAGGTAGCGACGCTGCCCAGGGTGTCGTCGGCGTGCCGCAGCGCGGCCCGGGCCGCGGCCTGGGTGACCGACGACAGGTGATACGGCAGCCGCACCAGCAGCATCGCGTCAATCACAGCGGGGGTAGCGACCAGGTACCCAAGCCTGCCGCCGGCGAAGGCGAACGCCTTACTCATGGTCCGGGTGACGACGAGCCGGGTCGGATACTCCTCGACCAGCGCCACCGCGCTGGGCTGTGACGAGAACTCGCCGTAGGCCTCGTCGACGATCAAGATCCCCGGCACCACATCGAGCAGCCGCCGCAGGTCCGGCAGTGAAACACTTTGTCCCGACGGGTTGTTGGGGCTGGCGATGAACACCACATCGGGCCGGCGATCGGTGACGGCGGCAACGGCGACATCGACGTCGAGGCCGAAGTCCTCGGCGCGAGCGGCCTCGAGCCACTCGGTGCGGGTGCCATCGGAGATGATCGGGTGCATCGAGTAGGACGGCACGAACCCGATGGCGCTGCGCCCGGGCCCACCGAACGCCTGCAGCAGCTGCTGCAGGATCTCGTTGGAACCGTTGGCGGCCCAAAGGTTTTCGACACCGAGCGGGGTGCCCGTTTGCGCGGAGAGGTAGCCGGCCAGATCACGGCGCAGGGCTACCGCATCGCGGTCGGGGTAGCGGTGCAGGTCGGCGGCCGCCTCGCCCACCGACCGCACCACGTCGTCGACCAGCGCCTGAGTCGGCGGGTGCGGGTTCTCGTTGGTGTTCAGCCGCACCGGTACCGCCAATTGCGGTGCCCCATAGGGCGATTTGCCACGCAGGTCGTCGCGCAGCGGCAGGTCGTCGAGTGTGGGCTTCATCGTTCGAACCTCCGACGCACCGCCTCGCCGTGGGCCGGCAGGTCTTCGGCCTCGGCGAGGGTTACCACGTGTCCGGAGACGTCTTTGAGGGCCGCCTCGGTGTAGTCGACGACGTGGATGCCGCGCAGGAACGTCTGCACCGACAGGCCGCTGGAATGCCGGGCAGATCCCGCCGTCGGCAGCACGTGGTTGGATCCGGCACAGTAGTCACCCAAGCTTACCGGCGACCACGGGCCGACGAAAATGGCACCGGCCGAACGTATTTGGCCGGCAACTCGCGTCGCGTCGGCGGTCTGGATCTCCAGGTGTTCGGCGGCGTACGCGTTCACCACCTTGACCCCGGCGGCCAGATCGTCAACCAGAATGACCGCCGACTGACTCCCGCTCAGCGCGGTAGTCACCCGTTCGCGGTGCACCGTCGTTTGCAGCTGGGCGGCCACTTCGGCATCGGTGGCGGCGGCCAGGTCCTCGCTGGGGGTGACCAGCACGCTGCCGGCCATCTCGTCGTGTTCGGCCTGGCTGATCAAGTCGGCGGCCACGAGCGCCGGATCCGCCGTGTCGTCGGCGAGGATGGCGATCTCCGTCGGGCCGGCTTCGGCGTCGATACCCACCCGCGAGCGGCACAGCCGCTTGGCGGCGGTGACGTAGATGTTGCCGGGCCCGGTGATCAGGTCGACAGATGTCAGCTCTGTTCCGTCCATATCGGTGCCGCCGTAGGCCAGCAATGCCACCGCCTGCGCACCGCCGACGGCCCACACCTCGTCGACTCCCAGCAGCCGGGCCGCGGCCAGGATCGTCGGATGTGGCAGTCCGTCGAAGCGGGCCTGCGGCGGGCTGGCCACCACCAGCGAGCCGACTCCGGCGGCCTGCGCCGGCACGACGTTCATCACCACGCTGGACGGGTAGACCGCGTTGCCGCCGGGCACATACAGACCGACCCGCTCGACGGGAACCCACCGCTCGGTGACCGTCGCGCCCGGCCCGAGCGTGGTGGTGATGTCGGCGCGACGCTGATCGGCGTGCACGGCGCGGGTGCGTTCGATCATCACCTGCAGCGCGTCGGAGACGTCGGGGGCCAGGCCGGCCAGCGCCGCGTCCAGCGCTGCAGCGGGAACCCGGACGGTCGGTGGCCGCACGCCGTCGAAGGACGCCCCGAATTCCAAGGCCGCCTCCGCCCCGCGCTCGGCGACGGCCTGCACGACCGAGCGCACCTGGGGCAAGACCGTCTCCACATCCGCGCCACCGCGCGGTAACGCGGCCCGCAAACGGGCGGCGGTCAACTGCGTGCCCCGCAGGTCGATACGGGCCATCGGCGACGATTGGGTGGCGCTCACGTTGTCCATTGTCCCAGAGCAGCTCAAGTCGATATCCGACCGGTACAGTGCCGGTGTAAGGCCACGCTCGCGTGTGTGCAGAGTTTCCCCAAGGGAGCCGCCATGTCCGCCAAGGATCACCCGAACAACGCCCCCGGCGTCCCGATGGTGTTCCCGCCCTGGTTCGAGCGCTTACAGGTCAAATACCTCAACCCGGCATTCAAACCGATCGCGCGCTATACGCCGGGAACCGCGACCATCAAGCATCGCGGTCGCACGTCCGGCAAACCCTACGAGACCATCGTGACCACCTACCGCAAAGGCGATGTGCTGGCGATCGCGCTGGCACATGGGAAGACGGACTGGGTCAAAAACGTGCTGGCCGCCGGTGGGGCCGACGTGCAATTCAGCCCCCGCCGCGAGGTGCACATCACCAACCCACGGATCCTGCCCGCCGGCTCCGACGGTGCTGGGCTGCCGTTCATGGCCCGGGTGCAGCTGCGCCGGATGGGGGTCTTCGTCGGCGACATCGCCTGATGCTGCCGGCGAGTGTGACTAAGCCCTGGTGAAGACCGTCTTGCCGGTCATCGTCGACCACGCCGACGGGGCGTCCTCCCACGGCACGACGCGGTCGACGGCCGGCGACAGGTCCAATCCGTCGGCCAGCAGTTCCAGTACCTCCGGGATCACGGCGCGCGCACTGACGCGCCCGGTGACGAACCTCACTCCGCGGGTGTACATCGGCAGCAACGGCATTTCGACTTTGTATTCGGGGTAAATCCCGGTGTCGGTACACACGCCGTCGGCCCAGGTGGCGCGCAGGGTCGCCGCGAGCAGCGCCGAGTCGCCGCTGGTGTGCACAGTGACCGGATACGGGTCCCACGCCTTGTCGGGCCTGGCCCGATCGTGGACCGTCGCGCCGAGCTTCTCAGCGGCCGCCAGTCGCTGTGGGTCGGTGTCCAGGTAGTCGACGTGGGCGCCCAGCGCCGCCGCGATCCCCGCCGCGTACAGCCCGATCGATAGCCGGCCGACGACAAGAACGCGGCGGTCGGCCGAATCGAGCCGCGCCAGTTCCGCGGCGTAGGGCCCGACCGCCCGCCAGCCGTCGGGAATGTTGTCCGAAAGGGACGCGATCGCAACGGGTTCGATGGTGTCGGGGACCGGGATCAGCATCGCGTCGGCGTAGGGCACCAGCACCAGGTCCGACATGAAGCCGCCACCATCGAGCCCGGCAATCGGTGCCATGCCGTACATCGCCATCAGCGGCATCGAGCCGCATGAACCGGTCACACCGCGGCCGCATTCGCGGCAGGTTCCGCAGCTGATCTGGAACGGCACCACCACCCGGTCGCCTTCCTGAACACCGCCCACATCGTCACCAACCGCGACGACCTCGG
>DASSGQ010000049.1:0-17671 GCA_035693385.1 Mycobacterium sp.
ATCGGTCGCGCCGGCGCTGCGTAGCCACTGCGTGGTGGCCGCGGTGCGCTCGGCGACCGTCGGGATGCCGATCGAGGCCAGCGCGACCGCGCCCTTCACCGACGGCCACTGGCTGTTGTCGCACAACGGCATCGTCGATCGCGCGGTGCTGCCGCCCGCGTCGTCGGCGGAATCGGTGTGCGACAGCGCGATGCTGGCCGCCGTGATCTTCGCGCGTGGACTCGACGCGCTGGGCGACACCATCGCCGAGATCGGGGCGGCTGACCCGAACGCACGACTGAATATCGTGGCCGCCAACGGTTCTCGTCTTGTGGCCAGCGTGTGGGGCGACACGTTGTTCATGCTGCGCCGTGACGACGGTGTGGTGCTGGCCAGCGAGCCGTATGACGATGCGCCCGACTGGGCGGACGTGCCGGACCGGCACCTGGTTGAGGTCACCGCGCGCGGTGTCACCCTGACTTCCCTGGCCCCCTCTGGAGTCCCGAAAGGATCTTGATGACGCTGACGCTGTCCAACCACCTCGCCGCCGACTCTGCGTATCACGCGTTGCGTCGCGATGTGTTCGACGGCCTGCAGAAGACACCGAAGTCGTTGCCGCCCAAGTGGTTTTATGATTCGGTGGGCAGCGATCTGTTCGACCAGATCACCCGGTTGCCCGAGTACTACCCGACCCGCGCCGAGGCCGAGATCCTGCGTGCCCGATCGACCGAAATCGCGTCGGCGAGCGCAGCAGACACGCTGGTCGAGCTGGGCGCCGGAACGTCGGAGAAGACCCGGCAGCTGCTGGACGCGCTGCGTGCCCGCGGGTCGCTACGCGGATTCGTCCCGTTCGACGTCGACGCCGGCATGCTCTCCGCGACGGCGACCGCGATCCAGCGCGAATACCCGGGCGTCGAAATCGAGGCGGTCTGCGGGGATTTCGAGGAGCACCTCAACGAGATTCCCGGCGGGGGCCGGCGGTTGTTCGTTTTCCTGGGCTCGACGATCGGCAATCTGACGCCCGTCCCGCGCGCGGAGTTTCTCGCGACCCTGGCCGCGGTGATGCGGCCGGGGGACAGCCTGCTGCTGGGCACCGACCTGGTCAAGGACGCCGGGCGGCTGGTGCGCGCCTATGACGACGCCGCCGGCGTGACGGCCCGGTTCAATCGCAACGTGCTCGCCGTGATCAACCGAGAACTCGACGCCGATTTCGACGTCGACGCCTACCGGCACGTGGCCCGTTGGAACGCCGAATCCGAACGCATCGAGATGTGGCTGCGCGCCGACCGTCGCCAGCGGGTGCGGGTCGGCGCGCTCGAACTGAGCGTGGATTTCGCGGCCGACGAGGAAATGCTGACCGAAGTGTCGTGCAAGTTCCGTCCCGACGGGGTGAACGCCGAACTGGCCGGCGCCGGACTGCGCCGCATTCGGTGGTGGACCGATAGTGCGGGTGACTTCGGTCTTTCGCTGGCCGTGAAGTGACCGATACCGATTCGCTGGCCGACCGATGGCGGGCGGCCCGTCCCCCGGTGGCCGGGCTGCACCTGGACAGCGCGGCCTGCTCCCGCCAGAGCCTCGCGGTGATCGAGGCCACCGCCCAGCACGCACGCAACGAGGCCGAAGTCGGCGGGTACGTCGCGGCCGACGCGGCCACACCCGTGCTGGACGCCGGGCGGATCGCGTTCGCCGCGCTGTGCGGCATGTCCGACGCCGACGTGGTGTTCACCACGGGCTCACTGCACGCGTTGGACCTGTTGCTGGGCAGCTGGCCGGCGGATCGGCCAACGGTGGCCTGCCTGCCCGGCGAATACGGTCCCAACCTGGCCCTGCTGGCCGCCCACGGATTTGACCGACAGCTGCTCCCGACCCTGGGTGATGGCCGGGTCGCGCTCGACGACGCCGCGCTGGCGCTGGACAACAACCCGCCCGATTTCGTGCACCTGACCGCGGTGGCCAGTCATAGCGGTGTGGTGCAACCGCTGTCGATGATCGCCAAGCTCTGCGGCGAGTTGGGGCTGCCGCTGGTCGTGGACGCCGCCCAGGCGCTGGGCCAGGTGGACTGCGCGGTGGGCGCCGACGTGACCTACTCCTCGTCGCGTAAGTGGATTGCCGGGCCCCGCGGGGTGGGCCTCCTGGCGGTGCGCTCCGGTCTGATGGAGGGTTTGCGCCCGCGGCTGGCCGCGCCGGACTGGGCCCAGCGGTCGGCGCCGCTGACGGTGGCCCGGCAACTCGAATTCGGCGAGGCCAATGTCGCCGCGCGCGTGGGCTTTTCGGTGGCCCTCGGGGAACATCTGGCATACGGACCCGAGGCTGTGCGCGCACGTCTGGCCGAACTGGGCGGCATCAGCCGGACGGCGCTGGCCGACGTGCCCGGCTGGGCAGTGGTCGAAGAGGTCGAGGAGCCGAGTGCGATCACCACCCTGGCCCCGGTCGACGGTGCCGATCCGCACGCGGTGCGTAGCTGGCTGCTCACCGAACGCCGGATCCTGACCACGTTCGTCGGGGTGCAGCGGGCACCGCTGGAGCTCACGGCGCCGCTCTTGCGGATCTCGCCGCACGTGGACACCACGGCTGACGACCTGGCCACCTTCGCCGACGCGCTGGTGGCCGCGACCGCCGCTGTGGCGTAACGACGCTTAGTTCGCCGAAATCGACACCCGCGCGGGAAAGTTCGAGAAAGAGCGCGGTAGCGTCGATTTCGACGCAGCAGGTCAGGTCTTGTGGGCGGTCAGCAGGTAGGCCGGTAACTTCATCCGGTCCTTTTCGTCGCGGTCGTGGGGCGGGAATTCGAACGGCGCCTCGGGGGGGCCGCCCTGCGGGATGTTCGCATGAATGTAGCCGGGCCGGATTTCGTCGATCTCCCAGTACTTGCTCACCGCGGCGCGCAACTCATCGTCGTCCACCGGGTTGGGACCCGTCTCCATCTCGGCGGGGAAGGCGCCCTTGGCGAACACCAGCACGAAGTAGCTGGCCCCTGGGGCCGCCGCGCGGTGGATGGCGCTCAGGTACCCGTCGCGAGCCTCGATGGGTAGCGAATGAAACAGCGTGCTGTCGACGATGGTGCTGAACCGGCCTTCTGATCCCGGTGGGTAGCTCGTGAAATCGGTGATGTCGGCCTTCGCGAAGCTGGCGGCGGCCAGGCCGCGGTCGGCAGCCGCTTTGGTGGCCGCCGCGACCGCGGTCGGCGTGAGATCGATGCCGACGACGGTGTAACCCTGCGCGGCCAGCCCCAAGGACAGTTCGGCGACCCCGCAACCGGCGTCGAGCACATCGCTGCGGAACTGGCCGTTCGCGATCAGCGCGGCCAGTTCGGGCTGCGGTTCACCGATGTTCCACGGTGGTGGACCCTCGAATTCTCCCTGCTCGGTAAGCGCTGTCCCAGTCGATCAGTCCTGGTGCCATGGTTCCCCCTAGGCGCTGCTATTGATTCCAGGTATGCACCGGTTCGTTGCTGTGCATGTGTTCGCAGTACCGCCGTAGCATCTCTGCCAGTGCCGCCGGCCGGCTCATACCGCCGTCTTCCAGCTTACGCACGGTGGACACCTGCCAGGTGGCTCCGTTGCGCCCGGTCCTGGCGCGGCCCTCGATGACACCCAGGAACCGGTCGCGCACCTCGGCGTCGACGCCCCACCGGCGCAGGCCTTCGTGGGCAATCGGCAGCAGCGTGTCGAGCACCAGTTCCCGCGCCGTCACTTCGCCCAGGCCGGGCCAGTGCAGCCGGGCATCGATGCCGTTGCGGGCCGCTTCAAGGAAATTCGCGTGTGCCGCATCGAAACTCATGCTGTTCCACAGCGGCGCTTCCGCTTCGGACAAGCTGCGCAGCATGCCGTAGTAGAAGGCCGAATTCCCCAGCATGTCGATGACCGTCGGGCCGGCCGGCAATACCCGGTTTTCCAGCCGCAGATGCGGACGCCCGACGCCCTGCACGTCCACGACGTCGTACACCGGCCGGTTCCACCGGTACACGGTGCCATTGTGCAGGCGCAGTTCGGCGAGTTGCGGGGCGCGTCCGGCGGCCAGTTCGGCGACCGGGTCCTCGTCGGAAACCTCGGGCAACAGGGAGGGGAAGTAGCGGATGTTCTCTTGAAACAGGTCCAGGATGGAGCCGATCCATCGTTCGCCGAACCACACCCGCGGTCGCACGCCCTGGGCCATGAGCTCCTCGGGCCGGGTGTCGGTGGACTGCGCGAACACCTCGATCCGGGTCTCCGCCCACAGCTGGTGGCCGAAAAAGTAGGGCGAGTTAGCGGCCAGCGCCAGCTGCGGACCGGCGAGCACCTGAGCCGAATTCCAGTTGGCGGCGAAATCGGCCGGCGCCAGCTGCAAGTGCAATTGCATGCTGGTGCAGGCGGATTCGGGCGCGATGGACGCGGCGCTCCAACTCAGCGGCTCCGGGCCGGCGATGTTGATCGGGATGTCTTCGCCGCGGGCGGAAAAGATCGAGTCGTTGAGGGCCGCATACCGCGTCGACTCGCTCATCCAGCCGTCGTCGAGATGTTCGGGCATCAGCGTGGGCAGGATCCCGATCATCACGATATGGGCGCCGCCGGAGTTGGCCTTGATCTCGGCATCATTGAGGCTGGCGCGCACTTCTGCCTCGAGGTCCAGACCCGTGTGGCCAGGCAGCGGACGGGGTGGCACGTTGAATTCGATGTTGTAGGCGCCCAATTCGGTCTGGTAGGCCGGGTCTGCGATGGCATCCAGCACGAACCGGTTCGACATGGCCGGCTGATAGTCGGCGTCGACGAGGTTGCACTCGATCTCCATGCCGGTGAGCGGCTGGTCGGAATCGAAGCGCGACTGCGAGAGCATCGTCTCGAAGACGTCCAAACACCGCCGCACCTTGCGCCGGTACTCCTGCCGTTGTGCGCGGTCGTACGTGGTGCGCTTGACCTCTTCGCCCACAACGCCGATGCAACAGGTTTGCCGGCGGTAACGCAAGGGCGACGGGCTGACCTGCGCTGTCGTCTGGTGGAGTGGGTAGACCATCATGGACCCTGACCGCAAGTGCCACACCACGGGTGGAGGAGCAGCAGTTGGCTAAGTTCGCGGAATCCGCTGAGTACATCGCCGCCATCGATCAGGGCACCACCAGCACCCGCTGCATGATTTTCGATCACGACGGCGCCGAAGTGGCTCGCCATCAGCTCGAGCACGAGCAGATCCTGCCCCGCGCCGGCTGGGTCGAGCACGACCCCGTCGAAATCTGGGAGCGCACCTCGTCGGTGCTGATGTCGGTGCTGAACCGGGCCAACCTTTCGCCGAAACACCTTTTGGCGCTGGGGATTACGAATCAGCGCGAAACCACGCTGGTATGGAATAAGCGGACCGGCAGACCGTACTACAACGCGATCGTCTGGCAGGACACCCGCACCGACCGGATCGCTTCGGCGCTGGACCGGGATGGCCGTGGCGACGTGATCCGCCGCAAGGCGGGACTGCCGCCGGCGACCTATTTCTCCGGCGGAAAGCTGCAATGGATCCTGGAGAACGTCGATGGGGTGCGCGAGGCCGCGGAAAGCGGTGACGCCCTCTTCGGCACCGCCGACACCTGGGTGTTGTGGAATCTGACCGGTGGTCCGCGGGGCGGCGCGCACGTCACGGACGTGACCAACGCCAGCCGGACCATGCTGATGGATCTTCAGACCCTGGACTGGGACGACGAGCTGTTGTCGTTCTTCTCCATCCCGCGCGCGATGCTGCCGGCGATCGCGCCGTCGTCGCGGCAACAGCCCTACGGTGTGACGCTGGACACCGGGCCCCTCGGCGGCGAAGTGCCGATCACCGGGATCCTCGGCGACCAGCACGCGGCGATGGTGGGCCAGGTGTGCCTGGACGTGGGCGAGGCGAAAAACACGTACGGCACTGGCAATTTTCTTCTGCTCAATACGGGCGAGACGATCGTGCGATCGGACAACGGCCTACTGACCACCGTCTGTTATCAATTCGGAAACGCCAAACCCGTTTACGCGCTTGAGGGTTCGATCGCGGTCACCGGTTCGGCGGTGCAGTGGCTGCGCGATCAGCTGGGCATCATCAGCGGTGCCGCGCAAAGCGAGTCGCTGGCCCGTCAGGTCGACGACAACGGCGGGGTGTATTTCGTGCCGGCGTTTTCCGGGTTGTTCGCCCCGTATTGGCGATCCGACGCCCGTGGCGCGATCGTGGGGCTGTCGCGGTTCAACACCAACGCGCACCTGGCTCGGGCGACGCTGGAGGCGATTTGCTATCAGAGCCGCGACGTGGTCGACGCGATGAGAGCGGATTCCGGTGTGCGCCTTGAGGTATTGAAGGTTGACGGCGGCATCACCGGCAATGACTTGTGCATGCAGATCCAGGCCGACGTGCTGGGCGTGGACGTGGTGCGGCCGAAGGTCGCCGAGACCACCGCGCTGGGCGCCGCCTACGCCGCGGGTTTGGCGGTCGGGTTCTGGGCCGATCCGTCCGACCTGCGCGCCAACTGGCAAGAAGACAAGCGCTGGACGCCGACGTGGAGCGACGACAAGCGCGCCGCCGGATATGCGGGTTGGCGCAAGGCCGTGCAGCGGACCCTGGACTGGGTCTCGGTAACGTGATCCGTCCTAATCCAGGGTCCGCGGCAGGGATCAGTCCTCGGCGAGGATGTTGTAGACCTCGCGTCGGGCATTGTTGATGATCTCGACGATGCGCTGCTGCTGTTCGGCGGTGGCGGTGTGCGCGGATTGCGCGACCGCGCCGAACAACTGGCCGATGGCCGCCCGCAGGTTCACGGGGCCGGGGTCGGCGCCTTCGGCGATCTCGTCCCACGGTGGGGTCTCGACCTTGCCGGCTGCCGCGCGGCCCTCGTCGGTCAGTTCGTAGAGCTTCTTACTGCCGTCGGATTCCCTTGCAGTAATCAGGCCTTCGTCGTCGAGTAGCTGCAGCGTCGGGTACACCGACCCGGGGCTGGGCCGCCAGATTCCGTTGCTGCGCTCGGCGATCTGCTGGATCATTTCGTAGCCATGCATGGGCCGCTCGGCCAGCAGCGCGAGGATGGCTGCCCGCACGTCACCGCGTCGTCCGCGGCCACCGCCGCCGCGACGCCATCCGCCGCGTCGGCCACCCGGGCCGAAGCCGAATCCCGGGCCGAATCCCGGCCCGAAGCCTGGACCGAAGCCCGGACCGAACCCGGGACCGAAATCCGGGCCGCCGGCGTGATCGCGGAGGTGTTCGTGGAATTGCCGTCGGGCCTGTCGCCTGGCCTCGTGCAGGGCGCGGTGCTGAACCGGCCCGGCGCCGAACCCGAAGCCGAAACCTGCCTGGCCGCCGAAGGGCCCGTCAGGGGGAGTGAATGGGTTGCTCATTGGTTGTGGTCCTCTCAAAGGTTTGTGGTCCCCATGTCTGGGGCCGCGCACTCGTCGTGCGCTTCGGTATATCACGATATATCGTAAACTAACGTGATGCAACGAGATATTCCCACATTCGGGCAAAACCGGGTGTCCCGGTGGCGTGACCTGCGGGAAAGCGGAACTATGCGCGTCGCAAGCCCGGCGCGGCGGCGCGGTCTAAAGCCGGCGCTGCAGTTAGTGAGGCGGCGAGAAGCCGCCCGGGTGCGGCCGAGGGGCGGGCTGCTGCGGGGGCCATGGCTGTTGGGGCCACGGCGCGGTGCCGGGTGCCGTGGCCGGCCCGCCCGGGGACCCAGGTCCCCACGGTGGGCCCGGGACGGGTGTGGCAAGCCGAAGCCGCGCCAGTTCGCGGCGGTGCCGTTCGGCCAGCACGGCCGCAAGCACCAACTCCGGAGGGGCGCCCGGTGGTGGCGGCGGCGCGATGTGCGACACTACGTCACCGGCAATTCGGTATGCCATCTGCTGCCGTAGATAACGATCGAGTTGTGGTGCACGGGAGAGGAATTGGCGTGCGACGTCGGCTTGGCCGGCGTTCAGTCCCGACAGTTGCAGCGACGAAGCCCACCACGCCAACGAAGGCGGCATCGCCGGCGGCGGCCCCGATCGGGGGCCGCGTTCGCTGACCACGACGGTGCCGGCGAAGATATCGCCGATGCGCTTTGCCTTCGGCGACAAGATGCTGCAGATGACGGCGGGGCTTCCCGCCAACATCCAGATCTCCACCACCGACGCCAGCGCGCGAAACAGCACCTGCCGGAAGCGTTCTGGACCGCCGTCGTCGGACACCACGCGCAGGCCCATCACGATCTTGCCCACCGACCGGCCACGGGTCGCGGTTTCAAATGCCAAGGGATACCCGACAATCACCAGCACCGTGAAAATGAGCAGGACGGCGGCGCTGAGCGCACTGTCGAACTGGGTCAGGGTGGCCGCCCACAACATGAGCCCCAGCATGTAGCAGGCAAAAATCACGGTGATGTCGATCAGCGCGCTCACCACCCGCACCGGCAACTGGGCGATCTGGACGTCGAGCACCACGGCGTCCCCGGTCACCACCTCCGACATAACACCGAACGTACAGGTTTCGCGGGTGGCACCGACCGGGCGTGCCCCCAGCGCCGAATCCCCGATTAGGCTGCGCAGGGTGGATGTCGACGCATTCGTGCTGACCCATCGAGGCACGTGGGACCGGCTCGACGAGCTGGTCAAGAGACGCCGGTCACTGACCGGCGCCGAAGTCGACGAGCTTGTCGAGCTCTACCAGCGGGTTTCGACCCATCTGTCGATACTGCGGTCGGCCAGGACGATTGGGTCGGATTCGCTGCTGATCGGCCGGCTTTCGAGTCTGGTGGCGCGCGCCCGTTCGGTGGTGACCGGCGCCCACGCGCCGCTGACCAGGATGTTCACCCGATTCTGGACGGTGTCTTTCCCAGTGGTTGCATACCGCGCCTGGCGCTGGTGGCTGGGCACGGCCGTGGTGTTTTTCGCCGTCGTGGTGGTCATCGCGCTGTGGGTGGCCGGCAATCCGGAGGTGCAGTCGGCCATCGGAACGCCAAGCGACATAGACGAATTGGTCAACCACGATGTCGCGTCGTACTACAGCGAACACCCCGCGGCGGCGTTCGCCTTACAAGTTTGGGTGAATAACTCCTGGGTCGCCGCGCAGTGCATCGCGTTGTCCGTGGTGCTGGGGCTGCCGATTCCGTTCGTGCTCTTCAACAACGCCGCCAACCTCGGGCTGATCGCCGGGCTGATGTTCCAGGCCGGCAAGGGCGGCATCCTGCTGGGCCTGCTGGCTCCGCACGGGTTGCTGGAGCTGACAGCCGTGTTCCTCGCGGCGGCGTCGGGGATGCGGCTGGGGTGGTCGGTGATATCGCCTGGGGATCGGCCGCGCGGACAAGTGCTCGCCGAACAGGGCCGCGCCGTCGTATCGGTGGCCGTGGGGCTGGTGGCTGTGCTGTTGGTGTCCGGGTTGATCGAAGCACTGGTGACGCCGTCGCCGTTGCCGACGTTCGTCCGGGTGGGCATCGGCGTGGTTGCCGAAGTGGCGTTCCTGTCCTACATCGTGTACTTCGGTCGTCGCGCGGTGAAAGCCGGTGAGACCGGCGATATCGACGACGCACCCGATGTGATCCCCACCCGCTGAGCGCCACCGAAAGTCATAGTCGCCCGGTGGCTTTCATCGCCAGATAGCGGTCGGCTAGGGCGGGAGCCAGTTCCGTGGGGGCGGCGTCGACGACTTCCACGCCGCTGCGGCGCAGCCGCGCCGCGATCGCGCGGCGGTCGTTGCGGGATCGTTCGGCGGCCGCCGCGTCGTACACGGCGGCCGCATCCGAACGGCCCGCAGCCATTTGGTCGACGCGGGGATCGGCGACCGCGGCGATCAGCATGTGGTGTCTGGCCGACAACTGCGGCAGCACCGGCAGCAGGCCCTCGTCCAAAGCGGTGGCGTTGAGGTCGGTCAGCAGCACCACCAGCGACCGCCGCCTGGTGCGCCGCGCGACGGCGGCAACCATGGCGCGCCAATCGGATTCGATCAGTGCCGGTTGCAGGGGAGCCATTGCCTCGACGAGCTGGGCGAGCAGTTCGGTGCGCGACGCGCCGAACACGGCGGCCCGGCTGATCCGGTCGTGTGCGAGGAAGTCGACATGGTCGCCGGCCCGCGACGCGAGCGCGGCCAGCAGCAGCGCGGCGTCCATCGCCCAGTCCAGCCGCGGCCAGCCCGCGGGATCCGTGGCGGTGGGGTCAACGCCGATGCGGCCCGCTGCGGTGCGGCCGGTGTCGAGCACGATCACCACACGCCGGTCGCGTTCGGGTCGCCAGGTGCGGACGACGACGTCGGCGCGGCGCGCGCTTGCGCGCCAGTCGATCGAGCGCACGTCGTCGCCGACCACATACTCACGCAACGAATCGAATTCGGTTCCCTGCCCGCGGATCAGGGTGGGCAGCAGTCCGTCGATCTGCTGCAGCTTGGCCAGCCGTGACGGCAGGTGCTTGCGCGACAGAAACGGCGGCAGCACCCGGACCTGGCCCGGCACCGACCGCGAGCCCTGCCGTCCCGCCAGCCCCAGCGGCCCGATCGACCGGGCGGTGACCGCGGCCGCCCGCTGGTCGCCCCGGCGGACCGGCCGCAGCCGGGTCTGCACGTGCTGACGTTGGCCCGCGGCGATGTTGACGGCGTGTATGCGCGGCTCGGCGCGGGCGCTGGGCGGCCACGCGTCGCGGATCTGGCCTCGAAACCTGCGTCGGCCGTCGTTGTGGATCAGCACGCCCACGTCCACCTGCTGGGTCAGCCGGATAGAGCTGTCCGGTGAACGCGTATAACGCAATCCGCGGGTGCTGGCCGCCAGCCCGGCATCGACGACCACCAGTATCGACAGCAGCACTAGCAACACCGAGAAAGTCCTTGCCGGCCAAGGAGACAGCGCGATGGGCAGGACGCAGATCAGCGCGACCAGCCCGGTGCGTCCGGTCAGGACCACTAGCGGGGCACCGGAACCGAGGCCAGGATTCCGTCGAGCACGCCGTCAGGCGTGGCTCCTTCGAGCTCGGCCTCCGGGCGCAGCATCACCCGGTGCCTCAGCGTCGGGCGGGCCATGGCCTTCACGTCATCGGGAGTGACGTAGTTGCGGCCGGACAGCCACGCCCAGGACCGGGCCGTGCCCAGCAGTGCCGTTGCCCCGCGCGGCGAGACACCCAGTTGTAACGCGGGAGAGGAGCGGGTGGCCCCGACGATGTCGACGATGTAGCCCAGCACCTCGTCGGCGACGAGGACTTGCTGCACCGCTTGCCGGCCGGCCGCCAGCTCGGCGGGGCCGGCCACCGGCTTGATCGCGGACAGATCGCGGGGATCGAAGCCGTGCGCGTGCCTGCCCAGAATGGCGATCTCGGAGTCGCGCGACGGCAGTGTGACATTCAGTTTCAGCAGGAAGCGGTCCAGTTGGGCTTCGGGCAGCTGGTAGGTGCCCTCGTATTCGATCGGGTTCTGCGTCGCGGCGACGATGAAGGGATCGGGCAACGGCTTGGGTTCGCCGTCCACGCTGACCTGACGCTCCTCCATCGCCTCGAGCAGCGCGGCCTGGGTTTTGGGTGGTGTGCGGTTGATCTCGTCGGCAAGCAGCAGGTTGGTGAACACCGGGCCCGGCCGGAACACGAATGCGGCGGTGCGCGCGTCGTACACCAGCGAACCGGTGATGTCGCCGGGCATCAGATCGGGGGTGAACTGGACCCGCTTGAATTCCAGTTGCAGCGCGGCGGACAGCGCCCGGACCAGCAGCGTCTTCGCCACTCCCGGAACACCTTCCAGCAGCACGTGGCCGCGACACAGCAGCGCGATCACCAGGCCGCTGACCACTCCCTCCTGTCCGACGACGGCCTTGGCGAGTTCGGCGCGCAACGCCAGCAGCGCTTCGCGTGCCGATGCCGAGGTCGGTTCCGAGGTGGGGCTCTCGGCTGCGGTGGAAGGGGACGGTTGCGTCACGTGCGTGTGACCTGCCTTTCGATTTCGTCGAGGGCGCGAGCAAGTTGTAGGAGGTCGTTGTCGGTGGCCGGCGGCGGCCCGAACAGTTGGTAGGCAACGAACCCCGGGTCGGATCCGGTGCGCTGGGCCACCGTCGTCACCACCGCGGGCGCCGGTGCGTCCGGGCCCAGGCCGAGCCGGGGCAGCAGGCGCTGCATCGTGGCTGTGCGCAGTGCCGCTGCGGCGCGATCGCGCGCCCGACGGGAGCGGTAGAGCCGACCGCGTCCCTCGACGGTCTCCGAGGCACGCACCACAACGGGCAACTCCTCGGCCACCAGCGGTCCGGGCCGGCGTCCCTTCCACAGGGCGACCAGCAGCACGACCAGGCACAGCTGCACCACAATCCAGATGGCGTTCTCCGGGATCAGGTCGACAAGCGATGTGGAAGTGGAGGTTTCGCCCTCGGCGCGCTGCGGTGCATACCAGATGAGGCGGGGTCGGTCGCCCGCAAGGTTCATCGCCAGCGCGGCGTTGCCCGCCTGCAACAGGCCATCGTTGGTCATGAAATCGGTGCTGCCGACCGCAGTGACGGTCCGCCCGTTCTCCCGGAATCGGATAAGTACCCCGTCGTAACAGCGGGTCAATGTCCGGCCGTCGGTGGCCTGGTAGGTGTCGCTTGGCCCGAATCGAACCATTCCGGCTCGAGTCGCCTCTCGCAGAGCGCAATTCGGGTTGCTGTCGAAGGTGCTGGCGGTCGACATGCGCACATCCGGCATGAGGGCGTCGCGGGTTCGCACCGTCGGTTCCATCAGGAGCAGGTCGCCGGGGGTTTTCGCCAGCCGGTCCAGCAGCGTGGCGTCGGTGAGGTACTGGGTCTGCGCGACCAGGATCAGCGAGCCGGGCCGCGCTGCCCGTTCGACATCGGCGATGCCGTGGGCGACGACGACCTCGACGCCGAAGTCGCGCAGCAGCGTCACCAATGCGTGGGCGCCGTCGGGATCGGTCGATTCCGGATCCATCCGGGCACCGTGCCGGGGTGCGGTCAGATACGCGCCGATCACCGCGATGGCCGCGAGCGCAATCAGCGTGAGAACGACCCCACGCCATGAACGCCGTCGCCGCGCCACCGTCGTGGTCACGGCGTCCGGATGCGCCGCGGTGGTCGCCATCACCGCACCTGCGCCCAGGATTCGATCACGGCGGGCTGGCCCGCCGCCGTGCCGACGGCCGCCGATCGCGACCGCAGGTGGTCGTCGAGGTCGACGATCATCTGGTAGGAGGCCTGGGTCCCGGGCTGCTCGCCGTAGGTCACGTCGTTGAATGCCATTGCTGCCTGCGACAATTCGCCTGCCAGATGTGGTAACGCCGTACCCGCGTCGGAGGCCAGCTCGTTGGCGGTGCGGCCCGGTGCCGCTTCCAGGACGCCGGTCTCCTCGAGCTGACGGGCGACCGCGCGCAGTCGGTGCCGGATCGCTGCGGCCCAATCACCTTGGGCCGCATAGCCTTCAGCGGTGGCCCGGTGCTGTGCCGCGGTGAGCTGGCCGGCGTCGAACAACGGGTGGTCGCCGCGGCGGCGGGTGCGCATGGTGCGCCGTGCGACATGGATGGCGACCACCACCGCGATCACCAGCAGGATGAGGAGCACCGAGCTGGTCAACCACCCGCCCGGCAGCGAGGAGGCGTGCTGCAGCAGCCGGTACAGCAGTTCGTTGACCCACTCGGCGAACTGTTGTGCCACAGAGCCTTTGGAATAGATCGGCTTGTCCAGTTCGACCTGTGCGGCCTGATGTGCGGCATCGCTGTCGATGTCGATGGAAGGCACTGTCAGCTGATCCTTAATCGGGCCCTACACGGGCCGCGTCAGCCAGAGGTTGTCGGTGGATGCGACGGCGTAGGGTCCGCCGGCCGCCCCGCTCTGCAGCACCAGGTCGAACGCCTCGGCGCGCATGCGCCGGTCGGTGTAGAGCAGCACGACGACGCCCGCACTGAATGGCGCGGTGATGATCTGTCCGATCGCCGACCCGACTGATGCGATCGCGGTGCCCAACAGCAGAGTTGCGGTGGACGGCGTCCCGAGCAGGATGACCTGGCCGACGATGCTGAACGGTATCGCGACGGCGTAGGCGACCACGGATGCCACCACGAACGTCAGCGCCCGGATCCCCAATACCCGCCAGAAGCCGTTGCGCACCAGGGCGAAGGATCTGCTGATCGCATCGATGACGGGCAGCCTCTCCAGCACGATCGCCACGGGCGCGAACAACACCACCGTGTAGAGGTACATGATCAACGCGATTACGACCAGCACCAGCGGCAGGCCCAAGACAACCGCCGCCCCGGGATTGCCGACCGCCGCCAACAGCGCGATCGCGACGGCCACCAGCCCGAACACCGCGGCCAGCACGACGGCTTCCAGCAGCGCCAGCACGAGCAATGGGAGCAGCCGCCCCCGGATCTTGGCCCAGGTTTCGCTGATCGTGATCGACGACCCGAACACCGCCCGCCCGACGATGACGGTGAGCATGCCGGACAACAGCATGCCGGCGAGCCAGGTGACCAGGACGCTGGCACCCATCGACGCCATCCATGCGCCGACGACTCCCGGGGAAAGCTGGTCCGACCGTTCGGTGTTGATCCCGCCGTAGGCCGCGAGTGGGCCGACCGTCGCCAGCAGCGAGATGATCTGCATGGCCACGACCACCATCGCGGTCAGTCCCAGCGTCGCCTTGGGGTTGGCCCGGATGTAACCGACCGCGCCGTTGAAAATCTCGCTGAGGGTGAGGGGACGCAGCGGGATGATCCCGGGTTTGAGCGCTCCCGGGACAACTGGCGACGGGCCGTAGCCCGGCGGGGGGCCGTAGCCGGGAGGCGGGCCGTACCCCGGCGGCGCACCGTAGCCCGGCGGGGGGCCGTAGCCGAGTGGGGGGCCGTAGCCGGGTGGGGGGCCGTAGCCCGGCGGGGGCCCGTATGCCGGCGGCGGATAGCCGGCGGGCACGTAGCCTCCAGGCGGACCAAGCGGATATCCAGGCGGCGGCGCGTTCACCGTGTGCAGCGGCCTTGCAAACCAGCTCTGGAACAAGCACCGCAACCGGGCCCGTCGTTCGTCATGAGCTCCATCCTGTCGACGGTCCGGGCATTTCTCAATCTTGACCGGTGTCCCGTCGCGTAGCGTCTCGGGCATGGCGGAACTCAAATCCCGGCTCCGGGCGGACCTGACCAAGGCGATGAAGAACCAGGACAAGTTGCGGACGGCGACCCTGCGCATGGTGCTGGCCGCAATCCAGACCGAGGAGGTCTCCGGCAAGCAGGCCCGCGAGCTCTCCGATGACGAGGTCATCAAGGTGCTGGCCAGGGAATCGCGAAAGCGCGCCGAGGCGGCCGAGATCTACACCCAGAACGGCCGCGGCGAGCTGGCCGCCGAGGAACATGCCGAAGCGCGGGTCATCGACGAGTACCTGCCGACTCAGCTCACCGAGGCCGAGGTGGCCGACGTCGCCGACACCGCGATCGCACAGGTTGCCGAGGAACTGGGAGAGCGGCCGGGCATGAAGCAGATGGGACAGGTGATGAAGGCCGCCACCGCGATCGCTGCCGGCAAGGCCGACGGCGCACGCCTATCCGCGGCGGTCAAGGAGCGGCTGTAATTTCAATTGCTGTGCGCTGACCGGTAATCCGCCCGAGCGGGATTACGACACCACCCGGACAACGGCTTTATCATCCAGGCATGCTGATCCGGGTCCGGTCGCCCCGGCAAATTCTGGAGCTGTTGCGCAGCAAGGATCCGGAGCGCGACGCGCTGCGCCGCGCCATCCGTGCGGCCATCATGGTGCCGTTTACGGTGGGGTTCGCGTTTGTCGTCGTGGGCGGTAAGGCGACACCGCTGTACGCGTTGCTCGGGGCCTTCTGGCTGCTGGTGGTCACCGAATTTCCGGGCAACCGACAGCAGCGTGCCGTGGCCTACCTCGGCTTGGCCCTGAACGGGTTTGTGTTGATCACCCTCGGCACCCTGGTCGCTCCCATCGCCTGGCTGGCGGTGACGTTGATGTTTCTCCTCGGGGTGGCGGTGACACTGGCCGGCATGCTCAGCGCGACGATGTCCGCCGGCCAACGCGCGACCCTGTTGTTCTACGTCTGGCCGGTCTGCACGCCCGTCGGTCCGATCGGCGAGCGGCTGCTGGGCTGGCTGATCGCGCTGGTGCTTTGCGTGCCGGCGGCGTTGTTCTTCCTTCCCCCGCGGCACTACGACGACCTGCGCCGCCACGCCGCACGTGTGTGTGCGGCGCTGGCCGACCGGATCGAGGGGGTCTGCTCGACCATGGATGTGACGGCGGCGATGGACGCGCTGCGGTCCAACTTCCTGGCCGCGAACTTCCGGCCGGTCGGTCTGAGCGCCGGCAGCCGGGCCCTGGTACGCATCGTCGACTTTCTCGAGCTGGTCGCCGACCTCGTCGACGACGACGCCGGCACCACGCTGGGGCCGGTGAAACCGCCGGCCGTCGCCGTCTTGCGGTGCTGTTCCGGCCTGCTCGACGCATCCCAACTGGCCCAACGCGCGACCAATCGCGCCGGTCTCGAACAGGAACTTCCCCGATTGCGGTCCTTGGCACGCGGCCGTTACCGCGACGACGTG
Source organism: Mycobacterium sp. (assembly GCA_035693385.1). Classification (GTDB taxonomy): domain Bacteria; phylum Actinomycetota; class Actinomycetes; order Mycobacteriales; family Mycobacteriaceae; genus Mycobacterium. The sequence goes on from DASSGQ010000049.1 coordinate 16,430, forward strand.
CTGCTGATGCTCAGCGCGCCGGACGATGCGGGGGCGGTTGAGGTTGGCGAGCGGCTGCTCGCGTGCCGAGTGATCGCGACAACCATCGGTTTGACGGGCAGGGTCATCGCCGCCGCTGCCACGGCCGATGCCCGGCCGGTGTGGGCGCGGGCCCTCGGGCTACAGCTGCCGCCCACCGGCTTCGCCGATCGGTTGTCACCAGAGGCCGTCGCCGGCACCACGATCGTCACCGCGTTTCTGGCCAGCCGTTCCGTAGCGGCACACAACGGCCTGCGCATCGGGGTCGGGTTGGCGCTGGCAGTCGCCCTCACTCATCTGCATCTGGTCGAGCGCGGCTTCTGGGTCGTGGTGGGAACGATGCTGGTGATCAGCAGCAGTGCGTTGGCAACCAGAACCAAAGTGGTTCAGGCGGTCGTGGGTACGGCGCTGGGGATCATCTTCGGCGGGTTGCTCGTCGCCGCTGTCGGTGTCGCACCCGTGGCGCAGTGGCTGCTGGTGCCGATCACGGTGTTCCTGGCAACGTACCTGCCGCGTTTCGCGTCCTTCACCATCGCACAGGCCATGGGCGCGTTGAATCTGCTCACCATCCTGAGCCTCACCATCCCCTCCGGCTGGCACCTCGGTCTGCTTCGCATCGAAGACATCGCGATGGGCGCGGCGGTGGGTATGGGCGTATCGCTGCTGTTGTGGCCCAGGGGTGCGACCGCCGTGGTGTCCAAGCTGATCGGGGCCGCCCGAGAGGTCAACGTGCGCTATCTGCAGGCGGCGGTACTGCGTGTCACCCGTGATCATCCGGAGGAAGGCCCCGAGGAAACCGATGCCGCCCTCGCGGAGCTGAGCCACCATGCGGTGGTGGGCAGCCGAAGGGTCGATGACGCTGTGCGCCACTATCTTTCGGAGACCGGCAGCGGGGCTGACCTGCGGACCCCGGTGGTGCGGGCAGCCAACCGCGCCACCTGGGTGCGCCTCACGGCGGACATGATCGCCGACATCAGGACGCTGCCGCCGACCGGGGCGTACCCGTCGGCCCGGGCTTTGCTGGAAGCCCACCTGGAATTCGCCACCAACCAGGTGTTCGGGCGTGTCGAGGAGATAAATCGGCCGATAGCAGGGGAATTCGCGCGGGCATTGCGCGTCGAGGCGACGAACCAGGGCGAAGCGGTCGAGGCCGCGCAGGCGCTCGTCACGGTGGCGGCCAACCTCGCTCAACTCGAGATGGTCACTGCCGTGGAATCGGAAACC
>DASSGQ010000050.1:0-2803 GCA_035693385.1 Mycobacterium sp.
GTACCCGCCCAACCTCTATGTCGTCGACGGCGGCGCGCCGCAGGTCAACGCGGCCAACGCGGTGCTCGAGGAACTTGGTGTCACCGACGTCGCGGTGATCGGCTTGGCCAAGCGGCTGGAAGAGATATGGGTGCCGTCCGAGCCGGACCCGGTCATCATGCCGCGCAACAGCGAGGGGCTCTATCTGCTGCAGCGGGTGCGTGACGAGGCGCATCGGTTCGCCATCACCTACCATCGCAGCAAGCGATCCAAGCGAATGACTGCGTCAGCGCTGGATGCGGTGCCAGGATTGGGAGAACATCGCCGCAAAGCGCTGGTGACCCATTTCGGATCGATAGCCCGCCTCAAGGAGGCCACCGTCGACCAGATCACCGCAGTTCCGGGTATCGGCGTGGCTACTGCCACGGCCGTCCTCGAGGCGCTGCGAGCCAATCAACCGGGAGTCTCACAATGACCGGCCAAGGGGACGGCGAGCAGTTCGCCGCGTTCGCCGACACTCACCCCGTGCAGGCAGGCATCGACGTCGTTCTGGTGACGGGATTGTCCGGCGCCGGACGGGGTACCGCGGCCAAGGTGCTGGAGGACCTCGGCTGGTATGTGGCGGACAACCTGCCGCCGCAGCTGATCACCCGGATGGTCGACTTCGGGTTGGCCGCCGGGTCGCGGATCACCCAGCTGGTGGTGGTGATGGACGTGCGTTCGCGCGGGTTCACCGGCGACCTCGACGAGGTGCGTACCGAGCTGGCCACCCGCAAGATCTACCCCCGCGTGGTGTTCATGGAGGCATCAGACGACATGTTGGTGCGACGCTACGAACAGAATCGCCGCAGCCACCCACTGCAGGGCGAGCAGACGCTGGCCGAGGGCATCGCCGCCGAGCGCAGGATGCTGGCGCCGGTCCGCGCCACCGCCGACCTGATCATCGACACGTCGACGCTGTCGGTGCGCGGACTGCGGGAAAGCATCGAGCGCGCGTTCGGCGGGGACACCGGCGCCTCCACCAGCGTCACCGTCGAGTCGTTCGGCTTCAAATACGGGCTGCCGATGGACGCCGACATAGTGATGGACGTGCGGTTTCTGCCCAACCCGCACTGGGTGGACGATTTGCGTCCACTTACGGGCCAAGCCCCGGCGGTGGCTGACTATGTGTTGAGCCAGCCGGGCGCCACCGAGTTTCTCGACGCCTACCATCGACTGCTAAACCTGGTTCTCGAGGGCTACCGCCGGGAGGGCAAGCGTTATATGACGGTCGCCATCGGGTGCACCGGAGGCAAGCATCGCAGCGTCGCGATCGCCGAGGCGTTGATGCGGCGGCTGGGGAGCAATCCGCAATTGGCGGTGCGGGTACTGCACCGGGATCTGGGTCGCGAATGAGCCCGTCGAATAGCGAGGGCATCGTTGCGCTGGGTGGCGGACACGGTTTATACGCGACGCTGTCCGCGGCGCGCCGGCTGACTCCCTACGTCACCGCGGTGGTCACGGTCGCCGATGACGGTGGCTCATCGGGCCGGCTACGCAGCGAACTGGACGTGATCCCACCGGGCGACCTGCGAATGGCACTGGCCGCCTTGGCATCCGACAGCCCGTATGGACGGCTGTGGGCGACCATCCTGCAGCACCGGTTCGGTGGCAATGGTGCCCTGGCCGGACACCCGATCGGCAACCTGATGCTGGCCGGCCTCAACGAGGTGCTGGCCGATCCGGTCGCCGCGCTCGACGAACTCGGACGCATCCTCGGCGTCAAAGGCAGGGTGTTGCCGATGTGCCCGATCGCGCTGGAGATCGAGGCCGACGTGTCGGGCCTGGAGACCGACCCGCGGATCTTCCGGCTGATCCGCGGCCAGGTGGCGATCGCGACCACACCCGGCAAGGTGCGGCGGGTGCGGCTGCATCCGCCGAACCCGCCGGCGACCCGGCAGGCCGTCGACGCGATCATGGCGGCCGACCTGGTGGTGCTGGGGCCCGGGTCGTGGTTCACCAGTGTGATCCCGCACGTGCTGGTGCCGGACCTGGCGGCGGCGCTGCGCAGCACGCCCGCCAGGCGCGCGGTGGTACTGAATCTGGTGGCCGAACCGGGGGAGACGGCCGGTTTCTCCGTCGAGCGTCATCTGCACGTGCTGGTCCAGCACGCGCCGGGCTTCACCGTGCACGACATCATCATCGACGCGGAACGGGTGCCGGGGGAGCAGGAACGTGAGCAACTGCGCCGCTCCGCGACCTCGCTAGAAGCCGAGGTCCACTTCGTCGATGTGGCCCGACCTGGTACACCTTTACATGACCCCGGCAAGCTCGCGGCGGCGCTCGACGGGGTCCGAGCGGGTCGCAGTCGTGGTTCAAAAGGCCCGGGAGCCCCCTCGGTGGCGGCCACCGCGGAGGTTCGGGTCGACGGTGGAAGTCCACAGACCGGCGTGAAGGGACCGACTGGCAGCGGACCGAGGGGTGACGACGCGTGGCGATGACGACCGAAGTCAAGGACGAGCTGAGCCGGCTGGCAGTGAAATCGGTCAGCGCGCGCCGCGCCGAGGTCACGTCGCTGCTGAGGTTCGCCGGCGGGTTGCACATCGTGGGCGGCCGGGTGGTGGTCGAGGCCGAGGTGGACCTGGGCAACACCGCGCGGCGACTGCGCAAGGAGATCTTCGAACTCTACGGATACAACGCCGTGGTGCATGTCTTGTCGGCCAGTGGGATTCGGAAGAACACCCGCTACGTGCTGCGGGTGGCCAACGACGGCGAGGCGCTGGCACGGCAGACCGGGCTGCTGGACATGCGGGGGCGTCCGGTGCGCGGCCTGCCCGCCCAGGTC
>DASSGQ010000051.1:0-4200 GCA_035693385.1 Mycobacterium sp.
GCGGGCGAATAGCCAACTACCAGGGCAGATACTCAAGCATCTCGGTAACGAGCGCCGCGATCGGCGACCGCTCGGACCGAGTGAGGGTCACGTGTGCGAACAGCGGATGCCCGCGTAGTGCGTCGATCACGGCGGCAATACCGTCGTGCCGACCCACCCGCAGGTTGTCGCGCTGCGCCACATCGTGGGTCAGCACGACCCTTGAGCCGGTGCCGATCCGAGACAGCACGGTGAGCAGCACGTTGCGCTCGAGGGACTGTGCTTCATCGACGATCACAAACGAGTCGTGCAATGACCGTCCTCGTATGTGGGTCAGTGGCAGGACTTCGACCATGCCTCGGTCGAGCACCTCATCGATCACGTTCTGGCTGACCAACGCGCCGAGCGTGTCGAATACCGCCTGCGCCCATGGCGCCATCTTCTCGTTCTCGGTGCCGGGCAGATAACCAAGCTCCTGCCCACCCACGGCGTACAACGGCCGAAACACCAGGACGCGCTTATGCGCGCGCCGCTCAAGGACCGCATCCAGACCTGCACACAACGCGAGCGCAGACTTGCCGGTGCCGGCTCGGCCACCCAGCGACACGATGCCGATGTCGGGATCGAGAAGCAGATCGAGCGCGACGCGTTGTTCGGCCGAACGACCGCGCAGGCCGAACGCCTCCCGGTCGCCCCGTATGAGGCGAACCTGCTTGTCGGGCGTGATCCGCGCAAGTGCCGAGCCCCGCGGCGACTGGAGCACCAATCCGGTATGGCACGGAAGATCGTTTGCGGCGGCCAGATCTTCATACTCGCTGGCGACCAGCGGAACCCGGTCCGCGGCGTATAGGGCACCGACGGTCTCGGCCGATACCGGGACTTCCGCCATGCCCGTCCAACCGGAATCGACGGTCGCATGAACGCGATACTCGTCGGCGCGCAGCCCGACCGACGCCGCCTTGACCCGCAGCGGCATGTCCTTCGTGACCAACGTGACGTCCCGACCCTCGGCCGCGAGATTCAGCGCGACAGCCAGGATGCGGGCCGAATTGTTGTCGAGGTGAAAGCCCGTCGGCAGGCGAGAGAAGTCGGCATGGTTCAGCTCGACATGTAGACGTCCGCCGTCGTCGCCGATCGGTACCGGCGCATCGAGCCGCCCTTCCTGCACGCGCAGATCGTCGAGCAACCTGAGCGTTTCCCGAGCGAACCAGCCCAGCTCGGGGTGGTGACGCTTGCCCTCCAGCTCATTGATGACCACGAGTGGCAGCACAACGTCGTGCTCCCCGAATCGGCCGAGCGCTCCCGGGTCCGCGAGCAGCACGGAGGTATCCAGGACGAACACGCGGCGAAGCTCAGGATCAGACGTGGTGGCGGCGCTCATGGGACGCTCCAGATGGGGTCGGCGGGTGGCACGATGCGGTAAGGCGTAGCACCAGATATCGGCACGACGAGACTCCGTCGAGGATCCGGCGGCAGCACCGCCCAACGTCCAGCGGGCGCCGGTCCGGCCCGGTCGCTGATCGTCGGCACGGTGCGGGACCTCCCGGGCGGTCCGGTTGGCCGGATCACCACCGAGACACGCTACCGGCCACGCCAGGGCCCCGGGTGCCCGGCACGCGGTTTGGCGCCGATTCGGGCAGATTCCGCCAAGAGCCTGCGCCAGTAGCGCGCCATAGCCGACCGGGGTTTCCACGCGAAATCACGCAGCGACCTGGGTCCCTGCGAAATCGCGCCAGCGATCCGGGCGCTAAGTGCAGGGCGAGCGCGCTCAGCCGCCGTAGCGGCGTTGCCGAGTTCCGTAGGCGCGCAGCGCGCGAAGGAAGTCGACCTTGCGGAAGTCCGGCCACAGCGCGTCGCAGAAGTAGAACTCCGAATGGGCCGACTGCCACAACAGGAAGCCCGACAGCCGCTGTTCCCCCGAGGTGCGGATCAGTAGATCCGGATCCGGCTGGCCCCGGGTGTAGAGATGTTCGGCGATGTGATCGACGTCCAGGAACTCGGCGACTTCCTCCAGTGAGCTACCCGCAGCGGCGTGCTCCTGAAGCAGGGCGCGCACCGCGTCGGCAATCTCGCGTCGTCCCCCGTATCCGACGGCGATGTTCACGGTCAGTCCTCGACGGGTCGAGGTGCGCTCTGCGGCCGCCTTCAACGCGTTGGCAGTGGCTTCAGGAAGCAGATCCAGCGCCCCGACCGGGTTGATCCGCCACGGCCGGCCGTCGTCCGATAGTTCGGCCGCGACACCTTCGATGATCCGCAGCAACGGCTCCAGCTCGCCAGCCGGCCGGGTGAGATTGTCCGTGGAGAGTAACCAGATCGTGACGTGCTCGACGCCGGCCTCGGTGCACCATTCGAGCAGGTCGGAGATGCGCCTCGCGCCGGCGACGTGACCCTGGGTCACATCCTCGAATCCGGCTGCCCGCGCCCAGCGACGGTTTCCGTCGAGCATGACCGCAACGTGATGCGGGATGGGCTTTCCGGCGAGCTGACTACGGAGCCGACGTTCGTAGATGGAGTAGACAGCGCTACGGACGCCCACGATCACGCAGCCTAGACCCGCCAGCCCAGCAGCCGGCCCGACGTGGCAGATCGTCGCGCAGCGCAGTGCGGGCGGGAACGGACTTATCCGGCATAGCGGCGCCGTCGAAATCCTTGCTGTCCCATTCGCCGCGTTCGACCTATTAACCCCGTGTAGTGGATTCGGGAATACGAGCACTGGACGTCAGGTTGCCACGTATGCAAGTATGTAATCATGTAATTTAGAAGGAGCAAGAAATGAGATACGAGAACACATCCGATGCCGAGCGGCGGCATCACCACCCCGGTGGCCACGGCCACGGACCCGGTTTCAGCGGGTTCGGACGCGGTGGCGGATACCGGCGTGGGCGCGGCCGTGGTTTCGGCCGGCCCGGTGGCTGGCAACAAGCCGATCTGCCACTAACCGACGACTTGACCGCGTGGCTCGCCGGACGCCTACCCGATGACTGGTTCACCGGCGCACCGCAGGTGACCGTTGACCGGGAGGAAATCACCGTCATTGGCGAGCTGCCGGCCCCCGCGGCGTCGCCCGAGGGCGGCGATGGCGCCAGCGCCGAAGGGCGGATAAGCCGCTTCCGCGAGGAAACCCGCGAGAAGCGAATGCAGGTCGCGGACGAAGCGGAAGCGCGCTACGGCCGCAAGGTGGCCTGGGGAGCGTCGATCGGCGACACCACGGTGCTGTTCACGCACCTGTCGGTGCCCGTCATGACGCGCCTGCGCCAGAGTGAGCGGCGCGTGCTCGACACGCTGGTTGACGCCGGTGTCGCGCGCTCCCGGTCCGAGGCGCTGGCCTGGTCCGTGCGCCTGGTCGGCGAGCACACCGAGGAGTGGCTCAGCAGCCTGCGCAGCGCGATGTCCGAAGTGGACAAGCTGCGGGCCGAAGGGCCAGATCTGAGCGGTGAGGCCGACACGCCTGGCACCACCGAGGTCTAAACCAACATCACCCCGCGCCGGCGCTACAAACTCGCCGGCGCGGCCTCCGCGAGTTGGCGACGCAACGCCTCGACGTCGGTCACAGGCGCATCACACACCATGCCGCGGCAGACATAAGCAGCTGGCCGACCGTCAATTGTCGGGCGATCGGCCAACAGCGGGATGCCTGGCGCATCTGGTTGCCCACTGACCACAACCGCCCCGGGCGGGCGCAACCGCCAAGCAACATCGCGGAGGGCGCGCGATGGTTCGCCGACGATAGCCACCTCCACCGGCCCGCTGACCAGTGCCTCAGCCACGGCGAGGGCCCAGCCGAGGAAGCGGGGCTGTTCGACGCCGACTGCCGCAACGATTCCCAGAGCAGACTGCGCCGACTGCAGGTGTACGAGCGAACCGGTGAGAGCGGCAGAGGTCAACAACGCCCCGGCCAGTGCGCTCGACCCCGACGGGGTGGCATTGTCCGTCGGATCCTGCGGCCGCTGAATCAACGCCTCCGCGTCGTCAGCCGTGTCGTAGAAGCCACCCCGTCCGTCGCCGAATTTCTCGACAGCCGTGTTGAGCAGCGATTCGGCGACGCGTAGGTAGTCCGCCGATCCCGTCGCCTGATGCAGGGCGAGCAGCCCTTCGGCCAGGTCGCCGTAATCCTCGGCTACGCCGAGTGCCTCACCGACCCGACCATCGCGAGATACCCGACGCAGTCTCCCGCCCACCAGATGGCGCTCGACCAGGAGATCGGCGCAGCGCACGGCCGCG
>DASSGQ010000052.1:0-7179 GCA_035693385.1 Mycobacterium sp.
ACGGCAGCCGGCTGGTGGCCGAAGTCTTTCTGAATTCCGGTGCCAACCTGGAAGCTTTGAACGCTGCCACCCAGAAGTGGCGGGAAAATGGACTTGACGTCGCCCTGGACAATCTGGGTTTTCCCGGCGACCGCAACGACGTGGCGGGGTACCTGCAGGACCGCGGCTGGCATCCGGCTCGCACGCCGCTGAATCAACTGTTGGCCGACAACGGACTACCCCTGCAGTCGACCGGCCCCGATGCTGAAAGTGCGCCGTTTTCGATGAACTACTACTGCACCGCAGTGTTGGACAAGGCAGCTTAAGGGAAGGCACAGCATGCCGAACAGCAAGCCCGCCAAGCCACTTGACGGATTCCGGGTACTCGATTTCACCCAGAACGTAGCCGGGCCGCTGGCCGGACAGGTGCTGGCCGACCTGGGCGCCGAGGTGATCAAGGTCGAGGCGCCCGGCGGCGACGCGGCCCGGCATATCACCGCGGTCCTGCCCGGACGCCCGCCGTTGGCCACCTACTTCCTACCGAACAACCGGGGCAAGAAGTCGGTGACGGCGGACCTGACCACCGAAGAAGGCAAGCAGCGGATACTGGGGCTCGCCGACACCGCCGACGTTGTGCTGGAAGGGTTTCGGCCCGGGGTCATGGAACGCATGGGGTTGGGCCCCGACGACTTACGGTCGCGCAATCCCAAGCTGATCTACGCGCGCCTGTCCGCCTACGGCGGCAACGGCCCACACGGCAGCAGGCCGGGCGTCGACCTGATGGTGGCCGCCGAGGCGGGCATGACCACCGGGATGCCCACGCCGGACGGCAAACCGCAGATCATCCCGTTCCAACTCGTCGACAACGCCAGTGGCCACGTGCTGGCCCAGGCCGTGCTGGCCGCGCTGCTCAACCGTGAACGCCACGGCGTGGCCGACACGGTCCGGGTCGCGATGTACGACGTCGCCGTGGGACTACAGGCCAACCAGCTCACAATGCACCTGAACAAGCCGGGCGATGACCAACCCAAACAGGACAGCGGTTCGGCGGCAAAGCCAAATGCCAAGAAGCGCAAGGGAGTTGGTTTTGCCACTCAGCCGTCCGATGCGTTCCGGGCCGCCGACGGCTACCTCGTGATCAGCGCATACGTCCCCAAACACTGGGCCAAGCTGTGCGAGATCGTCGGCCGGTCCGATCTGCTGCAGGACGAGCGGTTCCTCAGCCAGCGCTCGCGGGCGCTGAACTACCCCGAGCTGACCGACGAACTCGAATCGGCACTGGCGGCCAAGCCCGCCGCCGAATGGGTTGAGCTGCTGCAGGAAGGCGGCCTGATGGCCTGCCTCGCCTACACCTGGAAACAGGTCGTCGACACCCCGCTGTTCGCCGAGAACGATCTCGCCCTGCACGTCGGCGCCGGCGATGAGGCCATCACGGTGATCCGCACCCCGGCCCGCTTTTCCAGCTTCGACGCCGTGGCCACCGATCCCCCGCCCGCCGCGGGACAGCACAATGACCTGTTTCTCACCACACCCGAAGCGGTTTCATAACCCTGTGGCACCTCAGGCCGCCAGCTTGACCGTTCGGTCGTTGCCGCGGTCGTCCACGTAGACACTGCCGTTCTGATCGACCGCCACCCCCAGGGGCGTGTTGAGGCCGGTCAACGGCAGCACCGTCGGGTTGTTGGAGCCGGCCGGCAACTTCAGTACCTGGCTGCTGTCGTGTTCGGTGACGAACACGTCGCCGGCGTTGTCCACCGCGATGCCCCACGGCACGGCGACGCCGGTGAACGGCAGCACGTTCGCCGCCGTCGCCCCGGCCGCCAACATCAGCACCCGGTTGTTGTCGGTGTCGGTGACGTAGACGTTGCCGGCCGGGTCCACCGCCACACCGTCCGGGTTCTTCAGGCCGGTGAACGGCAGCGCGGTCGCGGTGTTCGACCCGGGCGGCAGCTTCAGCACCCTGTTGTTGCCCCGGTCGGCGACGTAGACGCTGCCCTGGCCGTCCACCGCCACCCCTTCGGGGTAATCGAGGCCGGTGAACGGCAGCACGGTCTGGTTGGTCGACCCGGCGGTCAACTTCACCACGCGGTTGTCGAAATCGGCGACATACACGGCGCCGGCGTTGTCCACCGCCAGCCCCTGGGGCTGGTAGAGGCCGCTGAACGGCAGCACCGTCGGCGTGCTCGATCCGGGCGGCAGCTCCACCACCCGTCCGTACATGCCTTCACTGGTGACATACACGTCGCCGGCCTTGTCCAGCGCCACCCCGCCCGGAGACAGGCGGAAGTCGATACCGTTGAAGGGCAACTCGATCTGTCCCGACACCTGCTGCTTGGATGCCGCCGACGGGTGGATGCCGAGGTACCCGGTGGCGGTGACAGCGGCGGCCAGCAGCAGCACGGCGGCGCCGGCCAAGATCCACCGCTTGCGTTTGCGGGGCGCAACCGGCGACAGAACCGACTGTTGTTGACCAAACGCCGGCGGCGCCGGTGGCCCGGTGTGACGCCGGCTACCACCGCTGTCGCGCCAGGGCACCGGCCTCGCCATGGTCAAATCGGCGCCCGAGCCGGCGTAGCTGGTCCATGCCCGGTCCGTGGCGTTGGCCAGCAGCGTCGCGTTCTCGCCCTGCCGCAGAATCGTGGCTTCCTGCAGCTGCTCGGGTGGGCTCAGCGCGCTGTGCGCGGCCGCGGCCAGATCCCCGGCGGTGAAATAGCGATCCGCCGGGTTTTTCGCCATCCCCTTGCCGATCACCGGGTCCAGCTCCGGCGGCACCCGCCCGGGCCGCAGTTGGCTGGGCCGCGGGGCGGGCTCGAGCAGATGCGCGGCGATCAACCGCTCGACGCTGTCGGCCCGGTAGGGCGGCGCCCCCGTCAAACACTCACCCAACACGCAAGCCAGCGCGTAGATGTCGGAACGGTAGGTGACTTGGTCGCCGGTGAACCGCTCCGGGGCCATGTAGTTGTAGGTGCCCACCGCGATTCCGCCCTGGGTCAGGCCGGGATCGGTTGCGGCGCGGGCGATACCGAAATCCACCAGGTAGGCGAAGTCATCGTTGGTGATCAGGATGTTCTCCGGCTTGACGTCGCGGTGCGTGACGCCGTTGGCGTGGGCGGCGTCCAGCGCGGCGGCGATCTGGCGCACGATGGCGACGGTTCGTGCCGGGCCCAACGGACCGAAGTTCGTCAACAGCGTCCGCAGCGAGACGCCCTCGATCATGCGCATCTCCACGTAGAACTGGCCATCGATGTCGCCGTAGTCGTGGATGGGAACGATGTGGGCTTCGGTCAGCCTCCCGGCGGTGTCCGCCTCGCGTTGCATCCGGGCCCGGAACGTCGTATCGGTGGAGAACTGCGGCGACATCAGCTTCAGCGCGACTATCCGGTGCTTGCGGGTGTCCTCGGCCTCATACACCTCGCCCATGCCACCGCGACCCAAAAGCCGCCTCAGCTGATAGGGCCCAAACCGCGTCCCCACCCGTGACTCGGTATCGTTCACGTCGACGCTCCTTTCACTAATTCGCCCGGTCGCCGTCTATTCAAGGGGCGCAAATTGAGATAGCCGATCACGAAATTGCGTTCACGGCCGCCGCTATTTTCGATTGGAACGCGCTCGGCAGCGGAATCGATCCGTATTGGTCTAAACCCACTTGGCCCGGACCAATTGCGGCCTGCATAAATGCTTTCACCGCGGCTCCGGTCGCCGAGTCCGGATATTTCGAGCAGACAATTTCATAGGTCGGCTCGACGATGGGGTAGGCGCCCGGCTGCGTGGGCTGGTAAAACGACGAGGTGTCCACCACCAGGTCATTCCCTTGGCCCTTGAACGTGGCCCCCGCGATGGTCTTGCTGACCGAGTCGGTGGTGATCGACACCGCGTCCGGGCCGGCCGACGTAATGATCTGGGCCATGTTCAACTGCCGGCCCACCGCGAACGACCATTCGTTGTAGGTGATCGACCCGTCGGTGCTCTGCACTTGTGCCGAGGTGCCGTTATCCCCGACGCCGCCATCACCGACGCCCCCGAGGAACGCCTGGCCGGCGCCCCTGCCCCACGCGCCGTCGGAGGCGCCGACGAGGTATTGCTCGAAGTTGGACGTGTCACCGGATTGGTCGCTGCGGAACAAGACGTGAATGGGCTCCGCCGGCAAATTGGCGCCGGGGTTGAGCGCCCTGATCGCAGGGTCATCCCATTTGCTGATGCCGCCGTTGAAAATCTTTGCCAGCGTTGGCGCATCGAGTTTCAGGGTGTTCACGCCGCTGACGTCGTAGGTGATCGCGATCGGCTCGAACACCGTCGGCAGATCCCAGGCGGGCGAACCGCACCGCTGGGCCGCGCGATCGACCTGGCCCTTCGATGGATCCAACGGATCGCCAGAACCCGCCAGATCGCTGACGTTGTTGACGAAATCCGTCACCCCGGCGCCCGACCCGTTGGCGTTGTAGTCCAGCGTGTACCCGGGGCACGCATGAACGTAGGCGAACACGAATTGCTCCATCGCGTTCTCCTGTGCGGTCGCGCCGCTGCCCTTGAGCTGCTTCTTGCCGCCGCACTGCACCGGCGCGGCGGTGGCCCCGGAGGACGACGCGTGGGTGGTGCTCCCGCATCCCGCTAACACCAGTGCGCCGGCGGCCAGCAGCCCCAGCACAGCGCCCGCTCGGTTGGACTTCACCGGAAACTCCTCCGACTCGTCAGGGAGGCGGACGCGGTCCGCCACCGGAAAGCCCCCCTTGAAAAGGTGAGAACACGTTCTGCCGCGCCGGACAGACACATGAACCTTCCGAATATGCAAGCCGCGCAGGATGGGCGCAGGGTTGGCGGCGCCTATGCGGATCATCAGAAATGGGCAGAGGATTTTCGCAGCGTTTTCAAGATGAGCGGATATTAGGCACCGGATCGGCCCACGCTTTGAAAATGGGGAGAGGGTGAGCGTTGCCTTTGAAGATATGCAGAGCATCACCGCGGGCCGCCTTTATCGCGGCATAGCGACGTAGCTTGATGGGGTGTTTACCGGCCTTGCACCCCTGGACGCCGAGACCGGCGGCGTTGATCCCGACGGCGCTGCTCCGGCGATGACGGCGGTGAATCTCGCCCTCAGTTTCGGCACCAAGACCGTGCTCGACGAGGTGAGCCTGGACTTCCCCACGCGTGCGGTCACCTGCCTGCTCGGACCGACGGGCTCGGGTAAGACGACCTTCCTGCGCACTCTGAATCGGTTGAACGACAAGGTTTCCGGCTACCGATACCACGGTGACGTCCTGTTGGGCGGACACAGCATCTTCAAAAGCTCCGACCTGATGGGGTTTCGGCGCAGGGTCGGCATGCTGTTCCAGCGTCCCAACCCGTTCCCGATGTCGATCGTGGACAATGTGCTCGCCGGCGTGCGCGCCCATAAGTTGGTGCCGCGCAAGGAATTCAAGGCGGTTGCGCAGGCCCGCCTGACCGAGGTCGGCCTGTGGGATGCGGTCAAGGATCGGCTCGGTGATTCGCCGTTCCGGCTCTCCGGTGGGCAGCAGCAGCTGCTGTGTCTGGCCCGTGCGCTTGCGGTGCACCCCCAGGTGCTGCTCCTCGACGAGCCCACCTCCTCACTGGACCCGGCCACGACGGAGAACATCGAGAAGCTGATTCGATCGCTGGCCAACCGGCTCACCGTGATCATGGTGACCCACGATCTGGCCCAGGCCGCCCGGATCGGCGACCGGACCGCGTTGTTCTTCGGCGGCAGGCTGATCGAGGAAGGTCCCACCGCGCAGTTGTTCCTTGCGCCGCGGCATGCGGAGACCGTCCGTTACGTCTCCGGACTGTTCGGCGACCCCGGCTTGCCGGGGCCGGAAAGCGGGCCTGAAAGCGGTTGTGTGGGGGCAAATCTGATCTCAGACGGGGGCAGCGAAAGGTGAGGGCCCATGAAGTTTCGTTTGCGTGCGCTATTAGTCGCGGTACCGGTGATGCTGGTCGCAGCCGCCTGCGGCGCGAACTCCGCGGGCGGTTCGTCCAGCCCCGGGCCCCGCGGCGGTAGCCCCGCCACCTCCCCCGCGACGTCGAAGGTGGCGTTGTCGGAAACCGGTGCTAGCGAGCTGTATCCGCTGATGAATCTGTGGGCGCCCGCTTACAACGCGAAATACCCGAACGTCTCGATCACCACGGGCAGCACCGGGTCGGGTGCCGGGATCTCCCAGGCCGCTGCGGCCGCGGTCAACATCGGCGCCTCCGGCGCCTATCTGTCCGGTGGTGACATGTCCGCGCACAAGGGGCTGATGAACATCGCGCTGGCCGTCTCCGCCGAGCAGGTCAACTACAACCTGCCCGGCATCACCGAACACCTCAAGCTGAACGGCAAAGTGCTGGCGGCGATGTACGAGGGCACGATCAAAACCTGGAACGACCCGCAGATCGCGGGGCTCAACCCCGGGGTGAACTTGCCGGCGACTCCGGTGGTCCCGCTGCACCGGTCCGACGGCTCGGGCGACACTTTCGTGTTCACCCAGTATCTGTCCAAACAGGATCCCGACGGGTGGGGTAAGTCGCCCGGCTACAACACCACCGTCGACTTCCCCGCGGTGCCGGGCGCTTTGGGCGAGAACGGCGCCGGCGGCATGGTGACCGGCTGCGCCCAGACCCCCGGCTGCGTCGCCTACATCGGCACCAGCTACCTCGACCAGGCCGCCCAGAAAGGGTTGGGCGCAGCCCAGCTGGCCAATGCCTCAGGTAATTACCTGCTGCCCGACGCCCACAGCGTCTCGGCCGAGGCCGCCGGCTTCGCCGCCCCGACCCCGGCCAACGAGGTGATCTCGCTGATCAACGGGCCCGCCCCGGACGGGTATCCGATCGTCAACTACGAGTACGCCGTGGTGTACGCCAACCAGAAGGATCCCGCTGTGGCGCAAACGATTCAGGCATTCCTACACTGGACGGTCACCGACGGGAACAGCCCCTCGTTCCTGGACCAGTTCCACTTCCAGCCGCTGCCGGCCTCGGTGCAGAAGTTGTCCGACGCCCAGATCGCGACGATCACGACCTAGGCGGCTCCGGTGACACTCACGCTTCCCGGGCAACGGTACGCGCCGGGACGCCCCCCGGAAGCGAGCCGCGGGGGACGCCTGGTGCGGTGGGCCGGCGGGGTGGCCGCGGTGATCCCGCTGCTGGCGCTGGTGTTCGTGGTGGTGACGCTGCTCATCGAGGCGACGGGCGCCATCAGGTTCAACT
>DASSGQ010000053.1:0-4042 GCA_035693385.1 Mycobacterium sp.
TCGCCGAGGTCGTTGACGTCCTCGGCGCCGGCGTCGAGCACCGCGGTCAGCACGTCGTCCTCGGTCAGGCCGTTCTTCTCCAGCGCTACGACGCCCTTGCGGGAGAACAGGTAGGACACCGAACCCGGGTCCGCCATCGCGCCGCCGTTGCGGGTCATCGCCACCCGGACCTCGCTGGCCGCACGGTTGCGGTTGTCGGTCAGGCACTCGATCAGCACCGCCACGCCGTTGGGCGCGTAGCCCTCGTACATGATCGTCTGCCAGTCGGCGCCGCCGGCTTCCTCGCCGGCGCCGCGCTTCCGCGCGCGCTCGATGTTGTCGTTGGGCACCGAGGTCTTCTTCGCCTTCTGAATGGCGTCATACAGCGTCGGATTGCCCGCCGGGTCACCACCACCGGTACGGGCGGCGACCTCGATGTTTTTGATCAGCCGGGCGAACTCCTTGCCTCGGCGCGCGTCTTTGACGGCCTTCTGGTGCTTCGTGGTGGCCCACTTGGAATGGCCGCTCATCGATGTTCCATATCTCTTCTGTTGCTCTTCTGTTGCTCGAAAGTTCGCCAGACGAGTCTACGTGCATGGTCGGCGCCGATTGCCCGGCCGCTCCCCCGGCGCCTCAGCATCCCCGCGAGTCACGCGGACTCGGGGCCACCGGCTGTGCCCACCCGATGGGGCGTCAGAGTTTTCCGTTGACGATGTCGACGAACATGTGGTGGATGCGGCGGTCGCCGGTCATCTCCGGGTGAAACGCCGTCGCCAGCGCCGCGCCCTGCCGCACCGCGACGATGTGCCCCGCCGCCCGGGCCAGCACCTGCACGCCGTCGCCCGCCCGCTCCACCCAGGGTGCGCGGATGAACACCGCACGCACCGGTCCGTCCAGGCCGGCGAACTCGATGTCGCCCTCGAAGGAGTCGACCTGCCGCCCAAAAGCATTGCGCCGCACCGTCATATCGATCGCGCGCAGCGGCAGCGCCTGCCGGCCCCTGGCGCCGGCGTCGAGGATCTGGCTGGCCAGCATGATCATGCCGGCGCACGCACCGTAGGCCGGAAGCCCGTCGGCCAGCCGTCCGCGCAAGGGCTCCAGCAGCTCGAAGTCGAGCAGCAGGTGGGTCATGGTGGTGGATTCACCGCCGGGAATGACCAGCCCGTCCACCGCGTCCAGCTCGCTGCGGCGCCGCACCGGCATGGACTCGGCTCCGGCTTCGCGCAGCGCCGCCAGGTGCTCACGGGTGTCGCCCTGCAGCGCCAAAACCCCGATCTTGGGTGTGGTCACCGAACGATCATTGCGTCTCGGGCTGGTATCCGCGCTCGTAGCGGGTGAGGCCCTCCTGCATCACCGCGGCGACCATCGCGCCGGACTGCGTGAAGATCTTGCCCTGGGTCAGAGCCCGACCGCCGCAGGCCGACGGCGACGACTGGTCGTAGAGCAGCCACTCATCGGCCCGAAACCCGCGCATGAACCACATCGCGTGGTCGAGCGACGCCACCTGCATGTGCTTGCGCTCATCGAGGTGATTGACCTGTGCCGATCCCAACAGGGTGAGGTCGCTCATGTAGGCCAACGCGCAGATGTGCAGCACCGGGTCGTCGGGCAGCGGATCGCGGTGGCGAAACCAGACCTGCTGCTGGGAGGCCTTGCCGGGCAGCAGCTGGATGCGGTCCCGCGGCACGATGCGGACGTCCCACTCCTCGAACTGACGAAACCCGGAGTTCGCGTACACCCAGACCGAGTCCAACCCGGGCAGGCCGTCGGGCGGCGGCGCCGCCGGCATGGCGTCCTGGTGGCTGATGCCCTGCTGAGGCGTCTGGAACGACGCGCCCATGCTGAAAATGATTTCCCCGTGCTGGATCGCGTTGACGCGGCGGGTGGTGAACGATCCGCCGTCGCGGGTGCGCTCGACGAGAAAAACGGTGGGCTCCTTGGCGTCTCCGGGCCGGAGAAAGTAACCGTGCAGCGAGTGCACGTGATAGCGCGGGTCGACGGTGCGCACGGCGGACACCAGCGACTGGCCGGCCACGTGACCGCCGAAGGTGCGCTGCAGGAAACCCGATTCCGGGCTGAAGACGCTACCTCGGTAGATGTTGACCTCGAGCTGCTCGAGATCGAGGATTTTTTGGATCGACACAGGATGTTTTTACCAGCCGCGCTGGGCCAGGCGATGGGGCTGCGCGATCTGCTCCACGTTGATCCCCACCATCGCCTCGCCCAAGCCCCGAGACACCTTGGCCAGCACATCGGGGTCGTCGTAGAACGTGGTGGCCTTCACGATCGCGGCGGCGCGGTGTTCCGGGGAGCCCGACTTGAAGATGCCCGATCCCACGAACACCCCTTCGGCGCCGAGCTGCATCATCATCGCCGCGTCGGCGGGGGTGGCGATGCCGCCCGCGGTGAACAGCGTGACCGGCAGCTTGCCCGCCCGGGCGACTTCGGCGACAAGCTCGTAGGGTGCCTGCAATTCCTTTGCCGCCACGAACAATTCGTCTTCGGACAACGACGTCAGCCGGCGGATTTCGCCGCCGATGGCCCGCATGTGCGTGGTGGCGTTGGAGACGTCACCGGTGCCGGCTTCGCCCTTGGAGCGGATCATGGCCGCGCCCTCGCCGATGCGCCGCAGCGCCTCGCCGAGGTTGGTCGCCCCGCACACGAACGGCACGGTGAACTTCCACTTGTCGATGTGGTGGGTGTAGTCGGCGGGAGTCAGCACCTCCGACTCGTCGACGTAGTCCACGCCGAGGCTCTGCAGGATCTGGGCTTCCACGAAATGCCCGATGCGGGCCTTGGCCATCACCGGGATGGTCACCGCGGCGATGATGCCCTCGATCATGTCGGGGTCACTCATTCGCGACACCCCGCCCTGCGCGCGGATATCGGCCGGAACCCGTTCCAGCGCCATCACCGCGACGGCGCCGGCGCCTTCGGCGATGCGGGCCTGCTCCGGGGTGACGACGTCCATGATGACGCCGCCCTTGAGCATCTCGGCCATGCCGCGTTTGACCCGCGCCGTTCCGGTCTGGTTGCGCTGGCTCGACTGTGCGGCGCTGTCCACTGGCCTGTCCACTACCCTCCTTTGATCTCCGTCACCCCGTTTAATTCGCGCACCAGTCTAGTGGTGTCCGACGACCGGGTTTCTCCAGCATGCGGGACAACTCGGGCGGAAACCCCAAGATCCGGGCGGACATGTCATAGGGTTTTCGACTACCGGAGTGCCCTTTGCATGCGGCGTCTCTAGGTGGTGGCTGGGTGGTGGCTACCGAGAAAGGCCAAGTGACATCAGCGTAGCGACGAATTTTGCCGTGTTGCCGCCGGAAATGAATTCGGCGCGCATATTCGCCGGTGCGGGCCGGGGCCCGATGCTGGCGGCGGCGGCGGCCTGGGACGGGGTGGCCGAGGAGTTGCACGCCGCCGCGGGCTCGGTTGCGGCGGTGGTTTCGGAGCTGGCCGGCGAGTCCTGGCAGGGCCAGGCGGCGCTGGCCATGACACAGGCGACGGGCCCGTACGTGGCGTGGCTGAGCACGGCCGCGGGGCAGGCCGAGCAGGCGGCCGCCCAGGCCCGGTTGGCCACGCGCGCCTTCGACATGGCGTTGGCCGCCACCGTGCACCCGACGGTGGTGGCCGCGAACCGTAGCGAGCTGGCCTCGTTGGTCGCATCCAACCTGCTCGGCCTGAACGCTCCGGCGATCGCGGCCGCCGAGGCCGAATACGAGCAGATGTGGGCCCAGGACGTTGCCGCGATGTCTGGCTATCACCTCGGCGCGTCGGCGGCCACGCAATTGGCCCCGTGGGCGCAGTTGCTGCAAAGCCTGCAGGCCGAGCTGAGCAGCGCCTACGCCGCCTCGGGGCTCCCAGAAATCAGCGTGGATTTGGCTACCGGCACCTTCAATGTGGGTAGCGGAAACGTCGGCGTCGACAACATCGGCAGCGGAAACATCGGCAACGGAAACATCGGCGTCGCGAACCTGGGCAACGGCAACGTCGGCATCGACAACATCGGCAACGCGAACTTCGGCATCGGGAACACCGGCAACAGACTTATCGGCTTCGGGCG
>DASSGQ010000054.1:0-11852 GCA_035693385.1 Mycobacterium sp.
CGCGCTGCCACCTAAGCCCCGACGGAAGTTGCGGTCGCCCAATGCCTTGCTACGTCAACGCAATCCGTGGTGGTGGCCAGACTACGACGCAAGCCACCACCCAGCTTCGCCTACCGGCCTTGCTCAGCGTGATTTGCCACCCAACTCCGCAAGCACCAACCGAAGCACCAGCACAGCCCCCGCCTTGTCCAGCGGGTCGTTGCCGTTGCCGCACTTGGGCGACTGCACACACGACGGGCATCCGCTGGGGCATTCGCATGCGTCGATGGCCGCGGCCGTCGCACCCAACCAGGTGCGAGCCTGGCGGAAGCCGCGTTCGGCGAAACCCGCGCCGCCCGGGTAGCCGTCGTAGACGAAGACACTGGGCAGCCCATCGGGGCCGATCGCGGTGGACATGCCGCCGATGTCGCCGCGGTCACAGCTCGCCACCAGGGGCAGCAGACCGATGGCAGCATGTTCGGCGGCATGCAACGACCCGGGGATCCGTGGCACTTCAATACCATTGTGCAGCAAAGCATCTGGTGTGATCGTGTACATGGCCGCGGCGGTGGCCAGCGTCTGTTGCGGCATGTCGACCTCGACGAAGTCGAGCACCTCACCGGACAGCCGGCGACGCAGGTAACCCACCACCTGATGGGTGACTGTGACCGGGACCAGGCCCAGGGTGACGGGCCCGAATCGCAAGCGTTCACCGCTGCCGGTGACGACGATGTCGGTGAGCTCGCGCGCGAACGTCGCGTAGCCGGGGTCCTCGGCGTGCACGAAGGCGATCCCGTCCTCGAAGTCCAGCGAGTCCACGACGTACGTGTCGCCCCGATGCAGGTAGACGGCTCCGGGGTGGACCGTGGCCGGGGCCTGACCGACGCCGACGCTGCCGAGCAGCCGGCCTGTGTCCGCCTCCACGATGACGATCTGGCCGCCCGCCGAGCCGCGAATGTCCACGGCACCGTGCGGTTGTATGCCGGGCGCCGGAAAGTACTTGCCGTTGCGCCGCCGCAGCAACCCGTCGTCGATGAGGCCTTGGGCCACCTCGGTGGCACCGAACTCCCGAACCTCGATCTCGTCGAGCGGCAGTTCGGTTGCGGCGCAAAGCAGTTGGGGGCCGAGGATGTATGGGTTGACGGGGTCGATCACGACCCGCTCGACGGGCTTTTCCAGCAGCGCGGCGGGGTTGTGCACCAGATAGGTGTCCAGCGGATCGTCGCGGGCGATCAAGACGACCAGCGCGCCCTGGCCGCGCCGGCCCGACCGGCCGGCCTGCTGCCAGAACGACGCGACCGTCCCGGGGAAACCGGCGAGCACCACCGCGTCCAGCCCGGCGATGTCGACGCCCAGCTCCAACGCGTTGGTGGTGGCCAGGCCGCGCAGCCTTCCCTCGGCCAGGGCGCGCTCCAGCCCGGCGCGGTCCTCGGCGAGATACCCCGCCCGATACGACGCCACCGTCGGGGACAGCTCCGGGGCGATGTCGTCCAGCCGCGCCTGGGCGCCCAGCGCGGTCAGTTCCGCGGCGCGCCTCGACCGGACGAAGGTCAGGGTCTGCGCTCCCTCGGCGATCAGGTCGGCCATCACGCGCGCCGCCTCGGCGCCGGCGGATCGCCGCACCGGCGCCCCGTTCTCACCGGTCAGGTCGGTCCGCAGCGCCGGCTCCCACAAAGCCACCGTCCGGGCCCCCTGCGGTGAGCCGTCTTCGGTCACCTCCTCGACCGGAAGACCGATGAGCGCGGCGGCGGTTGCGCCCGGCGAATCCGTCGTCGCGCTGGCGAAGATCACCGTCGGCGCGAGATCAGGCCGAGCCGAGTAACGCGCGCACAGCCGCAACAGCCGGCGCAGCACCATCGCCACGTTCGAGCCGAAAACCCCACGGTAGTAATGGCATTCGTCGACGACCACGTAGCGCAGGCCACGCAACAAAACCGCCCAGCGGGCATGGTTGCGCAGGATCGACAGATGAATCATGTCCGGGTTGGAGAACAACCAGCGGGAGCGTTCCCGGGCGAAGCGGCGCACCTCGGCGGGGCTGTCGCCGTCGTAGGCGGTGGGCGCGACGTCATGCAGCCGTGGAATGGCCGCCGTCAGCGCGTATGCGGCGCGCAACTGATCGTGGCCGAGTGCTTTGGTCGGCGACAGGTAAAGCACCCGGGCCCTCGGGTCGGTCGCCAGCGCGTTGAGGACCGGAAGCTGATAGGCCAATGACTTGCCCGACGCGGTGCCGGTGCTGACCACGACGTGACGCCCGGTGTGCGCCAGCTCGGCGGCCTCGAACTGGTGTGACCACGGGGCGCTGATACCGCGTTCGGCAAATGCGCCAACCACGTCCGGCTCCGCCCACTGCGGCCAATCGTGTGGCCGGCCGCTGCGCGCCGGCAACTCGGCGACATGGCGCAACGGATGCTCGCCCGCAGCGGTACCGGCGAGCGCGACGGCAAGCAGGTCGCTGCCGAAACCCGCCACCTCACACCCTCCAAGAATCCGGCCCAGAATCCGTCTGTGACACAAGTCTGTCGCCGACGCGCCGAACGTGATTGACTAAGTGCGGTCGTAGCTTCTGTGTTCGTGTCAAACTTTCGCAGGATCGACGTTGCGGCCGCGGTTCCTGCGAGGTTATCGGTCGGGTGAAGTTCCGGCGAATCCGCGAGGTATGGCGGTCTCAGCTGGCCCGGGGCATCGAAAGGCGCTGCCCCGCACCCATAAAAAGAAGGAAAGATCGAGAAATGCCACAGGGAACTGTGAAGTGGTTCAACGCGGAGAAGGGGTTTGGCTTCATCGCCCCCGAAGATGGTTCCGCGGATGTTTTTGTCCACTACACGGAGATCCAGGGTTCGGGCTTCCGCACCCTTGAAGAAAACCAGAAGGTCGAGTTCGAGATCGGCCACAGCCCTAAGGGCCCCCAGGCCACTGGAGTCCGCTCACTGTAGAGAAGAGCAGATTCCGACGTAAACCCCCCGTGCGGTCCCGCACAGCGGATCTCGCCGGGGGGTTTTCGTTTTTGTCCAGAGGACCCTGCGGGCCGGCCACCCGCCGGGCCCACCTCGCCCCCAAGCCGCCGCGCCGGATGGTTCAAGGCGTGGACGGACGACCTGGCCTACTGTCGGTGGCGTGAGCCAGCTTTCCTTCTTCACAGCGGAGTCGGTGCCGCCCGCGGTCGCCGATCTCTCCGGGGTGCTGGCGGCTTCTGGCCAGGTCGTACTGGTCGGAACTGGAGACGACAAGGGTGCTCGGCTTTCGGTGGTGGTGGATCGGCTCTGGCGCGCCTCGGCGCTGGCCGAGATGATCCGCGAGGCGGGTTTGGTGCCCGAGATCACCCGCACCGACGAAGACACCCCGTTGGTACGCACGGCGGTGGAGCCTTCGCTGACCACAATCGCCGCCGAATGGACGCGAGGCGCGGTCAAGACCGTGCCGCCACGCTGGCTGCCCGGGCCGCGTGAGCTGCGGGTGTGGACGCTGGCCGCCGGCAGCCCCGAAGGCGACCATTACCTGCTGGGTCTGGACCCACACGCCCCCGACACCCATTCCCCACTGGCGTCGGCGCTGATGCGGGTTGGGATCGCACCGACCCTGATCGGCACCCGCGGCGGTCACCCGGCGCTGCGGATCAGCGGCCGTCGCAGGCTATCGCGCCTGGTAGAGAACGTGGGGGAACCCCCGGACGCGGCCGAGGCGTTGTCGCTCTGGCCCCGCGTTTAGCCGTGCGACGATACGGGCCGTGAGCGGCCCGAGGAGGAGTGCGGCAGTCAGGTTTAGCCGTGCGGCAGGACCTGCGATTTGGGTAGCCGGTTTGCGAAGGCCCGCCCGAGGGTGCGAAATTGTCAGGTGCCCTAAAGAGAAGGAACGCTGGCGTACCCGAATTTCACCGGAATTTCAGGCGCTAGCCTGTCATTCTTCCTGCAGGGCGGTCTCGTAGGGGGCCGAGATAAGAGATGGAGCGTAAGCGCAGTTGCCTGAGCCGAAGCTGAAGGACCCTAGAAGCCCGAGCAGCGGCGGAAATGGGAACCGTAGGCGACTCGTGATTGTCGAGTCGCCGACCAAGGCGCGGAAACTGGCGGGCTACCTGGGCTCCAGGTACATCGTCGAATCCTCGCGCGGCCATATTCGCGACCTGCCCCGGGCGGCGGCCGACGTGCCCGCGAAGTTCAAGTCGGAGCCCTGGGCCAGGCTCGGGGTCAACGTCGATGCCGACTTTGAGCCGCTGTACATCATCAGCCCGGAGAAGAAAAGCACCGTTAGCGAACTCAAGGGCCTGCTCAAGGACGTCGACGAGCTCTATCTGGCCACGGATGGTGACCGCGAGGGCGAAGCCATCGCGTGGCACCTGTTGCAAACTCTCAAACCCAGCGTCCCGGTCAAGCGGATGGTCTTTCACGAGATCACCGAACCGGCCATCCTCGAAGCCGCGGAAAACCCCCGCGACCTGGACATCGACCTGGTCGACGCGCAGGAAACCCGGCGCATCCTGGACAGGCTGTACGGCTACGAGGTCAGCCCGGTGCTGTGGAAGAAGGTCGCGCCCAAGCTGTCGGCGGGCCGGGTCCAGTCGGTGGCCACCCGGATCATCGTGCAGCGCGAACGCGACCGCATGGCGTTCCGCAGCGCGTCCTACTGGGACATCGTTGCCCAGCTGGACGCGAGCGTGTCCGACCCCGAAGCCCAGCCGCCCACCTTCAGCGCCCGACTGACGAACGTCGACGGCCAGCGCGTGGCCACCGGCCGCGATTTCGACTCGCTGGGCCAGCTCCGCAAGAGCGCCACCTCGTCGTCGGAGGTCGTAATCCTGGACGAGGCGAGCGCGACTGAGCTGGCCACCGGGTTACGCGGCGCGCAGTTGCGCGTGGCCTCGGTGGAGGAAAAGCCCTACACCCGTCGTCCCTATCCGCCGTTCATGACGTCGACGCTGCAGCAGGAAGCCGGCCGTAAGTTGCGGTTCTCCTCCGAGCGCACGATGAGCATCGCCCAGCGGCTTTATGAGAACGGCTACATCACTTATATGCGGACCGACTCCACGACGCTGTCGGAGTCGGCGATCACCGCAGCCCGAAATCAGGCGCGCCAGCTCTACGGCGAAGAGTACGTCTCACCGTCGCCGCGGCAGTACACCCGCAAGGTGAAGAACGCCCAGGAGGCGCACGAGGCGATCCGGCCCGCCGGCGAGACGTTCGCCACCCCGGATGCGGTGCGCCGCGAGCTCGACGGCGACGAATTCCGGCTCTACGAGCTGATCTGGCAGCGCACGGTGGCCTCGCAGATGGCCGACGCGCGCGGCACCACGCTGAGCCTGCGGATGGCCGGTACGGCGGGCGGGGCCGCCGGAGAAAGGCAGGTGGTGTTCTCGGCCAGCGGTCGGACCATCACGTTCGCCGGGTTCCTCAAGGCCTACGTGGAAACCGTGGACGAGTTGGCCGGCGGCGAGGCCGACGACACCGAGCGCCGGCTGCCTCATCTGACCGAGGGGCAGCGGCTGGAGGCCCTTGAGCTCACGCCCGACGGCCATGCCACCAACCCCCCTGCGCGGTACACCGAGGCGTCGCTGGTCAAGGCGCTCGAGGAGTTGGGCATCGGCCGCCCGTCGACGTACTCGTCGATCATCAAGACCATTCAGGACCGCGGCTACGTCGACAAGAAGGGCAGCGCGCTGGTGCCCTCGTGGGTCGCGTTCGCGGTCACCGGACTGCTGGAGCAGCATTTCGGCCGGCTCGTCGACTACGACTTCACCGCGGCGATGGAAGACGAGCTCGACGAGATCGCGTCAGGCAACGAGCAACGCACCAACTGGTTGAACCACTTCTACTTCGGCGGGGACCACGGGGTGCCCGGTTCGGTGGCCCGCTCCGGTGGCCTGAAGAAGTTGGTCGGTGTCAACCTCGAGGGCATCGATGCCCGAGAAGTCAACTCCATCAATCTGTTTGACGACGAGCAGGGCCGCCCTGTCTATGTCCGGGTGGGCAAGAACGGGCCCTACCTGGAACGCGTGGTGGTCGGCGACGACGGTGAGCCCACGCCGCAGCGGGCCAACCTCAATGACTCGCTCACCCCTGACGAGCTGACGCTCGAAGTGGCCGAAACCCTTTTCTCCACACCGCAAGAGGGTCGCGTCTTGGGTGTGGATCCGGCGACGGGTCACGAAATCGTCGCCAAGGACGGCCGGTATGGGCCGTACGTGACCGAGATCCTCCCGGAGCCTGAGCCGCCCGCCGACGCGGGCGCCGAGCCCGCCAAGAAGGGTAAGAAGGCTGCTGCCAAGGGCCCCAAGGCCCGGACTGGTTCGCTGCTGCGCGACATGGACCTGCAGACGGTCACCCTCGAGGACGCGCTGAAGCTGCTGTCGCTGCCCCGGGTGGTCGGCGTGGATCCCGCCTCCGGTGAGGAGATCACCGCGCAGAATGGGCGCTATGGCCCATACCTGAAGCGCGGCAGCGATTCTCGTTCGCTGGCGACCGAGGATCAGATGTTCGACATCACTCTGGACGAGGCGCTGAAAATCTACGCGGAGCCCAAACGCCGTGGCAGGCAGAGCGCTTCGGCACCGCCGTTGCGCGAGCTGGGGACCGATCCGGCGTCCGGTAAGCCAATGGTCATCAAGGACGGCCGATTTGGGCCCTACGTCACCGACGGCGAGACCAACGCGAGCCTGCGCAAGGGCGACGACGTGCTGTCGATCACCGACGAGCGTGCCGCCGAACTGCTGGCCGACCGGCGAGCCCGGGGTCCGGCCAAGCGGCCCGCAAAGAAGGCCACTCGCAAGGCGCCGGCGAAGAAAGCCGTCAAGCGCACCTAGCTGAGCTGGCTACCCACCTCGCTGGAAACCTCGTCGCTGAGCACTTCCCCCGGAGCGGCCAGATTCAGCGGCCGGGCCAGCTGGGTGGGCGCCGTGCGCCCGCGCAGCTCGACGACCTCACCGACATCCCAGCACAGGGCTTCGGCGTCCAGCGCGCCGCTGACCGCGATCGCCGAGGCGAGGACATGGCCGGCCTCGAGCTTGGCCAGCTCGGTGAGCCGCGCGGCCTCGTTGACCGGATCGCCGATCACCGTGTACTCGAAGCGGGCCTGCGCACCGATGTGGCCCGCGATGGCCCTGCCGGACGACACCCCGATCCCGAACTCCGCGGAACCCAGCACTGGGAGGAGCTCGTCGTGCAGCTCACGGGCGGCGCCCAGTGCGCCACCGGACGCGTCGGGGTGTTCGATCGGCGCGCCGAAGATCGCCAGCGCGGCGTCGCCCTGGAACTTGTTGACGAAGCCACCGTGCCGGCCGACGGTGTCGACCACGACCCGGAAGAACTCGTTGAGCAGGTGGACCACCTCGGCGGGCGGTCGTGTCGCGGCCAGCTGGGTGGAGCCGACCAGGTCCACGAACAGGACCGCGACGTCGCGCTCCTGGCCACCCAGCTCGGTGCCGCGCTCCAGCGCCCGGCGAGCCACGTCTTCGCCCACGTAGCGACCGAACAGGTCGCGCAGCCGCTGCCGTTCGGACAGATCACGCACCATGTCGTTGAAGCCGGCCTGCAGCAGGCCCAGTTCGCTGGCGTCATAGATCTGCATGTGCGCGTTGTAGTTGCCGCGTTGCACCTCGGACAGCGCCCAGCGCAGCTGGCGCAGCGGGTCGGCGATCGACATGGCGACCAGCAGGGTGCTGATCAGCCCGATCCCGAGTGCCGCCAGTGCCAGCAGCAGGATGGGGTTGAACAGCTTTTCGGGTGACGCATGCAGCAGGGAGGCCTTGTCGGCCGCCACGGCCAGCACGATCGCCAGCAGCGGCACGGCGGTAGACAGCATCCAAGTCAGCATCAGCCGCAGGATGACGCCGGGGGCCTTGACGTTCTCCGGCACGCCGCTGCGCAGTGCCGCGACCGCCACCGGCCGCAACACCCGCTCGGACTGCAGGTAGCCGATGATCGAGGTGGCGGTGGCACCCAGTGCCGTGGCGACGGCCACCACGGGCGCCGCGGACTTGGCCACCGACCAGCTGGCGATGATGAACACCACGCCGCCGATGCACCACGCGACCATGCTGCTCACCGTGCGGTAGAACGGCATGCGCAACGCGCGGCTGCGGGCCAGTTCGGTCGCGGCGGGATCGGAGTCGGCCAGCAGGTTGTCGCGTCGCTGCCATCGGAAAACCGGCACCAGCATTCTCAGGTTCACCGCGAACCCGACCAGGAACAGCGTGATGACCACGCTGACGAAGACGGCCAGGTTGACCGGTGGCAGGTCCTGCAACTGGATGCGGTCCTGGGGCGGCAAGCCGTAGCGCAGAAAGCCCAGCACGAAGAGGCCGCCGATGATGTCGGCCTGCAGCATGCTCAGCGAGAACAACGGCCACGGGGTACGCGCCACCCAACGGACGAATGCGCTGATCCGCCCCGGTAGTGCTGCCGTGGTTGCCACCAATCCACCGTATCGGGCGGGGCGGAGTTGGTGGGAAACTACAAGCATCTAGGCAAGTCGCCCCGGAGCTGCCGAAACACCCGGCAATGTCACGGAACTGTCGCGATTCGGCCACCCATCGTTATCTGTCGCCCGGTGTCACTACTGTTGCCGGTGATGTCCGGGGTGTTTACGCGGCTGGTAGGCCAAGAAGCGGTGGAGGCCGAGCTGCTCGCCGCCGCCCGCGCGGCCCGTGGTGATTCGGCTCACAGCGAGGCCGGCAGCGGGTCTATGACACATGCGTGGCTGATCACCGGGCCACCGGGTTCCGGTCGCTCGATCGCGGCGGTGTGCTTCGCGGCCGCGCTGCAGTGCACCTCTTCTCCGGAAGACGGGGGCCCCGGCTGCGGGCGCTGCCGGGCGTGCACGACGACGATGGCCGGCACGCACGCCGACGTGCGCCGCATCATTCCCGAGGGCTTGTCGATCGGCGTGGGCGAGATGCGGGCCATCGTGCAGATCGCGTCGCGCCGTCCGACCACCGGACACCGGCAGATCGTGGTGATCGAGGACGCCGACCGGCTGACCGAGGGTGCCGCCAACGCGCTGCTCAAGGTGGTCGAGGAACCACCGCCGTCGACCGTGTTCCTGCTGTGCGCGCCGTCGGTGGATCCCGAGGACATCGCGGTCACGTTGCGGTCCCGGTGCCGGCATGTCGCCCTGGTGACGCCGTCGACCGAGGCGATCGCGCGGGTGCTGGTCGACAGCGACGGCCTGGCCGCCGACACAGCGAACTGGGCGGCGTCGGTGAGCGGTGGCCATGTGGGGCGGGCGCGCCGGTTGGCCACCGATCCGGAAGCCCGGCAGCGGCGGGAGCGGGCGCTGGGACTGGTGCGCGATGCCGCGACCCCGTCACGGGCCTATGCCGCCGCCGAGGAACTGGTGGGTGCGGCCGAGACCGAGGCGGTGGTGTTGACCGCCGACCGCGCCGAGGCCGAGACGGAAGAGCTGCGGACGGCCCTCGGGGCCGGCGGCACGGGTAAGGGCACTGCGGGCACGTTGCGGGGCGTCACGGGGGCGATCAGGGACCTCGAGCGCCGGCAGAAGTCGCGTGTGACGCGGGCGTCGCGCGATGCCCTCGACCGGGCCCTGATCGACCTGGCGACCTATTTCCGGGACGCTCTGGTGGTGTCGGCGAATGCCGGGGCCGTTCGGGCCAACCATCCGGATATGGCCGACCGGGTGGCGGCGCTGGCCGGCCATGCCTCGCCGGAGCGGCTGCTGCGCTGCATCGAGGCGGTGCTGGAGTGCCGCGAGGCGCTGGCGATCAACGTCAAACCGAAATTCGCCGTCGACGCCATGGTGGCCACCATCGGTCAGGAACTGCGGGATTGATTTTTTGGAGTTTGGGGGTGCCCGCCCGCCTGCCGTAGACTCGTGCCGCCCGGCGCGGGTGTGCCGCCTTAGCTCAGTCGGTAGAGCGATTCACTCGTAATGAATAGGTCGGGGGTTCGATTCCCCCAGGCGGCTCCATTTCCTTTCGCCGAGCGTGACGCCACGGTCACGTTCGGGCCCGAAAGTGACCGTGGCGTCACGCTCGAGGAGCGATCAGGCCGGGGCGAGGAAACCCACCGGTCCGGATGCGATGCACAGCGCCAGCGCGCTGGTGTCGGCCCGCGCGGTGATGACGTCGCCGGCGCCCGGCAGCCGGGCGAACACCCGGTTGAGTCCCGGATGCACCGGAACCTTGACGTCGGGTCCCTCCGTGAGCGACAACGTCATCGATCCGTCAGTGTTCGCCAGGTAATTGAGTTCGACGGTCCAATCGGCGGGCAGCAACGGCCCATCGACGATCAACCGCGCCGGCTTATCCGGTTGCGCGAAATAGCCGCACCGAGGGGTGGGCCCCGGCGCGATGGTGCGGATCCAGGTCACGCGCGCGTCGATCAGCCGGCCGGAGCTGTTCAACATGCGCAAGTGCGTTGTCGCCGTTGCGAATTCGGGCCTATTCCGCAACAGCGCGAACATGTGGCTGGCCAGGTTCTCCGGTGCGGCGACCCGCTGCAGCACCAGCGGATCGACCTCTTGGTCCAGCAGCGGCGCATCCGACGCCGCATGCGCGGTGGCCAGGCCCGCCCGCGCGTTCTGCAGGTAGGACTTGGTCGGGTTGTCCTGCCAGCTGGTCAAAAATGTCGCGGTCGAGTACAGGCTGCTGGCCGCGAACGCCGCGGCCAAACCCGTCGTCACCGCGGTGCGCTGCCGAGACGCATCCAACCGGCGCGACGATTCCCGGTTCGGGGCGCACAACGCGACGGCTGCCAGCAACGCCAGCACGACGACGAGATCCGGCAGATAACGCAACGTCTGAGCCAATTCCAGGGCGGTCTGCTTCGATGACCGCATCAGATAGATGGGCACCTGGCAGGCGACGGCGTAGCCGACGGCGGTCAGCCACACCGGCCCGATGCGTTCTTTGCGGATCAGCGACAGCACAAACACCCCGGTCAGCACCAGCCAGCCGAGCGCCATCACCGCCGCCGGGGGAGCTGCCCACGGCGATGCCGGCGCCCACCGGTCCCAGCGCCACGGCCCACCGGCCAGTCCGGGCACGATGCCGTGGGTGATCGAGCGCCACAACAGGTCCCACGTCATCGACAGGTCCCAACTCCACCGCCGCTGATTGACCGCCGCCAGATACAGCGCTATCCAGGCGGCGGTCAACGTCAGCGACGCGATCCACAGCCGCATGCCGGCCCGCCACACCGTCCGCACCGCAGACCCGTCACCTGCCACGTGGCACAGCAACGCAGCCACGGCGAATGCGACGAACGGAATCACCGCCGCCTTCTCGAAGAACAGCAGCCCGCCCAGGTAGACCAGCACACCGGTCGCCGCGTAGCGCCGGTTGCCCGTGCGGACCAGCAGGATCGCGTCGGCGCACACCCAGGCCAGCGCCGCCAGCATCGGCAGCGAGTTCAGCGCCGCCGCCCACCACGCGAAGCCCGGCACCGCCAACGGTGTGAACAGCGCGAACGTCAGCGGGATCAGCAGCACCCAGCGCCGGCCGAGGATGACGCACAGCGCGCGCAGCAGGGCCAGCGAGGCCAGCAACTGCAGCACCAGCAGGCTGATCGCCGGCCCCGTCCAGTCCAGGGGCGCCAGCCGGATGATCGCGCCGGCGACCAGGAAGGCGGCCGGCATCAGGTGGCCGTCGTGGTCGTCGAACAGGTACGACGGCGACAACAGGCCCTGGGTACCGGCCTTCCCGATGAGAATCAGGTCGTCCCAGTAGAAGTAGCCGCCGAACGCCAGCACCGCACGTATCCCCAGATGCAGCGTGATCAGGGCGGCGGCGCTGAATTCGCTGCCCATGCTGGCGGCGCTGGCCTGGGTGTGCGCCGACGCGATCCTGCTGGTCCGCACCGGCAACCAGCGCTACGCGGCGACGGGCGTGCTGGTCTATCTCGGCGGGCTGCTGTTCTTCGAGAAGG
>DASSGQ010000055.1:0-3650 GCA_035693385.1 Mycobacterium sp.
CGTGGTTCTGTGCGGGTTTGTGCTGCTCGTCGTGCCCGGTCTGGTGGCGTTCCCTTGGCTCGTCCTGGCCACTCCGTTGGTGAGTCTGGAGCGGACGGGTGTCTGGCCGGCCCTGCGAAGGAGCATCGCCCTGGTGCGCGGGAACTTCTGGCCGGTGGCGGCGCTGACCACGTTGACGTTCGTCCCAGCGTCTCTTGGCGACTGGTTGAGCGACGAGATCTCGCACGCCCATGCTCCGTTGTGGACGGAGCTGCTCGTCGAGATCGTGACCGACGCGGTCGCCGTTGCGGTAACGGCGGCGGTCGTCGTGACCATGTTCGACGCGCTGTGCAAGATCGCGGCGAACCCGGCCGAGGAGCCGCCGGCCGTGCGTTCATAGCGCACTCACGGATTGGTCCGGCGACATGTGCTGCCCGCGGTCTACGTCGGGGAAGCAGTTAGGGCGCGATGGACCAGAGCTGGCAGGTGTTGTTCAGCCACATCCAGAGCTGGACGCGCGTGCCGTTGGCGGTGCCGCAGTTCTTGTCGTCGAGCACCATGCCGCTGTTCTGCACCACCAGCTCGTAGCGGCTGTTGCCGGCGGGGATGACCGCCCACTGCTTGCACAGGTTGCCCAGCGACTGCCACAGGTCGACCTCGGTGCCGAGGGCCAGGCCGCAGTTGACCGCGTCGAGCACCGTGCCGGAGTTGACGTTCGTGATGTTCCACTTGTTGGGGCCGACGTTGGTGAAGCGCCACTGCTGGCAGGTGTTGCCCAGTGCCTGCCAGACGTCGATCCGCGTGCCGTTGGCCGTGCCGCAGTTGATGGCGTCCATGACCTTGCCGGCCGCCAGGTTCGTCAGCCGGTACGTGTTGCCGCTCACCGGGAACGTGACGCTCTTGGTGTAGCCGACGGAGACGATGTTGGACTGCACCGAGTTCTCGGTGGCATCGCTCGGGAAGCCACTGGTCATGACGCCCTCGAAGAACGAGCCGACCGATCCGTTGCTGTTGTCGCCGCCGATGCCGAGAATGATCGCGCCCTGCTTGGTCATGGGCCGGTAGCCCGACTGGCTCGGCAGCGCGCCGTTGTACCGCGTGGCCAGGCCGCCGGACTGCGCGTTGCCGTCCTTGATGGCGTAGGTCGAGGTGCCGTTGTTCTTCGTCATCGCGGTCACGTACGCGCTGCTGCGACCGGTGTTCTGCGTGTTCGAACCGTCGCCGCCGGCGAACAGACCGTTCTCCAGATCGGCCGCGACCCGCGGGCCACCGTTGGCACACGGCGAGAACCAGCACAGCTTGCCGAAGTAGATGGCGTCCATGTCACCGTTGCCGGTGTCCCGGTTGTTGGTCTCGGCGTTGCCGTAGTCGAAGCAGCAGCCGCTGTTGACGTGGGTGCCGCTGGCCACCATGTAGGCGCCCTGCGGCTGGGATCCGGTCGCCACTCCCGTGGTGGCATCGTCGCGGTACCCGGTTCCCGGGCTCACGAAGACCCCATAGACCCTGTGGCCCCCGGCCATCACCGGCAGCGCGGTCGCGTTCGCGCCGACATCCGCCCCGCCGGCCCCGCCGGCTGGCCCGATCGTGAGGTTGTTGTGCTGCGGGGACTGGTCGAATATCTCGGTGATGGTGCACGTGGTGCCGGCGCAGAACGAGTCCTGCGCCGCCGCATTGGCGTAGCCGCCCGCGGCGAGCGTCCCGATGTTCGTGGTGGCGCCGTTCGACGCACGCCTGACCTGGTACAGCGGGCCGTTGTAGGCCGCATACAGGGCCCTGGTGGTGCTGTGCGCCGCCACGCACGGCGTGCCAGCCGCGGTGTAGATGTCGCACGGGAGGGACGTCGCCGCTCCGGCTGGGGCCGCACCGCCGGCGATCAGGGTTCCGGCGGCGAGTGCCACCGCCCCGGTTAGGACCAGCAACGCCTTTCTCGCGTGCCGGAGTCGTGCCCGGACAGTCATCGTCGAGCCTGCCTTTCTCATCCGAAGGTCCATTGCTGGCTGGTCCCCCGTCGGGCAACGCAGCAGGCGACGGGCCGGAAGCGCGCCCGGATGTTCGGGTTTAAGGGGCGTGTCACCTCCTGACGCGTACGGGCCAGGTCATTGCGGTCCAGACGGCGCGGCCGGCATGGCCACGGCGAGTCGTGAGGTTAGCGCTCACAATTCCTGCGCAACGGCTTCGGTGACCGCAACGGCTTCAGCGACGAAATGGGGATTGCCGTCATTGTGAGCGCTAACAATCCGGGCGTCAATAGGCCGGCGTTTCTGCTCGAGCCTGTTTCTCGTGCGCCATCCCGCGACCTGGGAATTCACGAGGGGAACATTGTTTAGCCCACTGCCACGTAGCTAGATGGCGTTCAAACGCGCTGAAAGTCCAGCTTCATGGCGCCTGCAGGGTGGGTCCTTGTCATGGTTCCCGAAGACGGGGTCGGTGTTACTGGCCGGCCAGTCGGTGACGCCGTGATTACCCTGGTCCGCAGTGTTGACGTACAGCGAGGCCTTCGGCTGCCGCGTGCCGCCGACAGAAAACTGGGCCCAGCTTATTTCGTCCTCCAGGCAGGGGTTCGTATTGTTCGGGAGCCCCTCGTTCACGGTCACGATGCCGCGGCGTGCCGACCATCGCCATCGCGGCGGATACCGCGGTCACGGTCCGGCCGAATGCCACCGGCCAGCCGCTTTTCCGTCGCCCCAGCAGCCGCCCGGATCATGCGCTTTTTATTAAGAGCGAGACTGAATTCAACGCGCCGTGTCCTCCCCTTCGCACCTGGCATTGCGTCTGATATACAAGACACGCCAGCGAGGCTTGTGGTGTACCTGCGAAGTAACGTTAGACCGCCCGCGCGGGCGGCCCGCCTGCGGGAAGGCCGGCCGGGCCGCCTGCCGATCAGTGGCCGCGGGCGATCCATTCCTGCAGGTGAGGTCGTTCGGCGCCGATGGTGGTATCCGACCCGTGACCGGTGTGGACGACCGTGTCCGGGTCGAGGACGAGCAGCCGGTCACGGATCGAGTCGATGATCGTTCCGAAGTCGGAGAAAGAACGCCCGGTCGCGCCCGGGCCGCCAGCGAACAACGTGTCACCGCTGAACAGCCAGCCCTGATCGGGCAGGTGGAAGCAGACGGCGCCGCGTGAATGTCCGGGTGTGTGCAGCACCGTGAGGTCGGCGCCGGCCACGGTGATCACCTGCCCGTCGGCCAGGTCCCGGTCTGGGGCCCGGCCGGGATAGGTCTGATCCCAGAGCTCGCGGTCGGCGGGGTGCAGCCAGATCGGCGCACCGGTGGCCTCGGCCAGGGCGGCGGCGGCATCGATATGGTCGTCGTGGGCGTGGGTGCACAAGATGGCGGTGAGCCGCCGCGACGCGACGGCGGCCGCGATCGCGTCCGCGTCGTGCGGGGCGTCGATGACCACGCATTCGGCGTCGTCGCCGAGCACCCAGACGTTGTTGTCCACGTCCCAGGTACCCCCGTCAAGGGAGAACGTGCCGGACGTAACGAGATGGTTCAAGGTGAGCATCAAGCCGATCCTAGTGCCGCATCAGAGTACCGCGCAGTTCCGCACCTCACGTCTCAGGCGTACCGCAACACTGATGTTCTCTCGTGCCTAGCCGACCCGGCGCTTAGCTGATGCGGTACATGACTGGGTCGATGTGCCGTTGGGCAGGTTAGAGCAGTACCAAC
>DASSGQ010000056.1:0-9083 GCA_035693385.1 Mycobacterium sp.
GTCCGAAGCCTCGCGATGTACCCGTTATGAACCACACTTTTTCACTCACGTAGCCGTAGAACGCACCCACGGCCGCGCCATTCCCGAAATGACCGGATCCCGCTGTACGGGCTGGATGGTCGCCGGGACGGTACCGTCTACGTCGTGAGTCGCGCGGCCTTGGACAAGGACCCCCGGGACGTTGCCTCGATGTTCGACGGCGTCGCCCGCCGGTATGACCTGACCAACACCGTGCTGTCGCTGGGTCAGGACCGGTTCTGGCGGCGCGCCACCCGGTCGGCGCTGGGGGTCGGGCCCGGTCAGAAGGTGCTGGACCTGGCCGCGGGCACCGCGGTATCCACCGTGGAGCTCACGAAATCCGGGGCATGGTGTGTGGCGGCCGATTTTTCGGTCGGAATGCTGGCCGCGGGCGCTGCGCGCGACGTGCCGAAGGTTGCCGGTGACGCTACCCGGCTGCCGTTCTGCGACGGGGTATTCGACGCGGTCACCATCAGTTTCGGGTTGCGCAACGTGGCCGACCAGCCGGCGGCGCTGCGCGAGATGCTCCGCGTCACCCGACCCGGCGGGCGGTTGGTGGTGTGCGAATTCTCCACGCCGACCAATGGGCTGTTCGCCACCGCCTACAAGGAGTACCTGATGCGGGCGCTGCCGCGGGTGGCTCAGGCCGTGTCCAGCAACCCCGACGCGTACGTCTACCTCGCCGAGTCCATCAGGGCCTGGCCCGACCAGGCCACCCTGGCGCACCGGATCTCGGCAGCCGGGTGGTCGGCTGTGCGCTGGCGCAACCTGACCGGTGGCATCGTGGCATTGCACGCCGGATACAAGCCCCTTCGACAAGGCCAGTGACGAGAACTTAGCGAGTGCCGGCCCGTTGCAGGACGCCGACCTGGTCGGGGCAGTAGTGGTCGATCGCAGCCCCCAGGAACTGGAACGATTGCCCCTCGGTGGTGTGCAGCGGCAGGTTGCGCTGAATAAAGGTGGCCGACTTGTACGCGTCGCCGTCCACGCCGCGGGACAGTCGTTCGCAGGTGATCTTGCCCAGCCAGGCGTTGTAGTCCTGTGGACCGTAAATGCCGTAGGTGTGCAGTTGCGCGTTGAACGGGGCGTCGTAGTCGTCGGCCTGCGCCGGCGCGGCCAGCGCGATCGCCCCCGCCAATATCGGTGCCGCCACAGCAACGCTGGCGGCGAGGCTCGTGCCCTTCATTAGCTGGACTATACACCTGGCCGTTCAGTCAGCCCAGGTGTGCCGACAACAGCCAGCCGCCGACCGACAGGAAGCCGTCGGACTCCTCGCGCACCTCCATGCCGGGCATCCCGAAGAAGTCCTTGGGGGCCTTGGCGTAGAGGCGGCCCGGCCGGATCTCGTCGACAACCCAGTACTTGGCCA
The DNA here is from genome assembly GCA_035693385.1 of Mycobacterium sp. Taxonomy (GTDB): domain Bacteria; phylum Actinomycetota; class Actinomycetes; order Mycobacteriales; family Mycobacteriaceae; genus Mycobacterium. Next base: position 1,388 of record DASSGQ010000056.1, read on the forward strand.
CCGCGTCGCGCAGCTCGTCGCTGGTCACCGCGTTGATCGGGCCTTCGGTCACCGCCGCCCGGTCGAAGACCAGCGCGAAATAGGACGCGCCGGGGGCCGCGGCCCGCACGATCGACTGCTGGTAGCCCTCGCGCGCCTCCACGGGGATGGAATGGAACAGCGTGCTGTCGACGATGGTGCCGAATCGGCCGGCCGATTCGGGAGGGAACGTGGCGAAATCGCTGATGTCGGCCACCGCGAAGGTGGCGTTGGTGAGCCCGCGCTTCGCGGCCTCGCGGCGGGCCAGGTCGATGGCGGTGGGAGACAGGTCGAGCCCCACGGTGGTGTACCCCCGTTCGGCCAGCGCCAGCGAGACGGCCGCCTCCCCGCAGCCCACGTCCAGCACGTCGCCGTGGAACTTGCCCTGCTCGATCAGGGCGGCCAGCTCGGGCTGGGGGATCCCGATGCTCCAGGGCGGACGGACGCCCTCACCGAATTGGGCGGACTTGCCGCGATAGGCCGTTTCGAACTCGAAATCTACTGGCTGAGTCATGTCATCAGGTATATCAACACGCCTGATATATGTCAACCAGATTGATATATGGATCGTGCACCACCCGTTGTCCACCGAGAAAACTGGCTCAGCTGAACGGAGTTCGGCGATCTATCAGCCGGGACAGCCGCCCGCCGCCCCGCCAGGCCCGCGCCACCCAGTCGGCATCGTCGTCGGTGACCAGGTTGGCCATCACCCGCACGGCGATGGTCATCAGCGTCGTCGAGCGCATCGCGATCGGCCCGGTGGTGGGCAGGAAGCGCTGAAAGGTCAGCAGCAACGCCAGCCTGCGGGCGACCGAAAATCCGCGGCCGTAATGCTGCTGCAGCAGCGATGGCCACAGCTGCGACAGGTCGCTGCTGTCTAGCACCTCCGCGGCCAGCCGGCCGGTCTCCAAGCCGTAGTCGATGCCTTCGCCGTTCAGCGGGTTGATGCACGCCGCGGCGTCGCCGATCAGCATCCAGTTGGGGCCGGCCACCCCGGAGACCGCGCCGCCCATCGGCAGCAGCGCCGAGGACACCGCCCGCGGCTCGCCGGTGAAACCCCACTCGTCGCGGCGCAGGTCCGCGTAGTAGGAGATCAGCGGTCGCAGCGCCAGATCCGCCGGTCGTTTGGACGTCGACAGGGCGCCGACGCCGATGTTCACCTCGCCGTTGCCCAGCGGGAAGATCCACCCGTAGCCGGGCAGCACGGCGCCGTCGGGGGAACGCAGTTCCAGGTGCGACGTCAGCCAGGGGTCGTCGGCGCGCGGACTGGTCAGATACCCGCGGGCGGCGACGCCGTAGGCCGTCTCCTGGTGCCAGCGCCGGCCCAGTTTTCGGCCGAGCGATGAGCGGGCACCGTCGGCAACGATCAGCCGGCGGCAGCCCACCTCGGTGCCGTCGGCCAGCGTGAGCGATACCACCCGTCGCGACGAGTCATGGTGCACGGCAACGGCCTTGGTCCCAAGGAGCATCCGTGCCCCGGAATCCTCGGCGCATTTGCGGATCCGGTCGTCCAACTCGAGGCGGGCCACCGCGCTGCCGGTCGACGGGAACGACGGGCCGGGCCAGCCGACTTCCACCTCGCCGCCGAATCCGCTCATCCGCAGTCCGCGATGCCGGATGCGGGTGTCCAGCCAGTCGCCGAGCCCCAGTCGCTCCAGTTCGGCGACCGCGCGCGGCGTCAGCCCGTCGCCGCAGGCCTTGTCGCGGGGGAAGCTGGCGGAGTCGATGACGAGGACGTCGTTGCCCGCGCGGGCGGCCCAACCGGCTGCCGCCGAACCCGCAGGTCCGGCCCCCACGACCACCACATCCGCGCCGAGTTCCACATCCACCAGTATGTTGGTCGGGTGAGTACTCCGGCGACGGTGGTGGCGGGCATTGACTTTGGCGATGCCGAATTCGCCGCGACTGTGCGCGACGGTGTGGGGCGAATCGAGCAGCTCATGGACACCGAGCTGCGCAGCTCAGACTCGGTAATGACCGATTCGCTGACGCACCTGTTCAAGGCCGGCGGCAAACGGTTCCGGCCGCTGTTCACCGTGCTGTCGGCGCAGATCGGGCCCAAGCCGTGTACCGCGGAGGTGACAACCGCCGGTGCGGTCATCGAGCTGGTGCACCTGGCCACGCTCTACCACGACGACGTGATGGACGAGGCGGAGGTCCGCCGCGGCACGCCCACCGCCAATGTGCGCTGGAGCAACAACGTGGCGATCCTGGCCGGCGACTATCTGTTCGCGACGGCGTCGCGGCTGGTGGCCCGGCTGGGCCCGGACGCGGTGCGGCTGATCGCCGAGACGTTCGCCCAGCTGGTGACCGGGCAGATGCGCGAGGTGCGGGGCATAGTCGGCGGGGTCGACGGGGAGGATCCGGTCGAGCACTACCTGAAGGTGGTGTACGAGAAGACGGCGTGCCTGATCGCGGCGGCCGGCGAATTCGGCGCGATGTTCTCCGGTGCCGGCCCCGATCAGGTCCAGCGGCTGAGCCGCCTTGGCGGCATCGTCGGCACCGCCTTTCAGATCTCCGACGACATCATCGACATCGACAGCGATTCCCAGGAGTCCGGCAAGCTGCCCGGTACCGACGTGCGCGAAGGCGTGCGCACCTTGCCGATGGTCTACGCGCTGCGAGAACCCGGCCCCGAGGCGGCGCGGCTGCGCGAGCTGCTGGCCGGACCCATCGACGACGACGCGGAGGTGGCCGAGGCGCTGACGCTGTTGCGCGCATCGCCTGGCATGGCCAAGGCCAAGGACTTCCTGGCACGGTACGCGGGCCAGGCACACCAGGAGCTGGCCCTTTTGCCCGACGGTCCCGGTCGGCGCGCCCTCGAGACGCTGGTCGACTACACGGTCAGCCGGCACGGCTAGCGCTGATTGCCGCGCTTTCCTGTGGTGGCGCGGAACCCGGAAGGTCATCCCGGGCGTTCAATGAGCGATAGTCAGCAATGAGGCGAGTGTTCTTGAGTGTTTGGAGGAGTACACCGATGACCTGGCATCCCCACGCCAACAGGTTGAAGACCTTCACCCTGTTGGTCGGTATGTCCGCGTTGATCGTGTTTGTCGGTGCGTTGTTCGGCAGGACGACGCTGCTTTTCGCCACGCTCTTCGCGGTCGGCATGAACATCTACGTGTACTTCAACAGCGACAAGCTGGCGTTGCGGGCGATGCACGCGCAGCCCGTTTCCGAAGTGCAGGCGCCGGCGATGTATCGGATCGTGCGCGAGCTGGCCAACGCCGCTCGCCAGCCGATGCCCAGGCTGTACATCAGCGACACCAATGCGCCCAATGCGTTCGCCACCGGCCGCAACCCGCGCAACGCCGCGGTGTGCTGCACCACCGGCATCCTCGGTCTCCTCAACGAGCGCGAGCTGCGCGCCGTGCTGGGACACGAGCTGTCGCACGTCTACAACCGCGACATCCTGATCTCCTGTATCGCCGGCGCGATGGCATCGGTGATCACCGCGCTGGCCAACATGGCCATGTGGGCCGGCATGTTCGGCGGCAACCGGGATGGCGAGAATCCGATTGCGCTGTTGCTGGTTTCGTTTTTGGGCCCGATTGCCGCGACGGTGGTGCGGCTGGCGGTGTCCCGGTCGCGCGAATACCAGGCAGACGAATCGGGCGCCGTGCTGACCGGGGATCCGCTGGCCCTGGCGTCGGCTCTGCGCAAGATCTCCGGCGGGGTCCAGGCGGCCCCGCTGCCTCCGGAGCCGCAGCTGGCCAGCCAGGCACATCTGATGATCGCCAACCCGTTCCGCGCGGGCGAGCGCATGGGATCGCTGTTCTCGACGCACCCGCCGATCGAAGACCGCATCCGCCGATTGGAGGCCATGGCGCGCGAGTAGCGATAGCGCATGCGCTATCAAAATCGCAGCAGGCCGCATGCCCTGAAGAACCGCTCTCGCCCTGGGGATAAGTGACTCCCGAAAGCGATAGCGTATGTGCTACCAAAACCCGCGTGAGCCGCTACACCTACCGCTTGGAATGGTTGCCCGATTATGGCGAGTACGTGGGTGTGTGCATCGAGCTGCCGTACTTGAGGCGCGACGCGCCGACAGCGCAGCTGGCCGCCGCCGCGATTGAGCAAGCCGTCGCTGAGCACGTGCACGCCCTGAAGGCAAGCGGAGAGTCCATCCCCACACCACTTTCCGAGCGCAGCTACAGCGGGACGATCGTCGTCAGGACATCACCGCAGCTGCATGCCCGGCTCGCCTTGGAGGCCACTGAGCAGAGGGTTTCGATGAACCAGTGGATCGTTCAGAAGCTCAGCGGACGGACGCCGAGCGATACCTTCGGGCTGTCGGGGTTCGATTAGGGGCCGGCGTCCGCCGATCAGGCAGCAGCCCCAGGTTGTTCGGGCTTTACGTGGTTGGGAGGGCGCCGTAGGGCGAGGTGGCCGGGCTGGACCGTTCGGCGAATCCGGACGGTGCCCCCCGTGGCCTCATGCTGGTACCGCCAGTCGGTGATCGCCTGATCCGCGGCGTGGTCCAGGTAATGGGCCGAAATGTCGACGGTGACAACCGTTCCGGAGGGGATGGACGTCAGCACACGCGTCAGCCGGGGCAGGGCGAGAAAGGTGCAGGCCGCCCCTTCGATGGCTACGTGCCACTCGCCGTCTACCGAACACGCCTCGACCCTGGCGCGGATCACCCGCCATCCGGTCAGCGCGATGGCCAGGGCGAGTCCGATGATCACGCCGTGCAGCAGATTGAGGAATATGACGCAAACCGCGGTCACCACGTAGACGGCGAGATCCCCATGCTTGCTTGCGGTTTCGATATGCGCCGGCTTCAGCAGCTGAACCCCGATGACGATCAGCAGGCCGGCGAGTGCGGCGGTCGGGATTTCTTCGACCAACTCCGAGAACGGAACCGTGAACAGCAGGATCCAGACGCCGTGCAGGACGGCCGATGCGCGGGTTTTCGCGCCCGCGTTGACATTGGTTGAACTGCGGACGATTACACCGGTGACCGGCAGCCCGCCGACGGTGCCCGACACGATGTTCGCGGCGCCCTGGCCGATCAACTCGCGGTTGAAGTCGGTGCGTGACCCGTGGTGCATCCTGTCGACGGAAACCGCTGAGAGCAGGCTCTCGACGCTGGCGATCAGGGCGACGGTGATCACGCCGATCGTGACCGCGCCCCAGTTGCCGTCCGGAAGGTCAGGCAGTTGCAGCGCATCCAGCGGTGACCCATCGAGGTCGATCCGTCGTACGTGGAATGGGAAGACCTCCGAGATGGCCGTCACGGCCACGATCGCGACGAGTGGGCCTGGAACAGAACGCAATCGAGTCGGAACCCACCGCCAGGCGATCAGGATGCCGATCACCAGCGCGCCCAGCAGCGCCCCGGGCCGGTGGGCGCCGATGATCTGGCCCGGCAGGTCAATGAGGTTGTGCCAGGCCGTGCTTTTGGATTTCCCGCCCAGCAAGACGTGCGTCTGTTGCAGTGCGATCGTGAGTCCGATGCCGGCCAGCATGGCATGCACGACGACGGGTGAGATCGCCAGTGCGGCCCGCGCGACACGGCTGAGCCCCAACAGGACCTGCAGCACACCAGCGGTTGCGGTGATCAAACACGTCACCCCCCAACCGAAGTCGGAGATCAGATCGGCAACGACGACGGTCAGCCCGGCCGCGGGACCGGTGACCTGCAGCGGTGATCCGCCGACGGCTCCGGCGATGATTCCCCCGACGATCGCTGCGATCAGACCGGCGAGCACCGGAGCGTTCGACGCGATCGCGATGCCCACCGACAATGGAAGTGCGACCAGGAAAACCACGAGCGACGCGGGCACGTCGTGCCGGATAACCGGTCTTATCCGGCCAATTCGCGATTCCTTGCGGTCCTGGCCAATATCCTGACCGCCCAGTCGTTCGGTGTTTTGCATCGGTTGCTTCCCTCGTTAGGTCTAGCGGGGGATGTTCCGATACCCGCCCCTACTGCGCTTCGTCGCGTCGGCGTAGCTCATTGGCGCACAAGTGATTACAGCCGCGCCAGTCGGCAGGTCTAAGCCTGGGTTCCTCGTTCGAGAGTATTTTGGCGGCGAAGCGCGGGTCAAGGCGCGCAGCCGGGCGCATATCGAATGCAAATCTTCTCCTCAGCACGAGAGGAGTCGCCGGGTCAGAACCCCGAGCCGTGGACTTCGTGTCCGGGAACCTCAGCGGCCAGTCCGCGATAGGCGTCCTCGACGCTGGACCCGTGGTTGATCACAGAGTCGACTTCGCGCGCGATCGGCATGTTCAGACCGAACTCGGCGGCGAATTCCATGACCACGCTGGCGGCCTTGACGCCCTCGGCGACCTGGTTCATCGACGCGATGATCTCGTCGATCTGTTTGCCCGCGCCGAGTTGCTCGCCGACGTGGCGGTTGCGGCTGCGCTGGCTGGTGCAGGTGACGATGAGGTCGCCGAGGCCGGCCAGCCCGGGGAAGGTGTCGGGGTGTCCGCCCATCGCTACACCCATCTTCGTCATTTCGCGCAGGGCGCGCGCGATCACCAGTGCGCGGGTGTTTTCGCCGATGCCCAGCGAATAACCCATCCCGACGGCGATGGCGAAGACGTTCTTCAGCGCGCCGGCCATCTCGACCCCGATGACGTCGTCGGTGGTGTAGACGCGGAACCGCCGGGTGCGGAACAGTCCCGAGAGTCGGGTGGCCAGATGCTGATCGGGCATGGCCAGCACCGCCGCGGCGGCGTAACCCTCGGCCACCTCACGGGCGATGTTCGGGCCGGCCAGTATGCCCGCGGGATGACCGGGCAGCAGCTCCTCGATGATCTGCGACATCCGCATGTTGGTGCCCTGCTCGAGCCCCTTGACCAGCGACACAACCGGCACCCATGGCCGCAGTTCCCTGGCCAGTTCGGTGAGCACACCCCGGAAGCCGTGCGAGGGCACCGCCATGACCACGACGTCGGCACAGTTCGCGGCCTCGACAAAGTCGGTGGTCGCGCGAAGCGTGTCGCTCAGGATGACGTCATTGCCGAGATAGCGGCTGTTGCGGTGATGCTCGTTGATGTCCTTGGCGGTCGCCTCCGAGCGCACCCACTGCAGGGTCGGCCCGCGTCGCGCGCAGATCGACGCCACGGTGGTTCCCCAGGAACCGCCACCCAGCACAACGACTTCGGGTTCGCGCTTCTCAGCTGCCATGGCGATCAGCCTATTGCCGTAACCAGACATTTAGTAGCAGTTCAACCGGAGTCCGGGATCAGCCCGGCTGCGTCGCCACCGGGGCCCGGTCGGCGACTCGTCCGAAGACCATCGCCTCGTCGATGCGGTCGAACCGGTAGTCGATGGCGTCGGCGAGGTAGTTCTGCCGCACGTTCCACGGCCGCTTGGTGCCTGACTTCGGCAGCGCATGCGCGGACCGTTTCACGTAGTTGGCCTGAATGTCCCAGGACGGCTTCACAGCCATCGGCTCGTTGCCCCGGTGCGGGTAGGCGTGGGTGTAGCCGTGAGAGGCCATGTGCGCCAACAACTTCGCCGTTGCCCGGGCCGTGATGTCGGCCCGCAGCGTCCAGGACGCGTTGGTATAGCCCACGCACCAGAACAGGTTCGGCAAGTCTTCGAGCATGTGCGCCTTGTAGACGAAGCGATCGCGGTGATCGATCTCGGTGCCGTCGCGGCTGATCGTGGCCCCGCCCAGCGCCTGCAGCTGCAGGCCGGTGGCCGTGATGACGATGTCGG
>DASSGQ010000057.1:0-2624 GCA_035693385.1 Mycobacterium sp.
GCGGCGAAGTAGTGCGTTCTAGTTGTTCAGTCTCCACGGTTTCAGGGGAACCCGTCCGTCCGGCGCCGCGGGTCGCATCTCAGCGCTTGCGGTATGTCGCGGTATAGGTGGTGTTCGCCGCGGGCGCGGTGATGGTATGGCTCTGCGGGCCGCCGTCCGACCAGGAGCTGAAGAAGTAGGTGGACTTGTTGAATTGCTGCGGTGATGGGGCGCTGACCGAGTTGGCCGAGCCGACCACCACGGTCACGGAGAACGGCGTAGTACGCGGCGCCTCGTTGACGACCAGGTCGCTGAGGACGAGACCTCCCGGGTTGGTCTTGAACGTGAGCACGACCGTCTTGGGGTCCAGCCGGACGCTGGTGATGGAGGTCAGCCCGCCTGAGTCGGTCGCGGTCAATTGCAGTTCGAGCCAGCACGGGTATTCATGGTCCGGCGCGGTGAACAATCCGCTGGAGACACCGCTTAGGGTCTGGATCAGGTGCGTGTGGCAGTCGGTCGGCGTGAAGCAGTGATGCAGGATCAGCGACCAGCTCAGCTTCGACGCCGGCAGCGTCCCGTCCTGCGCGTCGGCGGCGTGACCGGAGAAGCTGATCGCGTCGCCGACCTTCCAGGTCAGGCTCGATGTCGGCGAGTCGATGACCGCGGTCGGCGCGGTATTGCCGGCCGTAATGGTGACCGTCGCCGTGTCGCTCGCACCCTGGTCGTCGGTGACTCGCAGGGTTGCGTGATAGACGCCCGCCGTGGTGTAGGCGTACGACGCCGTCGGGCCGGTCGCATCGCCAAACGTTCCGTCGCCGTTGAGATCCCACGAGTAGCTCAGCGGCTTACCCTCCGGGTCGGACGAGCCGGTGCCGTCGAAGCTGACCGTCAGCGGTAGCGGACCGTTGGTCGGGCTCGCCGTGATCATTGCGGTCGGCGGCTGGTTGGCGGCCGTGAAGGTGATGCGGTGGACGGTGCCGTCGTCCATGTCGACGTAGAACAGGTCGCCGCCGGGGCCGATCTTCAGGTCGACGGGATGCCCTGCGGCGCCGCCCGCCGCGTCGACCCCGACGAACGACTGCAGCCTGGACGGGTCGGGCAACCCATTCGCGCCGGCGAGCATCGCCCAGATCTCGTTGCGGGTGTGGTCACCGAAGAACAGCGCCCCGTTGTATTGCGCCGGATACGACCCGCCCTGGTAGAACGCCACCCCGGTGATGGACGAGCCGCCGGTGTGGCAGCCGGTATAGCTCACCACGCACGCGCCATGGTTGTAGGTGTAATAGGGCGCGATGACCGAACCAGGCGCCGAGTAGAGAGACGAGCACAGATTGAGGCCGGCCCCCTGGTAACCGCCTTGCGCTGACGCTCCCTCATAGCACGGCCAGCCGAAGTTCGACGCGCTGGTATTCGCCGGCGATGTCACGCGGTCGATCTCCTCCCAGGTATTCCAGCCGACGTCGCCGATCCACAGTTCGTCGGTGCCCGGACGCTGGGTGATGCGGAACGGGTTGCGCAGCCCGTAGGCCACGATCCGCCGCGCGTTGGCATCCGGCGAGGAATAGAAGGGGTTGCCGGGCACGCCCGCACCATTGGCGGGATCGATCCGCAGAACCGCGCCGTCGAGGGTTGCCGGGCCATCGGTACGCCGGACGCTCTGGCTGCGCAGCGCGCCGCCCTCCGCTCCGGGCGGGCTCAGCGCGGCGCCGGCCGCGCCGGGCGGATCGCCACAGGGATTGGCCTGGTCCCCGGCATAATTCGCGCCGTACTGCCCGTAGTCAACGTTGTTGAAGCTGGCGCCATCGCCGCCACTGACGTAGAGGTACCCGTCGCGGCCGAACAGCAGCGTGCCGATCGAATGGCTGGGGAACTGCTGGCACCAGTCGTTGATGAGCACCTGCTCGCTGCCGGTCATGACGTTCCCACTGATCGGCAGCCGCGACACGCGCGCCGACACGAGACAGCCGTCGGTGGTCGGGCCCGGCGGCGTCGGGCAGGCATCGCCCCAGGCCGGGGCCGTGCCGCCGATCGGGGCGTCATACGCGTAGAGCACGTAGACGTAAGGGCTTGCGGGGAAATTAGGGGGCAGCGCCAAGCCGAGCAGGCCACGGTCCCAGTAATCGTCGACCTCGCCCGACAAGTCGGCAACGGTGACCGGGTTCGTGTCGGTCAGGCTCTGAAAGACCTTGATCACGCCGTTCTTCTGGCCGACGAAGATCCGCCCGTCGGGTGCGAATTGCAGCACCGTCGGGTTGGTCAGCCCGCTCAGCACGACCGAATCGCGAAACCCGGTGGGCAACGTGGACGCACCCGCCGGGCTGGGCCCGGCCTGCGTGACGAGCGCCGCGCCCAGCACCACCGCCGCCGTACTGATCAGCCCGCGCCAACGCGCGGCAAGCCTCACACGCTCCATGCCGCCCCCCGGCGATCCGCTCCGCAGCGCACGGCCGCTTCCGCGCGCCGCTCCACCCCTATTCTGCTCGCCGGGCAAGCACTCGGTCAGGAATTTGGCAAATTACTCACATCGCATGTGCGGTAAACCAGCCGACAGGGCGGCGGATACCGGGAACGCACCCGGGACCAGAGGCGTGCGACGGAAAATCCGGTCCGTGCGGTGCAGGAGCGGCGCCGCCGACGAACGTGGC
>DASSGQ010000058.1:0-7113 GCA_035693385.1 Mycobacterium sp.
CCACCCGAGCCGATACCCGACGTGCCCGCGTGGGACTCGGTGCTGGCATCCCGACGGCCAGACCGGCCGGGCGTCGGATACCTGCTGCGGCACGCCACGACCGACCCGGAGCCGCTGTCCGGCATCGGCCTGGGCGAGGCGGCGACCACGTTGCTGGCGCTGGCCCGATTCAACGGGCAGCCCGCGGTGGTCCTCGGCCAGCAGCGCGTCACCGGCGGACTTGTCGGCCCCGCTTCGCTGCGCGCGGCGCGGCGGGGCATGGCGCTGGCCGCCGAGCTGCGCCTGCCGCTGGTGCTGGTGATTGACACCGCCGGCCCCGCGTTGTCGGCCGATGCCGAGGAGGGCGGACTGGCCGGCCAGATCGCGCAGTGCGTCGCCGAACTCGTGACGCTGGATACCCCGACGGTTTCGGTCCTGCTGGGCCAGGGCAGCGGTGGACCCGCACTGTCGATGTTGCCCGCCGACCGGGTGTTGGCCGCCCTGCACGGCTGGTTGGCGCCGTTGCCGCCGGAGGGCGCCAGCGCGATCGTGTTCCGTGACACCGCTCATGCCCCCGAACTCGCGGCGGCCCAGGGCATCCGGTCGGCCGACCTGCTGGCGTCCGGGATTGTCGACGCCATCGTGCCGGAGCACCCCGACGCCGCCGACGAGCCGCTCGAATTCTCCCAACGGCTGTCGCGCGCGATAGCCGCCGAGCTGCACGCACTGCGCGACATCCCCGCCCGCGAGCGGCTGGCGGCGCGACTGCGTCGCTACCGCCGCCTCGGGTTGACCGGCGACGCTTAGGTTTTCAGCCCTCCGGCAGCCCGAGGTAGCGCTGTATCGTCGGGCCGATCCACTCGACGATCTCGTCGCGGGTCATCCCGACGATGGGCGGTAGCCGCAACACGAAGCGGCACAGCGCCATACCGAGGATCTGCGTGGCGATCAGCCCGGCCCGGGCAGCGCATTCCTCAACCGGCACCAGCGACGCGACCAATGGCTGCAGTTGGCTCCCGAAAATCTCCTGCATCCGTTGCGCGGCTTCCCCGTTGGTGGCGCTGGACCGCAGCAGGATCACCAGCGCCTCGTCACCCTCCCAGCGCTCCAGAAAGTGCCGAACCAACGACTGCCCGACCTGCGTCGGGTCGGTGGTCGCGTAATCGGGAAACCTCAGGTCGAACTCGGCAGCGGCGGCGAACAGCTTGTCCTTGCTGCCGAAGTACCGCATCACCATCGCAGGGTCCACGCCGGCGTCGGCGGCGACGGCCCGAATGGTGGCCGCCTGGAAGCCGGCCGCGCCGAATCGCTCACGGGCCGCCGCGAGGATGAGCGCCTTGGTCTCCTCGGACGATCGTCTCATGTCAACAATTGTAGGCCAACAACTGTTGACATTGCCGCAGCGGCGCGCGACCATGATGGTATGCCAACAAGCGTTGACTAACTGAATTCAATCGTCGCGAGGAGTGGACCATGAACGACACCGACGTCCTGGTGGTAGGCGCCGGCCCGACCGGCCTGACGTTGACCGCATCCCTGATCGCCAATGGAGTCCGAGCGGTGGTGGTCGACAAGTTGCCGGAGGGGCAGAACACCACACGTGCAGCCGCCGTGAACGCCCGCACGCTCGAGGTGCTCGAAGACCTCGACGTGGCCCGGCGGATGGTCAAAGCCGGGGTGATCGCGCCGCGATTCACCATGCGGGAAGGCCGCCGCGTCCTGATACCGGTCGACTTCAGCAAGCTGCCGACGAAGTACCCGTACACGCTGATGCTCTCCCAGGCCGATACCGAGCGACTGTTGCTGCAGCGACTGCGCGAGTTGGGCGGTGGCGTGATCCGGCCCAAGACCCTGAGCGGCGTCACCCAGGATGCAGACGGCGTGACGGCCACCTTCGACCACGGCGACACCATCCGGGCCGGCTATGTCGTCGGGACCGACGGCATGCACAGCACAGTTCGTGATCAGGCCGGAATCGGTTTCACCGGAGGTGAATTCGCGGAATCCTTCGCACTCGCCGACGTCCGGCTGGCCGGTGACGCGCCGCGCGACGAGGTGATCCTGTTCTACGCCAGGGAAGGCCTGAACGTGTTGGCGCCGCTGCCCGGCGACATCTTCCGCATCGTCGCCCCGGTGACCGACGCGCCGAAGGTTCCGTCAACGGCATTCGTCCAGGCACTGCTGGACAATCGGGCTTTCGGCCCCGGGCAGCTGGTGGTGACCGAACTGCAGTGGGGAACGCGGTTCCACATCCACCACCGCGTCGCCGACGCCTATCGGTCCGGCCGGTTGCTGCTGGCCGGCGACGCGGCTCACGTGCACAGCCCCGCCGGCGGCCAGGGCATGAATCTTGGCATCACCGACGCGATCTCCCTGGCCGGCGCGCTCACCGAAGTCCTGAACGGCAGGTCCGACAGCGCGCTGGACGCCTACGGCACCGCCCAGCGTCAACGGGCCGCGCAGGTGCTGAAACTGACCGGGCGGCTGACCCGGATCGCGACCCTGCCGCGCCCGCTGCGCCCGGTCCGCAATTCGGGAATGCGGCTGGCCGCCGAGGTACCCGCCGTACGACGGCAGCTGGCGTTGCAGTTGAGCGGCCTTGGACGCCGGTGATCTACCAGAGGTCGGGAGTCCGTGAATTACCCCTCCCGGCGTCAGTCCCCCCGCGACCCAGCGGTGATCCTCCCACCGCCACACGCAACAATCAGGCAAAATGGGCGGCATGGACACTGGTGCGACCTCCCCGCGCGTCTTGGTCGTCGACGATGACGCCGACGTACTGGCCTCGCTGGAGCGCGGCTTGCGCCTCTCCGGATTCGAGGTGTCGACGGCGGTCGACGGCGCCGAGGCCTTGCGCAGCGCCACCGAGACGCGCCCGGACGCGATCGTGCTCGACATCAACATGCCCGTCCTGGACGGCGTCAGCGTCGTCACGGCGCTGCGGGCCATGGACAACGACGTGCCGGTCTGCGTGCTGAGCGCGCGCAGCTCGGTCGACGACCGGGTGGCGGGCCTGGAGGCGGGTGCCGACGATTACCTGGTCAAACCGTTCGTCCTGGCCGAACTGGTCGCGCGGGTGAAGGCGCTGCTGCGCCGCCGCGGCGCCACCGCCACCTCGTCGTCGGAAACCATCACCGTGGGCCCGCTCGAGGTGGACATCCCCGGCCGGCGGGCCCGCGTCAACGGCGTCGACGTCGACCTGACCAAGCGGGAGTTCGATCTGCTGGCCGTGCTCGCCGAGCACAAGACCGCGGTGCTGAGCCGCGCTCAGCTGTTGGAGCTGGTCTGGGGATATGACTTCGCCGCGGACACGAACGTCGTCGACGTGTTTATCGGGTACCTGCGCCGCAAGTTGGAAGCCAATGGCGGCCCCAGGCTGCTGCACACCGTCCGCGGGGTCGGGTTCGTGCTGCGGATGCAGTAACCATGTGCTGACCAGAGTGAAGCGGTGATGAAGATCCTGACCCGGGTTTTTGCCCGTACACCGTCGCTGCGGACCCGGGTGGTGATCGCGACGGCCATCGGCGCCGCGATTCCGGTGCTCATCGTCGGCACCGTGGTCTGGGTGGGGATCACCAACGACCGGAAGGAACGGCTCGACCGCCGGCTGGACGAGGCGGCGGGTTTCGCCATCCCGTTCCTGCCGCGCGGGCTTGACGAGATACCGCGCTCCCCCAACGACCGCGACGCCATCATCACGGTCCGCCGTAGCGGCCTGGTCAAATCGAACTCGGATGTCACGCTGCCCCAACTGAACGCCGACTACGCCGACACCTACGTCAACGGGGTGCGCTACCGCGTGCGGACCGTCGCGATACCCGGGCCGGAGCCGACGTCGCTCGCGGTGGGCGCGACGTATGACACCACCCTCGCCGAGACCAACAATTTGCACCGCCGGGTGCTGCTGATCTGCGGGTTCGCTATCGGCGCGGCGGCCGTGTTCGCCTGGCTGCTGGCCGCATTCGCGGTACGTCCGTTCAAACAGCTCGCCGAGCAGACCCGCGCGATTGAGGCCGGGGACGAGGCGCCGCGGGTCGAAGTGCACGGCGCCAGCGAAGCCGTCGAGATCGCCGAGGCGATGAGAGGCATGCTGCGGCGCATCTGGGACGAGCAGAACCGGACCAAGGAAGCGCTGGCCTCGGCGCGCGACTTCGCGGCGGTGTCGTCCCATGAGCTGCGCACTCCGCTGACCGCGATGCGCACCAATCTCGAGGTGCTGGCCACACTGGACCTGCCCGACGATGAACGCAAAGAGGTGCTCAACGACGTCATCCGCACCCAGTCGCGGATCGAGGCCACCCTGAGCGCCTTGGAGCGGTTGGCCCAGGGCGAACTGTCTACGGCCGACGATCACATGCCGGTCGACATCACCGAATTGCTCGACCGAGCGGCGCACGACGCCATGCGGGTCTACCCCGAACTCGACGTCTCGCTGGTGCCGTCGCCGACCTGCATCATCGTGGGATTGCCGGCCGGGTTGCGACTGGCGGTCGACAATGCGATCGCCAACGCCGTCAAGCACGGCGGCGCCTCTCGCATCCAGCTGTCGGCGGTCAGCTCGCGCGCAGGCGTGGAAATCGCCATCGACGACAACGGCGTCGGAGTGCCCGAGACGGAGCGCCAAGTGGTGTTCGAGCGGTTCTCCCGCGGGTCGACGGCCTCGCATTCGGGGTCGGGCCTAGGGCTGGCATTGGTGGCTCAGCAGGCCCAGCTGCACGGCGGGACGGCGTCGCTGGAAAACAGCCCGCTGGGCGGCGCGCGGCTGGTGTTGCGACTCCCCGCTCCGTGCTAGCCGAACTGCCTGACGATCACTTTCGTGAGCTCTTGCGCCACGGCGTGAAAAGCGCCCGCGCGGCGGATCCCTCGTCCTTGAACCAGACCTGCGCGACGGTCGCGTCGTAGGTCGGATCGTCGGGGGTGTAATAGAGCCTGGTATCCGAACGGCCCTTCACCAACCAGCCCGACGGCCCGCCGCCATCCGGGGTGGCGCGAGCGGAGCCGGGGCCGTACGGCGCATACGGCAACACGGGGATCTTCGTGGTCGGCGATTCGTGGGCGCCGGGACGCTTCTTCGCCGGCCGCGCCCCGGGGGGCGGAATCTTCTTGCCTGGCGCGGCCTTGGCTGCCGGACCCTTTCTGGGCGGCCCGTTTCTCGGCGGCAGCTTTTTCGCGGCCGGGATCTTCCTCGTCGGCGACTCGCCGGGCGGCGGAGCCTTTCTTGGCGGCACTTTCCCCGGCGGTGCTTTCCCCGGCGGCACCTTCTTGAGCGGCGCCTTCTTGGGCGGCGCCTTCTTCGGGGGCGCCTTCTTGGCAGCCGGGATCTTCTTCGTCGGCGGCTCGCCGGCGGCAGCATCCCTCTTCGGCAGCCATCGCTTGATGAACGGGAACCTGGTCGTGGGCGAATCTTTCGCGACCGGATGCTCGATCTTCGGCGACTCTTTGGCGACGGCAATCTTTGTCGTCGGCGGGTCGTGCTCCACCGGGATCTTGGTCGTCGGCGGCTCATGCTCCACCGGAATCAGGGTCGTCGGCGATTCATTTTCGACGGGGATGGTCGTCGTCAAGGACTCGTCGGCGACGGGAATCTCCGTCGTGGCCGGCTCGGATTCGGCATCGGCGACTGGACCCGTGGCAGTTGCTGACACCCGCGCCGGCACTTGGCGTTTGACGGGTCGAAGCGTCAGCGCGAGGGTCAACACCAACCCCGTCACAAAGGCCAACCCGAAGAGCCACCAATGCACGTGGTTCATCGCTGCCCGCCTGCCCCGGGCCCGGTGGCATCGCCGGGGACGATTTCAGCGCCGGCCCGTTTGTTCACGATATTGGCGATCACCCGGGCGACGGCCGAACCCGCCACGAAGGCGAGTAGGT
The DNA here is from genome assembly GCA_035693385.1 of Mycobacterium sp. Taxonomy (GTDB): domain Bacteria; phylum Actinomycetota; class Actinomycetes; order Mycobacteriales; family Mycobacteriaceae; genus Mycobacterium. Next base: position 5,851 of record DASSGQ010000058.1, read on the forward strand.
ACCACAACCACTGGATCACGAAATCCATCCTGGATCCCCTCAGCTCACAACGATTTCGACGCGGCGATTCTTGGCTCGGCCCTCGACGGTGTCGTTGGGGGCGACCGGGTTGAGTGAACCGAGCCCCGTGACCACCAGCTCAGCGGCGGCAACGCCGTGGGCAGTGAGAAAGTCGGCGACGGTTTGGGCTCGTTGGTTGCTCAACGGAATGTTGATGGCCTCGGTGCCGGAATTGTCGGTGTAGCCGTTGATCGTCGCGTGCGCGTTCGGGCATGCCTTGAGCTTGTCTGCCACCTGAGTCAATATCTGCTCGTCGGCCGGGGTCAGGCTGAATCCGTCGTTGCCGAATGTGATCGGCCCACCAGTCGCGGCGTTGATGGCCGATTGCAAGTCGGCGCAGGGCCCGGGGGCAGGCGGCGGGGGCGGTGGGGGTGGAGGTGCGCCGGGCTTCGCTGGTGGCGGCGGCGGATTCGCAGCGTTAACCACCAGCCTGTCAACGACATTCAGATTTGACCAGGTGTGCGCTGTCTCCTGCTCGACGGTGTTCTTCTGGTCTTGCGATGCGGCCGTGCCCGCTAACGTAATGGAGTCGCCGTTGACCGTGAGACTGAAATCGGGAATCGAGGCGCTGTCTTTGAAAATTGCTCCGGCGTTGGAGAAGTCGAGCGCGTCGACATTGGGGTTGATGTGGATTTGGTCGACGATGTTGACGCCGGGAGCCAGCGAGCCGGTGAGCGCCTTCATCAACGCCGCTTTAGCGGAGTCGTCGGGAAAGTCACCGGTGAGCGTAATGGTGTTGCCGTTGCGAGTGATTGACAGCGGCGCCAGGGAAAACTTCGGGGCACCAGACTTGCTCGACGGTGACAGGGTGGGAACCGCGCCCGTGGGCCCGTTGACGGACCGCGGTCGCTCGTAGGCACCGTAGCCGATTGCCGCAATCAGCAAAGGAATAACCACAACGGCGATCAGCCAGGGACGCCCAAGCGATCGCCAGCCAGACTCCGGAGCTCGCCGCGAGTCGGTGGTTGCGGCCGCTTGCCGCAGCCCCGCCCCTAAACCCACTAGTGCCCCTCTTTCATTCCGTTACCGGGACTGATCCGTCCTGCAGGCGATATGCAGCCTACCGAGTCGATGCCCCGACGCCCCTCAAGTCGGGCACACTAGAGCGATGGGCAACGGCAAAAAACCGACCGACAGTGAAACCCTGGCACACATCCGCGGGCTGGTCGCGGAGGAGAAAGCGCTGCGGGAGCAGCTGCAGCA
>DASSGQ010000059.1:0-6573 GCA_035693385.1 Mycobacterium sp.
AATAGCGTCACTGGCAGTGACGGCGGTGACCGCGGTTTCCACGTTCAACGCGTATCGACCGCTGGTGCGGCGCGGGCAGCTGTCGGTGTTCTCGTGGATGTTGGGCCTGGTCGTCACCGAGTTCCCGCTGCAGACACTGGCCAGCCAGCTCGGCGGACTGGCGTCGACAGACCGCCACCTCACCCGCCCGGTGCGCATCATCGCGTGGCTGGTCTCGGGCATCTCGACGCTGGGTTTGTTGAACTTCAGTCGGGCCGGCCACCAGGCCAATGTGCCGCTGACGGCCGCGCTGGACAACGGCCTGGGAACCTCACGCCGTACCGATTCCGTGGGTCTGTGGCGCCGGCCGAGCGGCGCGGGCACCGCCAAATCGCCGGGAGCGCTGCGGATGATGCGGATCTACCGCGACTACGCCCACGACTCAAACATCAGCTACGGCGAATACGGCAGCGCCAACCACCTGGACATCTGGCGACGCCCCGATCTCGATCGGAACGGCAAGGCGCCGGTGCTCTTCCAGATCCCTGGCGGTGCCTGGACGACGGGAAACAAACGCGGACAAGCGCATCCGTTGATGAGCCACCTCGCCGAGCTGGGCTGGATCTGCGTGGCGATCAACTATCGGCACAGCCCACGTAACACCTGGCCCGACCACATCGTCGACGTCAAGCGCGCCCTCGCGTGGGTCAAGGCGCACATCGGCGAATACGGCGGCGATCCAGACTTCATCGTCATTACGGGCGGTTCAGCGGGCGGCCATCTGTCGGCGCTGGCGGCGTTGACGCCCAACGACCCGCAGTTCCAGCCGGGATTCGAAGACGCCGACACCCGGGTGCAAGCGGCCGTACCGCTCTATGGCGTCTATGACTTCACCCGTTTCGACGACGCGATGCATCCCATGCTGCCGGCGCTGCTCGTGAAATCGGTTATCAAGCAACGGCCCTCGACCAACCCGCAGCCGTTTGTCACCGCATCGCCGATCAACCACGTGTCGGCCGACGCTCCCCCATTCTTCGTCCTGCACGGCAGCAACGACTCGCTGGTTCCCGTCGAGCAGGCGCGCGCGTTCGTCGAACGGCTCCGGCAGCTAAGCAGGCAGCCGGTCGTCTACGCCGAATTGCCCTTCACGCAACACGCTTTCGACATCCTCGGTTCGGCGCGCGCGGCGCACACCGCGGTCGCCGTCGAGCAGTTCCTGGCCGAGGTTTACGCCACGCAGCGCCAGGCGAACGTGGCCTAACCGCCATCTCCAAGCAGTCGGTTCACCACGTCCGCAATCATGGCCTCCGGGTCTTGGTGGATGCCGACAGCACGTAGTTCGCCACCGATGGCGAGCGAAGCGACGCCGTGCACCAGCGACCAGAGCGGCGCGGCAATCTCGCGGGGGTCTTGACCCTCGCGAATTCCCCCCTCCTGACACCTGGTGATCGCGTCGCGCAGGTCACCAAACGCCCGTTCCGCGGCGACCGCCAGGGCAGGGTGAGCCAATTTTTCGCTCTCGGCACCGAACATGACCTGATAGCGGTCGGGATGGGTGACCGCCCAGCGCACATAAGCGCGGCCGAGTTCGATCACCCTGGCCTTCGGCTCCGGTACCGCATCGACAGCCGCGACCAGGTCGGCGTGCAGTTCGCAGAATCCCTGTTCGGCGACGGCGGCCAGCAGCTCGGCCTTGTCGGCGAAGTGCCGGTACGGCGCCGCGGCGCTCACGCCGGCGCGCCGTGCCGCCTCGGTAAGGGTGAAGCCTTTCGGCCCTTTCTCGGCCACCAGGGACAGCGCGGCGCTGGTCAGCGCACGTTTGAGATCGCCATGGTGGTAACTGTCACGACGCGCCACGGCCTCCGATCCCTTCCGCTCACGTGACATGTTGACGACATTAACATTATCGTCTATGTTAATGCTATTCACATCCCGGAAGGAACGGCAATGGACAAGCAACTCGTGACCGACCGCGCCGGAGACCGCGATCGCGAGAAGAGCGCCGCGCGCCTGGGCCAAGCTCTCGCCCAGGGCTACCTGCAACTCGACGAGTACGAGCAGCGGGTCCAAGCGGTGTTCCAAACCCACACCAAGACAGAGCTCAACCAACTCCTCGCCGATCTGCCGCTGGAGCGCATCCGGCGCGCGGACCCTCGCCGCCGCGCCGCGCGGATCGCCGCGGTTCAACGCGGGGTGCGGATTCATCTCGCGGCCTTCGTCGCGATGGCCGCCACGGCGCTCATCGTCTGGGCAGCGATCGCCGCCACCACGGGCGCGTCATATTTCTGGCCGATATGGCCGATCCTCGGCGCCGCGATCGGCCTCGCCAGTCACGCCTTGGCGGTGAGGCCGAGCGTGAAAGTAATTGGCAGATAACGATTTTAGAAGGATCAGCAATGTCGAAACACCGAGCACGGGCGGACGACTGGCACGCGCTTGGCTCGCGGCGCTCGTCACCGGGCGGACGCCAGGGCCCGCCGAGGTGGCCTGAGCGGTAACGTGCCATAGACCGGCGCCGATACGGGATTAAGGAAGAGTCTGCGGTGACGGCACGGGAAGTGGGAACAATGACCGAAGGCGACCCAACGGTGGTTCGGCATCGCAGTGGAGCACTGGTGTCCACGCTGCCACAGGCTTTTCAGGAGACCGCGGCCTTGCACCCGGACGCGACGGCCATCCGGACGGTCGGCGCCAGAGTGGTCATCACGTGGAGCCAGTACGCCGATCGCGTGCGGAAGATCGCCACCGGGCTGTCGGCGCTTGGCGTCGAACGCGGCGACACCGTAGGTCTCATGCTGCGCAACCGTCCCGAATTCCACTTGGCCGACACCGCCGCCATGCATCTCGGCGCGATCCCGTTCTCGATCTACAACACCTCGGCGCCCGAACAGATCCGGTACCTGTTCAGCAACGCCGAGAACAAGATCGTCATCACCGAAGCGGAATTCCTGCCGGCGATCAAGGCAGCCGGGGCGGAGCTTACCCGGGTGGTCGTCATCGACGCCGACGTCGACGGCTGCATGACGCTCGAACATCTCGAATCCTTGGAAGCTGGAACAGATTTCGATTTCGAGTCGGCATGGCGAGGGGTAGGGCCAGATGACGTCGCGACGCTTATCTACACGTCGGGAACCACCGGGCCGCCCAAGGGCGTCGAGCTCACGCACGCCAATTTGATAGCCGCGTTCTCGGCAATCGTCAATCTCCTTGGCATGCAACCGACTGACCGGATCACCTCATACCTGCCGCACGCGCACATCGCCGATCGCGTGTCCTCGCACTACGCCAACATCGTCCTGGGCGTGGAGGTGACCGACGTCGCCGACACCAGGGCGATCGTGGAGGCGCTGCCCGATGCTCGCCCCACCGTGTGGGTCGGAGTGCCTCGCGTGTGGAACAAGATCAAGGCCGGGATCGAAACGAAGCTGGGCGCGGAGCCCAACGCGATCAAGCGACGGTTAGCGCTGTGGGCCATCCACACCGGTATCCGGGCCGCCCGCCTGACACTGGCAGGCACGTCCGTGCCCCGGTCACTTGCCTTCCGCCGCAACATCGCCGACCGCCTGGTGCTGGCCAAGTTGCGCCACGCACTCGGCCTGGAACAGGTGCGATGGGCGGTGATCGGCGCGGCACCGAGTCCGGTCGAAACGATCGAATTCGTGTGGGGACTGGGCGTTCCCGTCTACGAGGTCTGGGGATTGTCGGAGAGTGTGGGCTGTGGGACCTCCAACCGACCCGGCGCAAGCAAGATCGGTTCGGTCGGGCAGGCGCTTTCCGGCGTCGAGATCTCGACGGCCGGCGACGGCGAACTGCTGATGCGCGGGCCGGTCGTGATGCGGGGCTACCGGCATCAGCCGGAGAAGACCATCGAAGCAATCGACCTGGACGGCTGGTTGCACAGCGGTGACATCGGCACCATCGACGAACAGGGTTTCGTCACGATCGTCGACCGCAAGAAGGAGTTGCTGGTCAACGAAGCCGGAAAGAATCTCTCCCCCGCCAACATCGAGATGGCGATCCAGTCCACGTCCACGTTGATCGACCAGGTAGTCGCGCTCGGCGACGGCAGGCCGTACGTGACGGCGCTCGTCGTCCTGGACAGTGATGCCGTCGCCGCACAGGCCGCCGCGCTCGGCATGGCCGATACGTCGCTGGCCGCCTTCGTGCAAAGCGGCGCGGCGAGGGAAATGCTCACCGCGGCCGTCCTCGAGGGCAACGCCAAACTTTCCCGCGTCGAGCAGATCAAGCGCTTCGTGGTCCTCGGCACGCCGTGGGAGCCGGGCGGAGATGAGCTCACGCCGACGATGAAACTCAAACGTAGGCCTATCGCCGAAAAATACTCTGCGGAGATCGACAATCTCTACGCCAACGCGCCGGGGCCGGACGTCATCAACTTGTCCGGCCCGGGCTAGGCCTTGGGACGCACGCCGGCCGCGCGATACACGAACACCGGCTCCACCCGAAACCGCAACGCCGTCGCGGGCAGCTCTTGCAGCACGTCGTCCGGGATCTTCTTCTTGTAGTTCAGCCTCATCGAGCCGGAGAAGGCGGGATCGACCCCGTGCAGGTCGATCTCGATCTGCAGGCCCTTTGCTGTGATGCTTGCCCGCGCCGGCCCCTTGTTGGTGCCCCAAGCGCAATCGATGGACCGCAGCTTGGCGTCACCCCGCGTGGGGAAGGTGGCGACGACCCGCTCAGTGCTGAAGCCGAACCCGCCCGTGTAGCGGGAGACGCCCGAAGCCGAATAGACGCCCGGCACATGGCCGCTGAAGTGCCGGCTTACCCCGACTTTGCCCGCGGCGAAGAGCACGCCCTCGGCCTCGAGTTGTTCGCGCAGCTCTGCGGGCAGTTGGCCAATTTCGGACCAGTTGCGAAGGAAGCCGAACACAGCCAGACGGTAGCCCGGTAGGCCACCCGCGCGCAGGGATTTGCCAGAGTCGTTTTACTGCACCGTCACGTTCGCCGTGTAGGTGCACGCGGGCTTGGCGTTCTTGCCCACGAAGCTGGTGTAGGAGGTGCTGATGGTCGTCGTCCCGGCTTTCAAAGCAGTGAAGGTCCACACCTCGGTGCCGGCGGCGCCCCGCGCATCAGAGGTCGGCTGCACAAATTCGTGGCCGCTTTGCTTCATGATCGTCGGATCGCCGATCTTTGTATCGGGCTTCCATCGGTACGGGGTGGTGTAGTTCGAGCCCAACTTGATGACGAGCGTGTTGCCGACGCCCAGGTCGACGTTCTGGGTGATGACGCTCTGTTTCAGCACGTCGTCCATGGGGACCTCGAGCGTTTGCGTCGACGGCGGGTTCCTGGACGCGAACGTGCAGCCCACCATCGTCGACAAAACGAGCACGGCGACTGCGACCAGCAGTCTGATCCTCACGAAAATCCCCCTTCAAATTCCGCTCCGCAGCCTAGTGTTCAGGTCGCCATTCCCGCCGCAGGTCAGCGTTAATCGACTCAATCGGATGAACACGAGCCGGCCGGTCAAACCGGCTCCATCCCATTGTCACCGCGTCGCCAGGGAAGGATCGGCAGCAAACCCCGCGCGGCGCGCGCCGAGCCGGTCCGGCAGGATGGGCTGGTGTTTGGCCTTGTCCTCATCGTTGCTCTCGTCTCCACCGTCATCGTGGGAACGATCCTGGGCCGGCGCTATCGGGTGGGCCCTCCCGTTCTGCTCATCGTGCTTGGCGCCCTACTGGGTCTGATTCCCCAATTCGGCGGAGTCCGCATCGACGGCGAGATCGTCTTGCTGCTGTTCCTGCCCGCGATCCTCTATTGGGAGAGCATGAACACCAGCTTCCGCGAAATCCGGGCGAACGCACGCGTCATCGTTTTCCTCAGCATCGGCCTGGTGATCGCCACCTCGCTGGCGGTCGCGTGGACGGCACGAGCGTTCGGAATGGAATCGCATGCCGCGGCAGTCCTCGGCGCCGTGCTGTCCCCCACCGACGCCGCCGCCGTGGCCGGCCTGGCGAAGCAGATGCCGCGCAGAGCGCTCACGGTGCTGAAAGGCGAGAGCATCATCAACGACGGCACCGCGCTCGTCCTCTACGCCGTCAGTCTTTCTGTTGCGGTCGGCGGCGCCCCGGTCAGCCCGGCAGCGTTGACCGGCCGCTTTGTCATCTCCTACGTCGGCGGTATCGCCGCGGGATTGCTGGTCGGCGCACTGGTGACCTTGATTCGCAATTACATCGACGCGCCACTGGAAGAAGGGGCCCTGAGTTTGCTGACGCCGTTCGCGGCGTTCCTGTTGGCCCAAAGCTTCGATTGCAGCGGCGTCGTCGCGGTGTTGGTGTCCGCCTTCATGCTCACTTATTACGGTCCGAAGGTGATCCGGGCTCGCTCCCGACTCCTGTCATTCGCGTTCTGGGACATCACGACGTTTCTGCTCAACGGCTCATTGTGGGTGTTTGTCGGAGTCCAGATCCCCAGCGCGGTGCGGGGTATTGATCACGTCGACGGCGGAATTCGCCACGCCACAGTCCTGGCCCTCGCGGTTACTGCCGCAGTCATCTTGTCCCGGCTCGCTTGGGGCGAAGCCACCACTGTGGTGCTTCGTGCCGTCGACCGGCGCGAGGTGCAGCGCTCCCGCCGAGT
>DASSGQ010000060.1:0-13129 GCA_035693385.1 Mycobacterium sp.
GATACCGGGACGCCACAATTCGAGATCGTCGATCCGCAGCCGCTGACACTGTTGCCCGAACCCGACCCTGGAGACCTGTTCTTCGACTTCGAGGGCGACCCGCTATGGACCGCCGACGGCCGCGATTGGGGCCTGGAATACCTATTCGGAGTCCTCGAAGCCAGGGGGGACTTCCACCCGCTGTGGGCGCACCACCGGGTCGACGAACGCAGGGCACTCACCGATTTCCTTGCGCTGGTGGCCAAGCGCCGCAAGCGCCGTCCCAACATGCACATCTACCACTACGCGCCCTACGAAAAGACCGCGTTGTTACGGCTTGCGGGACGATACGGAGTCGGCGAGGACGAGGTCGACGAATTGCTACGCAGCGGGACACTCGTCGACCTGTATCCGTTGGTGCGCAAGAGCATTCGCGTGGGTGCCGAGTCGTTCAGCCTCAAGGCCCTCGAGCCGCTTTACATGGGCCCCCAGCTGCGTGTCGGCGACGTCACCACGGCCGCCGAGTCGATCACCTCCTACGCCCGTTACTGCGAATTGCAGGCCGCCGGCCGCTCTGACGAGGCCGCATCCGTACTCAAGGAGATCGAGGACTACAACCACTACGACTGCCGGTCGACGCGGGGGCTGCGTAACTGGCTGATGCTGCGCGCCTACGAATCCGGAGTCGTGCCCGTCGGCGCGCAACCGGTTCGGCAAGGCAACACCGTCGAAGACCGTGACCAGCTGGCGACCACACTTTCCACGTTCGCCGGCGATGCCGGCATCGTTGACCGCACGCCCGAACAGACCGCGGTGGCGCTGGTCGCCGCGGCACGCGGCTATCACCGGCGCGAGGACAAACCGTTTTGGTGGGCGCATTTCGACAGGCTGAACTTCCCCGTCGACGAGTGGGCCGACAACACCGACGTCTTCGTCGCGGCTGACGCGTCGGTCAGCGTCGACTGGCACACCCCGCCCCGCGCCCGCAAACCGCAGCGACGAGTGCGGCTGCGGGGAGAGCTGGCACGCGGAGACCTGATGACGAACGTCTTTGCGCTCTACGAGCCGCCGGCTCCACCGAGCATGACCGACAATCCCGACCGGCGGGCCGCCGGACGGGCCGTGGTTGTCGACGCCGACGACCCGACGTTGCCCAGCGAGGTGGTGATCGTCGAGCGGGTTGGCAATGATGGCAACACATTTCACCAGCTGCCGTTCGCGCTCACTCCCGGGCCGCCGGTTCCGACAACGGCGTTGCGGGAATCGATCGAATCGTCCTCCGTCACCGTGGCAGCCGGGTTGCCGCACCTGCCGCACACCGCCGCGCTCGACATCCTGCTGCGCCGCGCGCCCCGTACGCGCAGCGGCGGCCCACTGCCGCGCAGCGGCGACACCGTCACCGACATCACCGCGGCGGCCCTGGACCTGGACTCGTCGTACCTGGCGGTGCACGGACCGCCGGGGACCGGTAAGACGCACACGGCTGCCCGGGTGATCATGCAGCTGGTCACCGGCCATGACTGGCGTATCGGTGTCGTGGCGCAATCACACGCCACGGTCGAGAACCTGTTGGACTGTGTGATCGACGCCGGCCTGGACCCCGGCCGGGTCGCCAAGAAACGCTACGACCACGCCGCCCCGCGATGGCAGGAGATCGACGGCAGCGAGTATGCCACCTTCATCGGCAACAATGCGGGCTGCGTGATCGGCGGGACGGCCTGGGATTTCGCGAACGCCAACCGGGTGACCCCGGGCAGCCTGGATCTGCTGGTGATCGACGAGGCGGGCCAGTTCTGTTTGGCCAACGCCCTCGCAGTGGCACCGGCGGCCGCCAATCTCCTGCTGCTCGGCGATCCCCACCAGCTGCCGCAAGTCAGTCAGGGAACGCATCCCGAACCGGTCGACGCGTCCGCGCTGGAATGGTTGCTGGACGGTCAGCGGACGCTGCCCGGCGAACGCGGCTACTTCCTGGACCGCTCGTACCGAATGCATCCTGCGGTCTGCGCGGCGGTCTCCGCGCTGTCCTATGAGTGCCGACTGCATCCGCACACTGAACGCACCGCGGCTCGCCACCTCAACGGGTACCAGCCCGGCCTGCACGTGATTCCCGTCGCCCATCACGGCAACTCGACGGAGAGTCCAGAAGAGGCCGACGCGATCGCCGCCGAGATTGGGCGGCTGCTCGGCACCGCGTGGACCGATGAGCGCGGCACCCGACCGCTCGCCGCCTCCGATGTGCTGGTGCTGGCGCCCTACAACGCCCAGGTGGCGCTGGTGCGGCAGCGGTTGGGCTCCGTCGGGCTCGCAGGGGTGCGGGTCGGAACCGTCGACAAGTTCCAGGGCGCACAGGCGCCGGTGGTCTTCGTCTCGATGACGGCCTCCTCCGTCGATGTGGTACCGCGCGGAATCTCATTCCTGCTCAACAGGAACCGGCTCAACGTCGCGGTCAGCCGGGCACAGTACGCGGCGGTGATCGTGCGCTCGCAGGTGCTGACCGAGTACCTACCCGCCACGCCCGCCGGCCTCATCGACTTGGGCGCGTTTCTGGCGCTGACAGAACCTGTGTGAGGCCCAAGGGGCAAGCCGCGGACTATTTGCCGGAGGAGTGCCGGCCGTAGTCGCTGGGGTCCTCGTCCGGATCGGGACGGTACCGCGGGCCTCGGGGCGGCGCGCCGTCGGTGAACTGGCGGTGCGCGGAGCCGTTATGGTGCCATTCCTGCGGCGGCGCAAACCGGCGATCGTCGGGCGCGGCGGGGCCGAACGCGTTTGGCGACGCTGCGCGGCGAAGCCGCTTCCCAGTGTCCACGTGCGAGCCGTTGTGGGCGAAGCCAATCGGCGCGGCCCGCGGAATCGGATGATCAACCGGGCCGCGCCAGGGTCCGGCGCGGTCGTTATGCCCGCTACCCGTGGACGTCGGGCGGGGGTGGGCGAACCGCTCCGGGACGGGCACGGTGCCGCGGTCCTTCTCGGACGGCGGTTCCACGTCCGCACGCGGTGGGGGCCCGGCGTCCGGTTCCCGAAGAAGTATGAACTCGACGTACTCGTCGTCGTCATAGCCGGCGTCATCCACGTCGCCCTCGTCGGGCATCGATGAGCTGGTGCCAGTGCCCTTGCGGCCGACCACCAAAGGCCCGAAGCCGACCAAAAACAGGGCGGCAACGATCCCGAGCAACGTGACGAACGCGGGCAACAGCACCGACTGCGACATCGCGGCGGAGAACGGCGCGCGCAAGAACTCGGGCAGTTGCAAGGCGTGGGCGCCGTCGCCAGTGGCCGTACCGGGCGACCGCGGCACCTCCGCGCTGATCCGCGATGTCATGAACGCGGCCATTGCGGCGCTGCCGAGCACCGCTCCGAGCTGGCGGATCGAGTTGTAGGCGGCAGAGCCCGCGCCGGCCAGGTGCGGGGGCAGGTTGCGGGTGGCGGTGGCCGTCAGCGGCGACCACACGAACGCCATCCCGACGCCTATCGCGGAAAACGGCAGGACCAGCCGCCAGATCGGGGTGTCCGGGGACATCTCGATCGCGAGCCAGGTCAGCGCGATCGCCAGTACCGAAAAGCCGAAGCCGAGCAGGGGCCCCGGATGGTATCGGTCGACGATCTTGCCGACGAGCGGCGCGAGCACACCGCCGACGACCGCCATCGGCGCGATCAATAAGGCCGAGCGCGTCGGCGAGAGGCCGCATACCGCCTGCGCATAAAACGTCAGCGGCAGCATCATCGCCGTCGCCGCGAACGAGATGATGCCCACCCCGACATTGCACAGGCTGAAGTCCCGGTCACCGAAGATCTGCAGGGGAACCAGCGGCTCACGCGTGTTCAGCGACTGCCAGTAAACGAACGCCGTCATCAAACCGATACCGGCGACGATCATCGCCCAGATCCAGGGCTGCCAGTGCGCGGACTGGCCCTGTTGCAGGCCGAAGACGATCAGAAACATGCCCACCCCGGACAACGCGACACCGATCAGGTCGAACCGGTGCGCCTGAGTGGGCAGCACCGGAACCAGCCGAACGGCCAGCGCCAGCCCGACGATGCCGATGGGAACATTAACGAAGAAAATCCAGGGCCAGCCCAACCCCTCGACCAGCGCGCCGCCGGCCAACGGCCCGACCAGGCTGGCCACGCCGGCGGTGGCACCCCACACGCTCATCGCGACACCGCGCCGGTGCGCGGGGAAGATCCGGGTGATCGTCGACAAGGTCTGCGGGGTGAGCACCCCGGCGCCGACACCTTGCACGACTCGAGCCGCGATCAGCATCGCGGCGCTGCCCGACAGCCCACACCACATCGAGGCAGCGGTGAACACCACCAGACCGATCAGGTAGAGGTTCTTGGGGCCGAACCGGTCACCCAGCCGCCCCGCCACGAGCAACACCACCGCGTATCCCAGCAGGTAGGCGCTGGTCACCCAGACCACCGCGCCGTACCCGATACGCAAGTCGGCCATGATGGTCGGGTTGGCGATCGCGACGATGGTCGAGTCGACCATGATCATGAAGAAGCCGATCATCATCGCCCACAGCGCGTTCCACGGGTTCGCGGACTGCGACGGGTTAGACCCGGCGATCGACCTCCAACGGTTCGCAAAATCGGCGCGCCGCGGCCCCGCGCGCCGGGTACCCCCGGGAGAGCGGGGCGTTGCCGTGGTCATGTGCGCACCTCGTTTCAGCTCCCGATGACGGCGGCCGGTCACTCGGCCCTATGTGGTCAACCGGCTTACCCGCACATCAAAGGTGATACGCGTGGACGCGGCAAAGCGCCCACCACCAGGACCGGCGAACGGCGCCGACCTGTTTCCAGCCTGCATTATTCCGGGTGCCGCGATTGGCTGCGCACCCGCCGACCCATAACGCCGATGGCTCCGCAGGTCTCCAGCGCAGTCCGCGTTTTGCGCGGGCGAGTTAGCCTGAAAAGACGCCATAAGCAAGAGAGGCAACATGCGGGCCCGAGGAAACAAAGATATGTCCAATCCAGGAGACGCGCCGAACGGCACGGGCGGCCGGCCCAAGGCATCCACTCGGGCATTGGCGCAGGTCATCGAGCGCAGCTCCCGGCTACACGGACCGGCCGCGGAGGCCTACGTGGCTCGGTTGCGGCGGACACACCCGGGCGCCAGCCCGGCTGAGATCGACGCCAAGCTGGAAACGCGATACCTGGCCGCGCTCACGGCCAGCGGTGCCGCGGTGGGCTCGGCCGCGACATTCCCGGGCATCGGGACGCTGACGGCGATGTCCGCCGGCGCCGGGGAAACCATCTTCTTCATCGAGGCCACCGCCACGTTCGTGCTCGCCAAGGCCGTGGTGTACAACGTCCCGGCCGACCATCGGGAGCGGCGCCGCGCCCTGGTGCTTGCCGTCCTGGTCGGAGACGACAGCAGGCGCGCCCTCGGCGAAGTAATCGGTCCGGCCCGCACCAATGGTGGCTGGCTGGCCGAAGGGATGGCGTCGCTGCCGCTGCCTGCCCTGGCGCGGTTCAACGCCAGGATGCTCAAGTACTTCATCAAGCGGTACACCATGCGGCGCGGTGCCCTGATGTTCGGCAAGATGCTGCCGGTCGGCATCGGCGCGGTGGTCGGCGGCGCCGGCAACCGAATGGCGGGCAAAAAGATCGTCCTCAACGCGCGGGAGGCGTTCGGGGCTCCGCCGACCCGGTGGCCGGGCACCCTGCGCCTGCTCCCCCCGACCCAGGAAGTCGGCTAGCGGCGAACGGCCTAAGTCCCCTCCGTCAGATACGCGCGAATTGCCGCGAATTGCTGGCGAAAGGTTAGCCTTTATGAGGCGGAAACCTGGAAGACTGCCGAGGGTGAGAGATGCCCCAACCGACCGGGGCGCACAAAGTCGCGGGCGCCGCGCAATAGCGCTTAAAGCGCCTGCAGGACAAAAGAATTGAGGCGAACAGCGGCCGTGAGCAACATAAGTTCACCATTCGGGCAAAACGAATGGCTGGTCGAGGAGATGTACCGGAAGTTCCGCGATGACCCGTCGTCGGTCGATCCGAGCTGGCATGAGTTCCTGGTTGACTACAACCCCGAGCCAATCACCGAATCTGCGCCGACCGCCGCCGACAAGCCGTCCGCTCCGCAAGCGACGCCCGCGCCCGTGCCGTCCGCTGCGGCCGCTGCGCCCTCCACCACCGCCGCGGGCGGCAACGGCGCCGCGGTGCCGACCGCGCCGCCGCCGGCACAACCCAGCGGTCCGCCGCCAGCCGAAGATGACGAGTTGCAGGTGCTGCGCGGCGCGGCCGCGGCCGTCGTGAAGAACATGTCCGCGTCGCTGCACGTGCCGACGGCAACCAGCGTCCGCGCCGTTCCGGCCAAGCTGCTGATCGACAACCGAACCGTCATCAACAACCAGCTGAAGCGCACCCGCGGCGGCAAGATCTCCTTCACCCACGTCCTGGGCTACGCGCTGGTGCAGGCGGTCAAGGCGTACCCCAACATGAACCGGCATTACGCCGAGGTCAACGGGAAGCCGAATGCCGTCACACCGGCCCATACCAATCTAGGCATCGCGATCGACCTGCACGGCAAAGACGGCAAGCGCTCGCTGGTGGTGGCCGGCATCAAGCGCTGCGAGGAATTGCGATTCGCCGAGTTCGTCTCAGCCTACGAAGACATCGTCCGGCGGGCGCGCGACGGCAAGCTGACCGCGGAAGATTTTGCCGGCGTGACGATTTCACTGACCAACCCCGGCACCATCGGCACCGTGCACTCGGTGCCCAGGCTGATGGCCGGCCAAGGCGCGATCATCGGTGTCGGCGCCATGGAATACCCCGCCGAGTTTCAGGGCGCGAGCGCAGAGCGCATCGCGGAGCTGGGTATCGGCAAGCTGATCACCCTGACCTCGACCTATGACCACCGCATCATCCAGGGTGCGGAATCCGGCGACTTCCTGCGCACCATCCACGAAATGCTGCTCTCCGACGATTTCTGGGACGAGATCTTCCGCGAGCTGGGCAACCCGTACCTGCCGGTCCGCTGGAGCACCGACAACCCGGACTCGATCGTCGACAAGAACGCCCGGGTCATGGAGCTGATCGCCGCCTACCGCAACCGCGGCCACCTGATGGCCGACGTCGATCCGCTGCGCTTGGACCAAACCAGGTTCCGCAGTCACCCCGACCTCGAGGTGCTGACCCACGGCCTGACGCTGTGGGACCTCGATCGGGTGTTCAAGGTCAACGGCTTCGCCGGTTGCGAGTACAAGAAGCTGCGCGACGTGCTGGGCCTGCTCCGCGACGCCTACTGCCGCCACATCGGCGTCGAGTACACCCACATCCTCGAGCCCGAACAACAGAAATGGCTGGAGCAGCGGGTCGAGACCAAACACGTCAAACCCACTGTGGCCGAACAGAAATACATCCTGAGCAAGCTGAACGCCGCCGAGGCCTTCGAGACGTTCCTGCAGACCAAGTACGTCGGGCAGAAGCGGTTCTCGCTGGAAGGCGCTGAAAGCCAGATCCCACTGATGGATGCGGCGATCGACCAGTGCGCCGAGCATGGCCTCGACGAGGTGGTCATCGGGATGCCGCACCGCGGCCGGCTCAATGTGCTGGCCAACATCGTCGGCAAGCCGTACTCACAGATCTTCAGCGAGTTCGAGGGCAACCTCAACCCGTCACAGGCGCACGGCTCCGGCGACGTCAAATACCACCTCGGCGCCACCGGCGTGTACCTGCAGATGTTCGGCGACAACGACATTCAGGTGTCACTGACCGCGAACCCGTCGCACCTGGAAGCCGTGGACCCGGTGCTGGAAGGGCTGGTTAGGGCCAAGCAGGACCTGCTGGACCCAGGCGATGACGGGGAGACAAAAGCGTTCTCGGTCGTCCCCATGATGCTGCACGGTGACGCCGCGTTCGCCGGCCAGGGAGTCGTCGCCGAGACGCTGAACCTGGCGAACCTGCCCGGTTACCGCGTCGGCGGCACCATCCACATCATCGTCAACAACCAGATCGGCTTCACCACCGCACCGGAATACTCCCGGTCCAGCGAATACTGCACCGACGTCGCCAAGATGGTCGGGGCGCCGATCTTCCATGTCAACGGCGACGACCCGGAAGCCTGCGTGTGGGTGGCGAAGCTGGCGGTGGACTTCCGGCAAAAATTCAACAAGGACGTCATCATCGACATGCTCTGCTACCGGCGGCGGGGGCACAACGAGGGCGACGACCCGTCGATGACCAACCCGTACATGTACGACGTGGTCGACACCAAGCGCGGGGCCCGCAAGAGCTACACCGAGTCCCTGATCGGCCGCGGTGACATCTCGCTCAAGGAAGCCGAGGACGCGCTGCGCGACTACCAGGGCCAGCTGGAGCGGGTGTTCAACGAGGTCCGCGAGCTGGAGAAGCACGGTGCGCAGCCGAGCTTGTCAGTCGAGGAAGACCAGATGATTCCGGCGGGGCTGGACACCGCGGTCGACAAGTCGCTGCTGGCCCGCATCGGTGACGCATTCCTGGCCCTACCCGACGGTTTCACCGTGCACCCGCGCGTGCTGCCGGTGCTGGAAAGGCGCCGGGAGATGGCCTACGAAGGCAAAATCGACTGGGCCTTCGGCGAGCTGCTTGCGTTGGGTTCGCTGGTGGCCGAGGGCAAGTGGGTGCGGTTCTCCGGGCAAGACACCAAGCGCGGTACCTTCTCCCAGCGGCATTCGGTGATCATCGACCGCAGCACCGGCGAAGAGTTCACACCGTTGCAACTGTTGGCGACAAACCCCGATGGCAGGTCCACCGGCGGCAAGTTCCTGGTTTACGACTCACCGCTGTCGGAGTACGCCACGGTCGGCTTCGAGTACGGGTACACCGTGGGCAACCCGGACGCACTTGTGCTGTGGGAGGGGCAGTTCGGCGACTTCGTCAACGGCGCACAGTCGATCATCGACGAGTTCATCAGTTCCGGTGAGGCCAAATGGGGTCAGTTGTCCAACGTGGTGCTGCTGCTGCCGCACGGGCATGAGGGGCAGGGCCCCGACCACACCTCCGGTCGGATCGAACGCTTCCTGCAGCTGTGGGCGGAGGGCTCGATGACGATCGCGGTGCCGTCGACTCCGGCGAACTACTTCCATTTGTTGCGTCGACATGCCCTCGACGGCATCGCGCGCCCGCTGATCGTGTTCACACCGAAGTCAATGCTGCGCAACAAGGCGGCCGTCAGTGACATCAAGGATTTCACCGAGATCAAGTTCCGCTCGGTGCTGGAGGAGGCCACCTACGAGGACGGCATCGGCGACCGCAGCAAGGTCAGGAGGATCCTGCTGACCAGCGGTAAGCTCTATTACGAGCTGGCGGCACGCAAGGCCAAGGACAAGCGCGACGACATCGCGATCGTGCGCATCGAGCAGCTGGCGCCCGTGCCGAAGCGCCGGCTCAGCGAAACCCTGGACCGGTATCCGAACGCCGGCGAGTTCTTCTGGGTCCAGGAAGAGCCGGCCAACCAAGGCGCCTGGCCGCGGTTCGGCTTGGAGCTGCCCGAGCTACTGCCCGACAAATTGACCGGAATCAAGCGCGTCTCACGCCGGGCGATGTCCGCGCCGTCGTCGGGCTCGTCGAAGGTGCACGCCGTCGAGCAGCAGGAGATCATCGACACCGCGTTCGGCTAGCCCGGCGACGGTGAGCGCCGCAACGGCGCGAGTGAGGAGCCGGGCAATCGGGGCAGGCCCGGCGACGGTGAGCGCCGCAACGGCGCGAGTGAGGAGCCGGGCAATCGGGGCAGGCGGCCGACCCACCCGCCGGTATCGGGGACCGCTGGTACCGGGTAACCTCGATGACAGCCGACACTAGGGAGCGTGTTATGCGGGGGTTCGCAGGCAAGGTAGCCGCGGTTACCGGCGCGGGTTCGGGCATCGGACAGGCGCTGGCCGTTGAGCTGGCCCGCTCGGGGGCCAAGCTGGCGATCAGCGACGTCGACACCGAAGGACTGGCGCAAACCGAGGAGCAGTTGAAGGCGATCGGTGCGCCCGTCAAAGCGGGTCGGCTCGACGTGACCGAGCGCGAGGCATTCCTGGCCTACGCCGACGCGGTCAACGACCACTTCGGCCAGGTCAACCAGATCTACAACAACGCCGGCATCGCGTTCACCGGCGACATCGAAGTCAGCCAGTTCAAGGACATCGAACGGGTGATGGACGTCGACTTCTGGGGCGTCGTGAATGGCACCAAGGCGTTCCTTCCGTATCTGATCGCCTCCGGCGACGGCCACGTGATCAACGTCTCCAGTGTCTTCGGGCTGTTCTCCGTGCCGGGGCAGGCGGCGTACAACTCGGCCAAGTTCGCCGTGCGCGGCTTCACCGAGGCGCTACGCCAGGAGATGGTGCTGGCGGGCCACCCGGTGGGGGTGACCACGGTTCACCCCGGCGGCATCAAGACCGCGATCGCGCGCAACGCCACGGCGGCCGAGGGACTCAACCGCGACGAGCTGGCCAAGCTGTTCGACAAACGGCTGGCCAAGACCAGTCCACAACGCGCCGCCGAGATCATCCTGGAGGCTGTGGACAAGAACAAGGCCCGGGTGCTGGTCGGCACGGACGCCAAGCTCTTGGACCTGATGGTGCGGCTGAGCGGTTCCGGGTATCAGCGCATTTTCGGGTCCGTGCTGGGCCGGTTGGGGCTGTCGAAGCACTGACGGTCAGCACTCTCAGCGGCCCAGCGGGTGCTCGGCCAACCATCCGCCCGCCACTGCCTGCGGACCGGCGCCGCCGGCCAGTTGGCGGCGCATCTCGGCCAGCGCCGCGGTGTCCAGCACGCCGGCCACTTCGTTGACCGCCAGGAGCTGGCGATCGCTCAGCGCGTTGCGGCGATAGAGCGGCACCACGTTCTCGGCCTGTATGAGCGCGGGTTTGCCGTCGGGCAGCGCGGTCAAGTCGGCGGGAATGCCGGGGTCGGCGGTGCTCGTCCAGCCAGCGGTCGGCTGTCCGTTCCGCACCGCGGCGAACAGTGTTGCTTGGTCGGCGAATTCGCGCGGAGCGGGGAGCCGGCAAGATCCGACGACCGAGGGCTCCTCGAACCCGGTGACCGCCCCGATCGTCAGCCCATCGCAATGGCTCGGCAGCGTGCTGAGGTCCGCGCTCGGCTCATGGCCGGCCCAGGCGCTGGCGGTGGCTTGCGACACCAGCAGCAGGGGCTTGTCTGCGGCGGCGGTGGTGTAGTCGCCCGCCAAGATGCCTTCGGGCAGGGCCGCGATCATCGCGCGATAGACCTGCGCGTCGGACAGGGCGAATGCGCCGGGCTGCAGGCGCCGCAAGGTCTGTCCGGTAAACGCGGGAAGGACGGTGAACTCGCCCGAGTCCAGCTTCGCCATCGGGTCTTCGGCGGTGTCGGCCCGGGCGGCGAAACCGTATGACTGCAACGCCGCCACGTAGATCGCGGCCAGCAGCATCGATTCGGAATCGGGTCGGGATCCGACCACCACCTCCGAAGGGTGATCGCCGGTGTGGGTCGTGCAGCCGGCCCAGAGAACCACAGCGAGCGTGGCGGCGAGCAGCGCCGCGGCAAGCTTGCCGATTCTCACTCCCAGGAAACTGCAGCGTCTGAGACTTCTGCGGCCAGCGCTACCGCACTGGCCACCGCTTCACCGACGCGCAAGTCCAGTGGGCTCGGGACGATCCGGTCGACCGCGAGGTCGTCGCTGACGACGGCGAAGATCGCCTCGGCCGCGGCCACCATCATCTTTTCGGTGATCCGGCGGGCGCCGGCGTCCAGCGCGCCGCGGAACAACCCGGGGAACGCGAGCACATTGTTGATCTGGTTCGGGAAGTCGCTGCGTCCGGTGGCCACCACCGCCGCGTACTTGGCCGCGATGTGCGGGTGTATCTCCGGATCCGGGTTGGACAACGCAAACACGATCCCGTCGGGCGCCATGGTGGCAATCAGCTCCTCGGGGACCACGCCCGCCGACACCCCGAGGAAGACGTCGGCGCCCTTGAGCGCTTCGCTCATGCCGCCGCTGAGACTACTCGGATTGGTGCGTCGAGCCAGATCGACCTTGACGCTGTTCATGTCGTTGCGGCCGGTGTGCAGGATGCCGCGCGAGTCGAGCACGGTGATGTGTGAAACTCCCATTGCCAGAAGCAGATTCGTGCATGCCACCCCCGCGGCGCCGGCACCGGACACCACTACGCGCACCGAGGACATGTCGCGGCCGAGCAACTTGGTGGCGCCCATCAACGCGGCCAGCACGACGATCGCCGTGCCGTGCTGGTCGTCGTGCATCACCGGACAGTCCAGAGCCTCGATGACTCGTCGTTCGATCTCGAAACAGCGCGGAGCGGAGATGTCCTCCAGGTTGACGGCGCCGAACGTCGGCCGCAGCCGGACCAGAGTCTCGACGATCTCGTCGGGATCCTTGGTGGCCAACACGATCGGGATGGCGTTCAGTCCACCGTATGCCTGAAAAAGGGCACACTTGCCCTCCATCACGGGCAGCGACGCCTCGGGCCCGATGTCACCCAGTCCGAGCACCGCGCTGCCGTCGGTGACGACGGCCACCAGCCGGTTCGCCCAGGTGTAGCGGGCAGCGAGCGTGCGATCGGCGGCGATTGCACGACTGACCTGCGCGACACCCGGGGTGTACGCAATCGACAGAGCCCGCTGGGTGTCGAGCGGGGATTTCAGCTCAACGAGGAGCTTCCCGCCTACGTGCGCATCGAAAATTTCGTCGTTTCCGATAACGATCTGCGGTAGCACGCTTTCGGGCACGGCACTAGGGTACTGTGCCCCAACCGCCAGCCGGTCCGGGCCCGGGTGGCCGATGCGTCAGATCAGACCGAGGCCGGTGACCGCGTTGCGCTCGTCGGCCAGCTCCGCGGTCGATGCGTCGATCCGGCCGCGGGAGAACTCATCGATCTTCAGGCCGCCGACGATCTCCCAGTTGCCGTCTTTGGTGGTCACCGGGAACGACGAAATCAGCCCTTCGGGCACACCGTAGGAACCATCGGAGACGACGGCCATTGAGACCCAGTTGTCGGCGGGGCTGCCGAGCAACCAGTCGCGGGCGGCGTCGACGGTCGCCGACGCGGCCGAGGCAGCCGAGGAGGCGCCGCGCGCGTCGATGATCGCCGCGCCGCGCTTGGCGACGGTCGGGATGAAGTCCTTCTCGATCCAGGCCTGGTCGCCCACGACCTCAGCCGCGTTCTTGCCGCCGACCTCGGCG
>DASSGQ010000061.1:0-4240 GCA_035693385.1 Mycobacterium sp.
ATGCCGCAATGCTCGCTCTCGCGGTCACGGGCGCCATCATCTTGTCCCGGCTCTTCTGGGGAGAAGCCACCACGGTGTTGCTGCGTATCGTCGACCGCCGCGAGGTGCAGCGCACCCGCCGAGTCACCTGGCGCGCACGCATGGTGACCGCGTGGGCGGGATTCCGCGGCGCGGTGTCGCTCGCCGCAGCGTCGGCCATCCCGATGACGATCCATGGCGGCCAGCCATTCCCCGACCGGAGCCTGATCATCTACGTCGTGGTCGTCGTCATTCTGCTGACCGTGATAATCCAAGGGACCACGCTGCCCGCCGTGGTCCGCTGGGCTCGAATGCCCGATGACGTTGCCCACGCTGAAGAACTGCGACTGGCCCGCACTCGCGGTACCCAGGCCGCCCTCGACTCGCTGCCATCGGTGGCCAGCGCGCTGGGCGTCGACCCGGACATCTTGAACCGCATACAGCAGGAATACGAAAAACGCGCCGCGCTCATTCTGGCCACCGAGGACGGCCCGGAGCGCAGCCGATTGGCCGAGCTCAAGAATCAGGTTCGGCGGGTGCGTCTGGGTGTGCTCGAGCACAAGCGCCAGGAAATCACCGCGCTTCGAAACCAGAATCTCATCGACGACATCGTGCTGCGCGAGCTGCAGGCCGAGATGGACCTAGAGGAAGTGCAACTTCTCAACGCCACTGAGAACGACTAGCTCCCCCACACAGAAATTTCCCAGCGGGCAATTTTGCCCACAGTGCAACATTTTGGGGTATCTTCGTGTCCATGACC
This sequence comes from Mycobacterium sp., assembly GCA_035693385.1. GTDB lineage: Bacteria > Actinomycetota > Actinomycetes > Mycobacteriales > Mycobacteriaceae > Mycobacterium. The sequence goes on from DASSGQ010000061.1 coordinate 779, forward strand.
GATCAGCCGCGCGGCCTGCGCGAGCGCAAGAAGGCCGATACCCGGCGTGCAATCAGCGATGCCGCGTTGAATCTGGCGTTCGAACGTGGACTGGACAACGTGACCCGCGGAGATATCGCCAGTCTGGCCGGGGTCTCGCTGCGCACCTTCAACAACTACTTCAACGGCAAATATCAGGCGCTGGCCTACCGGCAGACCGAACGCATGCGCCGCAGCCTCGCCGCGCTTCGCCAACGTCCCGCCGACGAACCGCTGTGGACGTCGGTCACACACGCGGCACTCGAGCCCCTGGACGACGATCTCAGCGATGCCCGCGGCGACGAAGACCTGGTGCCCAGCCGCCAGGAACTCCTCGAAGTCCGAAAACTGCTGATGAACCCGCAGGTGCGTAAGGCGTTGCCACAGGAGCTCTTTGACGAGTGGCTCGAGGTGATCGCAGAACGTACCGGCACCGACCCGGACCGCGACATGTATCCGCGGCTTGTGGTGGCCGTCATGCGCGCCGTCAGCGACGCGGCTGCCGAGGCGTACGTCCGGGCGGATCCGCCGGTGGCGATCACCGACTTGATCCGGGCGGCCTTCGCCGCGGTCAGCGTGGACCAACCCGAGCCCACCGAGCGCAGGGAGGCACACCATGGCTGACGAACGGGCGGACATCGTCATCGCCGGCGCCGGGCCCAACGGACTGATGCTGGCCTGCGAGCTGGCGCTGGCCGGCCTCAGGCCCGTCGTGCTGGACGCCCAGTCCGGTCCCAGCTCCGAACCGAAGGCCAACGGCCTTGTCGGACAAGTGGTTCGGATGCTGGACATGCGCGGCCTGTATCAGGCTTTCACCGGCGATGCCGATCCGCCCGAACCGTCGTACGGATGGATATTCGCGGGCATGACCCTGAATTTCCTGGGTATGACCGACAATCCGATGTACGCGATGCTCCTGCCGCAGCCCCGGCTGGTACGGCTCCTGGAAAAGCGGGCGCGCGATCTCGGGGTGGACCTGCGCTGGGGGCACGAGCTCGTCGGCTTGGCGCAGGAGCCGGAATCCGTTGCGGTGTCGGTGTCGTCACCGGAGGGCGATTACCGCATCGCCGCCAGGTACTTGGTGGGCGCCGACGGCGGACGCAGCCTGGTCCGCAAGACGGTCGGCATCGACTTCCCCGGCAGCACCTCGGAGACGGTGGGCCGGCTCGCCCACGTGCACGTCCCCGAGGAACTCCGCGGCGCCGACGGTGGCGTCGACATCCCCGGATTCGGCAGGCTCCCCTTCGGCCACACGCGGTTGGATAACGGCGGAGCGATTTTCGCCGAGTTCGAGCCGGGCCGGGCGCTTTTCGGCACCATCGAATTCGAGCCGCCGGTCGAGGACAAACCGATGAGCTTCGACGAACTCCGCGACAGCGCACGCCGCGTGCTCGGCGGCGTGACTGTACCGTTCGAGGAACCGAAAGGCCCTGGGCCGCACGCCCTTCGCCGCATCAACGGACAGAACACCCGCCTCGCGGAGCGGTACCGCGACGGCCGGGTCCTGCTACTCGGTGACGCAGCCCACGTGCACAGCCCGATGGGCGGTCCCGGGTTGAACCTGGGGCTGCAGGACGCGGTCAACCTCGGCTGGAAGCTGGCGGCCCACCTCAACGGCTGGGCGCCCGCCGGATTGCTCGACACGTACGAATCCGAACGCCATCCCGTGGGCCAGCGCGTGATGATGCAGTCGCTGACCCAGACCGCGCTGATGGCGCCGGGCCCGGAAGTCGCCGCGGCGCGAGCGCTTTTGGGCGAGCTCTTCACCATTCCCGACGTCGCCAAGCACATGGCCGGACTGCTGGCCGGCTCCGACGTGAGGTACGACGTGGGTGACGACCACCCGCTTTCGGGCCGGCTGGTGCCCCACCTGACCCTCGAGGATGGCCGGCGGGTCGCCGAACTGCTCCACGACGCGCGTCCGGTGCTGCTCGACGTCGACGGCGCCTTCGCGGATGCGGCTCGCGGCTGGGCCGATCGCGTCGACATCATCGGCGCGGCCATCGCCGATCGGCCCGCCGCGGCGCTGCTGATCCGGCCGGACGGATACGTCGCGTGGGCGGCAGACACCTTCACGGCAACCGGGGAAGCGGGCCTGCGGACCGGGCTGCAGCGCTGGTTCGGACCCGCATCGCGCGGATAGCAGCACCAGCGACCAGACTGGGCTGCATGGCCCCCACTACTCCCGGTCAACCTGTCCGCAGTGCGCAAAAAATCGTCGACGTCCTCTCGGCACAGGGCGTCGAGTACATCTTCGGCGTGCCCGGTGCGAAGATCGACCCCGTCTACGACGCCTTGGTCGACGGCGGCCCGGAGCTGGTGGTGTGCCGCCACGAACAAAACGCGGCGTTCATGGCCGGCGCGATCGGTCGCCTCACCGGCAACCCCGGTGTGGTGCTGGTGACTTCTGGCCCCGGCACCACCAACCTGGCCACCGGCCTGCTCACCGCCAACACCGAACAAGATCCGGTGGTTGCGCTCTGTGGAGCGGTACGCCGCGAGGACCGGCTCAAGCGCACCCATCAGTCGATGGACGCCGCGGCGATGCTCAAGACGGTCACCAAGTTCACCGGTGAGATCAACGACCCCGACAACGCCGCTGAGGCCACGATCGGTGCGTTTCGCGCCGCGGTCAGCGAACCGCGCGGCGCGACCGCCGTCGTGCTGCCCGCCGACGTTCTGGCCGCCCCCACGACGGCGGAAATCACGGCCCGACTGCCGATCCCACCAATGGCGGCGGCGCCGGCCGCAGCGATCGCCGAGGCAAGCGAGCTGATCCGCGGCGCGAGCCGGCCGGCATTGCTGGTCGGTATCCGCGGCGCCGACCCCGACAGCTGCCAGGCGTTGCGTGCCCTGGTCGCCGCGACCGGGCTGCCCGTCGTAGAAACCTTTCAAGCCGCCGGGGTCGCGTCCCGCAGTCTGGAAGATCACTTCCTGGGCCGGGTGGGACTGTTCCGCAACCAGCCCGGCGATGTCATCCTCGCCCACGCCGACGCCCTGATCGCCATCGGATACGACTCCGTCGAATACGACCCGGTGCTGTGGAACGACAACGTCGAGCGCACCGTCATCCACATCGACTCGCTTCCTGCCGACATCGACAACAGCTATCAGCCCACCCAGGAACTACTCGGCAACATCGGGGCCACCCTCACCGCCCTGACCGAAAACCTGGCCGGCCTCACTCTCGCCAGCGACTATCACGCCGAGATCGGCCTGCAGCGAAAAGCCTTGGCCGACATCGATGCCAACGCACGCGATGAGACACCGGACGGGCCGGGGCTCAACCCCGTTGCCGTGGTGCTGCGGCTACGCGAGGAACTCGACGACACCGCGACCATCGCCTGCGACATCGGTTCCGTGTACATCTACATGGCCCGCCACTTCCGGGTCTACGAACCCAGACGGCTGCTGTTTTCCAACGGACAACAAACCCTGGGTGTG
>DASSGQ010000062.1:0-10425 GCA_035693385.1 Mycobacterium sp.
CCAACGGGCACATCTTGTTCGCCGCCGCGGCGGCCGAGGCTCTCAATTTGCCCGACAGCAATCATGATTGGGCCCACGCGAGCGGCTCTCCCCTGGAACTGTCATTCCCGGCCAGCGCCTACGAACAGCTGCGCTGGACCCAAGACAGTCTCATGCCCTGGGTGTGGCGCCGGATGCGCGGCCTGTCTTCGGCCGACGGGCGAGTGCCCAAACGTCCGATGCTGGAACCCCTCAGCACGCCGAGCGAACCGCGCCAGGGCAGGCCGGCGGAAAGCCCGGACATTGCGGCGCGGTTTGACCGCCGGTCAGGCATCCTTGACCCATGAATGTGGATGCTTTGCTGCAATCCATTCCGCCGCTCGCGGTCTATCTTGTGGTCGGCGGTGTGGTCGGAATCGAGAGCCTGGGCATCCCCCTTCCCGGAGAGATCGTGCTCGTCAGCGCCGCGCTGATGTCGTCGCATCACGACCTCGCCGTCAACCCGGTCGGCGTCGGCACCGCCGCGGTGATCGGCGCGGTGGTCGGCGACTCGATCGGCTACTCGATCGGCCGCCGCTTCGGCATGCCGCTCTTCGACCGACTCGGCGCGCGGTTCCCCAAACACTTCGGTCCCGGACATGTCGCCCTCGCCGAGAAGTTGTTCAACCGCTGGGGCGTTCGGGCGGTCTTCTTCGGCCGCTTCATCGCGTTGCTGCGGATATTTGCCGGGCCACTGGCCGGAGCCCTGAAAATGCCGTACCCACGTTTCCTGGCGGCCAATGTTTCGGGCGCGATCTGCTGGGCGGGCGGCACTACCGCGCTGGTTTATTACGCCGGAATGGCCGCCGAACGCTGGATGGAGCGGTTCTCCTGGATCGCCCTGGTCATCGCGGTCGTCGGCGGCGCTATCGCCGCGTTCGTGTTGCGCGAACGCACATCCCGGGCGATCGCCGAACTCGAAGCCGAGCACTCCGGCAAAACCGGCACGACCGCGGCCGACGCCGCGTGAAATGCGTGCCTCGGCGGGCTAACCCACTGCCTCGCCGACCTCGGCCGGCGCCACCGGCCGGTGCTCTTCGATCAGCGTGCTGGCCATCTTGCGAGCGCGCAGCCCGGCGTCCAGGTCACCCACCGCCGCCAGAATGATGGCGCCCTTCATCAGGATGTGCCATGACGAGGCGAAGTCCTCGACGTCGGTCAGCCCTGCCGCAAAAGCGCGGTGACGCACGATGTCGCGGACGTGGTCGATGTGCGCGATGCTGGCCCGTCCGGCCGGATGCTCCGGCCCCAACTCGAGCAACACGTTGATGAACGAGCAGCCCTCGTAACCGTCGCGGAGCTGAAACCAGTCGTGCATGACGTCGAAGATCGCCAGCAGCTGTTCTTCGGGCGTCTCGCCCCGCTGGCGTGACTGTTCCTCGATCAACCCGTGCGTCCACAGTTGTTCGCGCCGCTCCAGCACGGCCAGTACGAGGTCGTCCTTGGTCGCGAAATGACGGTAGAGGGTTGCCCTGGCGACAACGGCCCGCTCGATCACCTCGTCGGTGCCGACAGCCCGGATCCCGCGGCGGCTGAACAGCTCGTACGCTGCCGCCAGGATGCGTTCACGGGCCGACACGGCCGGCGTCGTGACCTCGTGGCTTGTCATAGCGAGCCTTACCATACTCTTAGCGGCGACAGGTAGACAGACCGCCCTGTCTCGTTATACAAATGAGATTCGCGGTTCGCCAATCGCGAGTCGTCTGTCTTCAGACAGCAGGACGGGCATCCATCCTGGCGCCACCGGCGCCGGTCGATTAGGGAGTCCACGATTATGAGCCTGGTTATTGCAGAACCCATGTCCAGCCCGCATTTGATGCTGAGCACGCGGCTGGTCTACGAGCTGGCCGACCCGCACAGCACGCTGCGGACGACCACGGATCGCAGCGGCCCGGCGGTGCTCATCAATGCGGGCGGCGAGATCGACGGCTGCAACGAGCACACCTGGCGGCGGCTGGTCAGCGAGGCGGCAAGCGGCGTGACCGCGCCGGGACCCTTCGTGGTCGACGTCACGGGACTCGATTTCATGGGTTGCTGTGCGTTCGCGGTGCTGGCCGACGCGGCGCGGCGGTGCCGGGAGCGCGGCATCGAATTGCGTTTGGTGAGCCGTGAGGCGATCGTCGCCCGCATCGTCGACGCGTGCGGGCTCAACGGCCTGCTACCCATCTATCCGACGGCGGACGCCGCGCTCGCGGCGGCAGCCCGCTGGTAAAGCCGACCGGCGCCCCTGATCTGCCGTACCGGGCCGGATGAGCGGCTTCTCCAGTTTCGGGCCCACCTTTGGTGTGGAGGAGGAATTCCTTCTGGTCGACCCGCGGACGGGCGAGCCGGCGCCCCGCAACACCGCGGTGGCCGACGAGGCGCAGCGCCGGGGCGTTACCTTGCAGCTCGAGTTGAGCAGTTGCCAAGTCGAAACCACCTCCAGCGTGGCGACGAGGAGCGCCCAGCTCGGTGAGGAACTCACCCGGCTGCGACGCACCGCTACGCAGGCCGCCGAGGCCTGTGGGGTTCGGCTGCTGGCTTCGGGGCTGCCACCCGCGACGCCGCACAAGTTTCCCGTCACCGACACTCCCCGTTACCGCCGGATCGGTGCAGAGTTCGGGATGATCGCGCACGAGCAAGGCATCTGCGGATGTCACGTGCACGTGCAGGTGCCCGACCGGACCGCCGCCATTCACGTCAGCAACTGGCTGCGGCCCTGGCTGCCGTCACTGCTTGCGTTGTCGGCCAATTCGCCGGTATATCGCAACGCCGACACCGGCCACGCGAGCTGGCGCAGCGTGCTGTGGCGACGTTGGCCGGCCGCCGGGTCGCCGCCGTTCTTCGCCTCACCCGACGAATACGACCGCGTGGTCCGCATGCTCGTCGACACCGGGGTGATTCTGGACGAGGACATGATCTATTGGGACGTGCGGCCGTCGGCGCAGTTCCCCACAGTGGAGGTCCGGGTCGCCGACGTGCCGGCGACCGTCGCCGAAACCGTGCTGCTTGCCACCTTGATCAGGGCCGCGGTGATGACGGCGCTCGACGCGCGCAAAGAGGGCCACGAAAAGGGTGATGCGCCTGCGCGCCTGCCGCCCGGCGCGCTGCGGGCGGCCTACTGGAAGGCCGCCCACGATGGACTGTCGGGGTACGCGCTCGACCTGATCAACGGCTGCGGAGCGGTGCCGGCGCGTGAGCAGCTGGGCGTGCTGGTGCACCGGGTGCGCGCGGCGTTGGAGGCGCTCGGTGAATACGACCGGGTGATCGGGGAACTCGACCGGATCGCCGCGCAGGGCAATGGGGCGATGCGGCAGCTACGGGCGTGGCGCAAACGCGGGAACGTGCTGGACGTCGTCGAGGAAGCCGCCGCGGCCACGTTGCGTTGAGTAGCGCCGCCGGCCCTTCGTCACGCCACCATGACCAGCCGGTAGAGCCCGATCAGGCCGACCACCACGATGGTGGCGCGCAACGCATTCGGCGACAGCCGGCGCCCGTAGCGCGCCCCGAGCCATCCCCCGACCAGCGAACCCGCCGCGATGAGACCGGCGACCGGCCAGCTGATCCGATCGAAGGCGACCAGCGTGTAGCCAATCGCCGCAACCACATTGACTACCAGGGTCATCAGGTTCTTGGCCGCGTTCATGCGCTGCACGGACTCCGGCAGCAACGCACCCATGAGGCCAACCAGCAAGATGCCCTGAGCGGCGGTGAAGTAGCCGCCGTAGACGCCGACGGCGAACGTGCCCAACACCAGCACACCCTTTCGTGTCGGTGTGATGTGTTCCGGTGAGCGTCCCTGCGCCTCGGCCCGTCGGCGCGCCCACGACTGAATCCGCGGCCCGGCCACCACCAGCACCAGGGCCAGCACCAACAGCACCGGCACGATCTGGACGAACACCTTTTCGGGGAGGTGCAGGAGCAGGAAGGCCCCCAGCGCGGCGCCGGCCAACGATGCCGGCAGCTGCCACCGCAGCCGATCCCACTGACCCGCCAGCTCGGCGCGATAACCCCACGTGCCCGTCACGCTGCCGGCGACCAGACCGACCGCGTTCGACATGGTGGCGGTGACCGGCGGATAGCCGAGCGCGACGAGCGTGGGGAACGTGATCAGGGTGCCCGACCCGACCAGCGCGTTGATGGCGCCGGCGCCGAGCCCGGCCAAGGCGATCAAAACCATATGGGAAGGCAGCACTTGTGCACACGTTAGTCCGCCGCCGCGCCGCCCCAAAAACCGCGTGGCCGAGCGCCTTCGACGTCAGACGTGCGGCGCTTCCGCACCTCGATCCACGCCGGTGCGCAGCTTGACCGATGCGGAATAGGCAAGGGTACGGAACCGAAGGACCGGGTCATCGGAGGGTTCGATGCCGTCGGTCACGCGCATCGGGTCGAACACGACGATGTCGCCGCCATGTTCGCGCTCGGTCTCGAGTCCGGCGATCTCGAGCGTGCCGACGGTGACGAACTGTGTGCTTCGCCACGCCGCCGACGGGTCGACCGTCGAGTCCTTGGGACCGGCGATCTGAACGCGGTAGTCGAATCGCACGGGGCCCGTCGCGAGGCGGGTATTCAGCTCGTCGGTGAGGAAGTCAGCGCCCTTGCCGTGGGCCGCGGACGGCGACAGGTATTTCTCACCCGCGGCCGGGACCAGATGGTAACGAACGAATCTGGTGCTGCCGTCGACACCGATCCACCGGAATGCGTGCAAGCCGTGGTATTCGATGGTGGCGTAACTGGCCGGCACCTTGTTCGCGTCGCGCAACACCGGCAACGCGCCGAGCAGCCGGGGATGGGTTAGGAAATATGTGGCCATGCGCAGCGGCGTCAGCAGGCCGGGCCGCATCGCCTTCAGGAGGTCGACGAATCCGTCCGGCGTGCTGGACACGAACAGGCGGGCGGTCTGCGTCGACACGTCGGTCGTCGACTTGTCGGGCAGTGTGAACTTCACCGCCATCCCCCGCACCCCCGGCAGCGCGTCGCTTTGTGACGGGCTTCCCGATCCGTTGGAGAACCGGACCAGCGCCGGCACGGTCGAACCGTCGAGGTGCGCCGCGCGCGACAGCCCGCCCGCCACGGGGTTCGCGGTGAACGTTCCCCGATACAGCGTGCCTTTGGCGTGCAATGCCCGGCAGCCGGGCTGCGCACCGCCGGTGCCCCGAATCGCGTCGATCGCCTCGTCAGGTGTGACAGAACCGGTCATGCGCGAATCTTAAAGGCATTACCGGGGAAAGCCGAAGAGTTTGACGACGCCGTGATCCCGGCCGGCGGCGAACGACGCGTCGGAATGTTGGCGCACGACGAGGGGCCGCCGTCGCCGGCGGGAGCGTGGCCGCGTATCACAGAGTGGAACGAATTCACCTCGGCGGATTCGTCGCGCAGGACGCCCGCGCGGGCAAGATCCTGAAAACCACGCTGCGGGAACCATATTGGCAAAACCGAAACCGGAATGGTGAGTACCGACATGAGTGCCCTCATCGACGCGCAACGACGGGACGCTGCGATCAGCGTGCTGGGCGGCCCCACGACGGTCGTCGACATCGCCGGCCGCCGGATCGTGATGGACCCGACCTTCGATCCGCCCGGGGTGCACGCCTACCTGACCAAGCTCACCGGTCCCGCGGTGAGCGCCGACGCGCTGGGGCCGGTGGACGCGGTGTTGATCAGCCACGACCAGCATCCCGACAATCTGGACGACGACGGCCGTCGGATGGCGCTGGGCGCGCCCCTGGTGCTGACCCATCCCGGTGCCGCGGGCCGGTTGGGACCGCCGGCGATCGGATTGCCGCCCTGGCAGTCGTATAACCTGCCCGGCGGCCGCGGAGCCCTTGCGGTGCAAGCTGTTCCGGCCGTGCACGGCCCGGCCGACGGGCAACGCGACGCCGGCGGTCACATCAACTGCGAGGTGACCGGCTTCGTGCTATCCGGACCCGGCCTACCGACCGTTTACCTCAGCGGCGACAACGCCTCGATGGGTGCCGTCAAGGACGTCGCCGATCGCGTCGGCGACATCGACATCGCGGTGCTCTTCGCGGGGGCCGCCAGCGTGCCGACCAAGGAGCACGGTCGGCCGTTGACGCTGACGTCGGCGCGCGCCGTCGCGGCCGCCGAAGTTCTGGGCGCCAAGGTGGTGATACCGGCCCACGTCGACGGCTGGGCGCACTTCAGCGGGGGCATCGACGAATTCGTCGCGGCGTTCGACGCGGCCGGAATCGGCAGCGTGCTGCACGTTGCCGCGCACGGCGAATGGATCGACTGCCGCTGACCGGCCGCCACCACAGGCGTCCCTGCACCCGCAGCTCCGTATGCACCTAATCGGGCGCGCGCCGCCCCTACAGATACGACAGCATCGCGGTCCCGACAGACTGGGTCATGTCGGCGATCAAGGTGCTCAGTTGGCTTTGGAGCGTCGCCGTGACTTCCCCCACCGGTTTGTCACAGACCCGGCAGTGCGCTGTGAATCGCGGCTGCTCGTCTTCGTCCGGCCAGAATCGTCGTGGCCCGACGACGGCCCCGGGGTCGTACATGACCGGATGATGTGGGGCCTCCCTGAGGATCCTGCCCACCGGATGGGCCTGCGGGCATTGAAGTTTCAGCACGCCGATCCCCTCTTGGTTGCCTGCCATCGTCCACCGTCCTCACGGGTCTGCTCTGCACGCGATTGTCAGCCGCGTGCGCTGCTCTACTGCCTATTGCACACGTACGAGTCGTCCGGGCGCATGTAGTCGATCACGATCTCGCTGGGAGTTACCGTGCTGCTCGGCCGAAAGATCTGGACGGAGAGCGAGGTGTTGGCGTCCGCCCACACCCAACGCGTGGAATCGTCGGTGACCCAACCCTCCGGGGGGCTCTCGTGGTGTGTGCCGTTGTAGCAGGGCGGCAGGGCGCGCCACCACGTCGCACCGCGCGCGTCGTACTTGCGTCCGCGGGCGAACTGCTTGCTCAGGAACGCCGCGGTGGCCGCATAGGAGGTTCCGTAGTTCCAGCGTTCTTCCAGCGAGCTGCTGCCCGCGAAGGTCGCGCCCGCGGGGAGATCGACGTCGGCAAGCGGGGAATGCGGTCCTGGCTTCAGCCCGGACGTCGTCGGCGTTGCCGCCGTTTGGGTGTTCGCCGGCGCGGTCGCGGTCGACGACGGCGGCGGCCCGGAGGCTTGCCGCGTGCATGCGGCGGCGGCGAGCACCGCCAAGGCGGCCGCGGTCTGTGCCTTCATCGTTCTCCGAGTTGGCTATCGCGCATGGCGGGGAGCCGGCTATCGAGACCCACCGTACCGCTGGACGGCTGCGGCGCGTGCGGGTCGCACAGAGGCGATGCGTGTCGACAGCTGGCCCGTCAGGCTGGCGGTGGAGGGTAGTCGGGAATCCAGTGCACCTGTGCGATCCGTTCGGCGATTTCCTGGTCGCTGCGTTTCGGGGCGACGCCGTCCGCCACGGCCTGCACGGCGACAGCGTGGGCAATGCGGACGGCCACGTCGGGCAGCTCTGACCACGCGGGCAACAACGGCTGGTCGGGGTCGGCGAGGGCGGGGGACGCATCGCCCAGGGTGGCCGCGGCGACCCGCATCATTTCGTCGGTGACTCGGGTCGCCTGCGCCGCGGTCACCGCAAGCCCCATCGCGGGGAAGATGTAGACGTTATTGCATTGGGCCACAGGATATTCCACGCCATTGCGGCGCAGCGGAGCGAACGGTGAGCCCGTGGCGATCAGCGCCCGCCCGTCGGTCCACTGGTCCAATTCGGCCGGGTGCGCCTCCGCGCGGCTCGTCGGGTTGGAGAGCGGAAAGATGATCGGCCGCTTGGTTTTGCCCGCCAGTTCGCGCACGATGCTCTCGGTGAACGCACCGGCCGCGGTGGACAGACCCAACAAAACACCGACGTCGACGTTGTGGACGACGTCGTCGAGCTGGGCCGGACCCGACAATCCCCAGCCGGCCACCCGGTTGGCGGGCTGAGCGTACTCGCGCTGTTCCGCCGACAGGTCGGTGCGGTCGTCGGTCAGCAGCCCCACCACATCGACCACCCAGATCCGCTCCCGTGCGGCCTGTTCGGACAGTCCCTCCGTCTCCATCTCCCGACGGATCATGTCCAGCACCCCGATGCCGGCCGAGCCCGCTCCGAGCATGACGACCTGCAGCTGCGACAGCGGGTGACCGGCGACCTTGGCGGCGCCGTGCAGTGCGCCGAGTGTGACGGCGGCGGTGCCTTGAATGTCGTCGTTGAAGGTGAGTAGCTTGTCGCGATAGCGGGCCAGGATCGGCCGTGCATGCACGGTCGCGAAGTCCTCCCACTGCAGCAGCACATCGGGCAGGTGCTTGTGCACCGTGGCGACGAATCTGTCGATGAACTCGTCGTACTCGTCGTCGTCGATGCGCCGGTGGCGCCAGCCCAGGTATTGCGGGTCGTCGAGGAGTTCGACGTTGTCGGTACCCACGTCGAGCACAATCGGAAGCGTGCGAGCGGGATCGATGCCGCCGACGAGCGTGTACAGCGACAGCTTGCCGATCGGGATGCCCATCCCGCCGATGCCCTGGTCACCCAGCCCGAGGATGCGCTGCCCGTCGGTCACCACGATCACGTCGACGTCGCGCTGCGGCCGGTTACCCAACACCTCGTCAAGACAGTCGCGGTCTGCGTAGGACACGAAAAGTCCACGCGGCCGCCGGTAGATCTCGCTGAAACGCTGGCAGGCCTCACCCACGGTGGGCGTGTAGACGATCGGCAGGGATTCGGCGATGTGGTCGTGCAGCACCCGGTAGAACAGGGTTTCGTTGCGGTCCTGCAAGGCGCGCAGATAGATGTGTTTGTCGAGATCGTCGTGGCGAGTGGAGAATTCATGCCAGCAGTGCTCGGCTTGCTCTTCCAGCGTCTTCACTACGGTCGGCAGCAGGCCCAGCAACCCATACCTGCGGCGCTCCGCCACCGAAAAGGCCGTGCCCTTGGTTGTCAAGGCGTCGAACAGGGCGTCCTGCCCGCGCTTTTCGTCAGGCATCTCTAGGCACCTGCATCCTCGCCGATCCAGACGGTTTTTGCGTTCATGAACTCACGCATGCCCAGGTCGGACAGTTCCCGCCCGTACCCGCTGCGCTTGACCCCGCCGAAAGGGATCTCCGGATAGCTCGTCGTGTTGCCGTTGATGAACGCCATCCCCGACTGGACGTCGCGGATGAACAGTTCTCGCTCCGCTTCGTCCTCGCTCCACAGGTTCGATCCCAGTCCGTACGGATGGCCGTTGGCCAACCGCAGGGCCTCCGCCACCGAGGCCACCGGCCACACCTGCGCCACCGGACCGAACACCTCCTCGTGGTACATCCTCATGTCCGGGGTGACATCGGTCAGCACCGTCGGAGGGTAGAACCAACCGGGCCCGTCCGGCCGTTTCCCGCCCACCAACACCTTGGCGCCCTTGGCTACCGCGTCCTGGACGTAGGCTTCGACGTCGTCGCGCCCGGATTCGGTGGCCAGCGGACCGATGTCGGTCGCGTCGTCCATCGGGTCCCCCACCACCAGCGCCCCCATTTTGGCGACGAACCTCTCCAGGAAGCCGTCGAAGATGTCCTCGTGCACGAAGAACCGCTTGCCGTTGATGCACGACTGCCCGTTGTTGAGGGTGCGGGCCCTGACCGCGACGTCGGTGGCCCGCTCCAGATTGGTGGACGGCATGACGATGAACGGGTCGGACCCGCCGAGTTCGAGGACCACCTTCTTGATCTCGTCGCCGGCGATGGCCCCCACCGACTTCCCCGCGGGCTCGCTGCCGGTCAGCGTCGCGGCCTCGACCCGGTCGTCTCGCAGCACCTGCTCCACCCTGCGGGCGGAGATCAGCAGGGTCTGGAAGACATCGTCCGGGAAACCGGCGTCGCGGAAGAGTTGCTCCATGTACAGGGCGGTCTGGGGCACATTCGACGCATGCTTGAGGATGCCGACGTTGCCGGCCGTCAGGGCGGGCGCAGCGAATCGCATGGCCTGCCACAACGGCAGATTCCACGGCATCACCGCGAGCACCACGCCGATCGGCTGATAGGTGACGTACGTCTGCTTGGCGCCGACGCGCGCGCCGTCACCGGGCAGGGCACGCAGGAACGCGGGGCCCTCGGCGGCGTAGAAACGCAGCCCCCGTACACATTTCGCCACCTCTTCGTGTGCGGCCCGGTAGGTCTTGCCCATCTCCGTCGTGATCAACCTGCTGACGGAATCGGCCTCCTTTTCCAAATGGTCGGCCGCCCGGCCGAGCCACCCCGCGCGCTGTTCGACGCTCGTCAGCCGGTATGACGCCGCGGCGGCGGCCGCCCGAGCGAGTTTGGCTTCGAGTTCCTCGGGCGTGAGTTCATCGAAGCTCTTCAGGACCTCACCTGTGACAGGACTTACCGTCGCGATAGCCATAGGTGGATCGTATGGCCTCCAGGTGAGCCACGGACTGCGCGCAGTTGAATTGCGG
>DASSGQ010000063.1:0-21028 GCA_035693385.1 Mycobacterium sp.
CGGTGAACCGCTCGTGGTCAATGAGGTCCGGTGTCGGTGCGTCCGGAAGGTCTGGGTACGTGGACTTCAGGCGAGCCACCAGGTCGAGGTGAGTTACCCGGTCCATGGGAGTCGTCATATGAGCTCCGCTCGTTCGTATGAGTCTGCGACCTCCGAGCGCCCCCACGGATTCCCGATTCTCCCCACGGCGCAGTGCAGTGCTCCAACCACAGCTCACCCCAACCGTGGCCTTCACGCAACCGACAAACGGGTTAACGGCGAACTCAGCCCGGCAATCCGGCGGCTACGACGACACGGACGGAGCACTGCTCCCAGGATCTCGGTTTGCTCCCCATCGCCGGTACATGTCGCAGGCGTCCACCGACGGGTCGCGCTTTTCGAGGATTAATCCGCTGCATCGCAGAAAGGCGGCCATCTCTATCTGCTTAGCTAGGGCCAGGCGACCGGCATCGGTTGCGGCCAGGTTGATCAGAGGATGAAGGAGCCAGTCATGTTCCTCTCAGAAATCATTTCGCGCCGGTTGGTGGTCGGCGCGATCGGCGCGGGCGCGGTAACCGGGACGCTGCTAGGCGCCGCCGCGGGGATCGCCGCGGCCGATCCGCCGCCGCGGCCGCCCAACTGCACAGCCGCGGACGTAGCCAGTGTCGCGGCCGGTGTTGCCGCGTCCCTGTCCACCTACCTGTTCACTCACCCGGACGTGAACGGGTTCTACACCGGCCTTCAGGATCAGCCCAAAGATCAGCTCCGCGACGACGTGCAGAACTACTTCAACGCCAACCCGCAAGAGCAAGCCGACCTTGAGGGCATCCGTCAGCCGCTGGTTGACATCAGGCAACGTTGTCAGTGGACTCCGTTACTCGGGCAGGACGGCACCACGCCCTGAATGATCGGGCCGCGCCATGTAACCACGTCCCGAAACCCGCGAGCGCAAATCCGCGGTACGAATTCCGGTCTCATCGTGCCCACGGCGGAATATACTGCGGCCCTCAGTTCATGTAAGGGCTCAAACAAGCCCCGGCCATCGCGGCGAAGGAGATCGCAATGAATACGTGGGTGCGGTCTTGGAGCGCCGCGGGGATAGCGGTGTTGGCCATCACGTCGATCCCTGAGCTGTATGCCGTCATTCAGCCGCCCGGGGTGGCCAACGCCGACGTCTGCGCGAGCGTCGGCAGGCGTGTTTCGGTAAGCGGTTGCACCAACGTCGCCGATACCGTCAACACCTATGCCCCGCCGCCGGCCTACTATGCGCCGCTGCCGCAGGACTATCCGCCCCCACCGCCGGTAAGTGTCTGCGTGGGTGCCGGCCGGCGCATCCACGTAAGCGGGTGCTCCTAGCAACGGCGACTGCGTGGGCGTCAGCCGACTCTGCAAGGGAAGCGCGGCGCCGCACTTGATTGCCGCGACTTTGCGGGTTCGATCACGGCGACGAGAGATCCGCGCGGGATGCACGCAAAGTCGGGGCAAAGTCGTGGAACGGCAAATCTTTTGGGCCGCGGTTGATCTCGTGCCGCCGGCGCTTGTTGTAGCCAAATGTTAAGACTTGCGGCTCTTGCGGCAGCTGCGAGTTCGGCGATAGCCTTCCGCCCATGATCACGAGCAACACCGCGGAAATGATGGTCGGTGGCGGCGGTGGCCGTCTTGGTGGCGGCGGTGGCCGTCTCGGTGGCGGCGGTGGCCGTCTCGGTGGCGGCGGTGGCCGCCTCGGTGGCGGCGGTGGCCGCCTCGGTGGCGGCGGTGGCCGCCTCGTCGGTGGCGGCGGCGGTTAGCCCGAAGCAACCAAATACCATTTCTTCCCGCGCGGCCCCCGCGGTTTCGATGCGCAAGGGGCACGCGTAGGTAGAGCGGGATTGCTCATCAGCCGGTTCGACGTCGGCGCCGATCGGGCTGCTCAAGCACGCCCGTTGCGAGCGTGGTGCTGACGGGCGCGGTCAGTTACCGATTGCGCCACAATCGGTCTCGCAAGCGTCTCAACGGCGTCGATCAGATGATTGGGCCGGGCGGTTGGTTCTGGTCGGCGGTGCCGCGCAGTTCGAGTTGCATCCAGGCAACGTCATGCCAGCTGTCGTGTTTCCATTCGACGCGCCGATACAGCCCGATGCGCTCAAACCCGAACGACCGATGGAAACTCGTGCTGGCCTCGTTGGGTTGGGTGATGCCCGCGAAGGCACGCCGATAGCCACGCTCCCTGAGGCGGTCCAGCAGCCGCGTGTAGAGCTGGCGGCCGCAGCCGGCGCGATGATGGTCGACACTGACGTAGATCCCGGTCTCAGTCGACCACTTGAATGCGGGCTGGCGATTGAACGCGTGCCCGTACGCGAAGCCGATGATCTCCTCATCGCGTTCGAGGACGAGCCATTCGTGGGCCTCGCGGGCCGCGGCGATGCGCGCAGCCATCTCATCGACCGAAGGGACCTCCAGCTCCCAACTGATCACCGTGCCCAGGACATACGGGCGGTAAATCGCGACGCAAGCGTCCGCATCCTGTCGAGACGCCGGACGCACAAGGCTGGTGCTCGTTTGCATGCCCGCATTCTTCCAGTCGCTGTCGGGGGTTTGCGCGAGTGTGGCCGACTGAGCACATGGGCCAGAGTGCGGCCTCAGCCGTCGAGCCCCAAGTCCTTGCGGAAACGCTGCATGCCGTCGATCTTGTCGGCCAGCGTGGCGTCCGGGCCGGCGTAGAACATCCACGGCATGGTGATGATGCCGGTGATACCGGCGGCTGCGGCGCGTTGATAGTCGGCGCCGGTGAAGGCATCGGTCAATGGCGTCAGAACCGTGAAATCCGTTAACGAGAGCCCGTTTTCGATCCGCAGTTCCCGCAGCCGGCCAACCGCTTCGATGGCGCGATCGGTCGTGATCAGATCACCGATCCAGCCGTCGTTGCGGGCAGCACGGCGCAGCGCGGCGTCGCTGAGGCCGCCGACGTACACCGGTATCGGCGGAGGGGTGGGCTGCATCTCCAGCCGTGGTGTCGGGTAGAACTCGCCGTCGAACTCCGTCCAACCCGGTTCCCACAGCGCCCGCATCAACTCGATGATCTCGTCGGTGCGTTTCCCGCGGGCGTCGAATTGCTCGCCCATCAGGGCGAATTCCTCTCGGCACCAGCCGACTCCGATGCCCAGCTCCACCCGGCCCGCCGCCAAAACCGCCGCGGTGCCAATGGCTTTGGCCGCCGAGTAGGGGTTGCGCATGGCCGGGATGTAGACGGTGGTGACGAAGCGCAGCCGGTCGGTTACCTGGGCCAGCGCTCCGACGAGAACCCAGGGATCGGGCCAATCGGTGAAGGGCTGCCACCGTCGTTGCCCGTCTTTGGTGTATGGGTACGGGGTGTCCAGGTTCTCCAGGTTGACGACGTGGTCGGGGATTCCGATTCCGTCGTAGCCCAGCTCGTCGGCGGCCTTGGCGATCTCGATGATCTCCCGAGTGTTCAAAAAGGCGCTGCTGACGCAGAACTTCATTCGGCCTCGCGCGCCCACGCCGGCTTGATGAATACCCCTTCCGCCTCTACCGTGACGCCCGCGGCATCCGAAAGGTAACCCCGCGCAAAGGCTTTGAAGCCTTCATTGCGTTCGACGAATGCCTCGGCGCGAAGCGACGTCAGTGGCGTGCCACGCAGGTATTTGATGGTGATGGTTCCAGTGAACAGCGGTTTGGTCAGGCCTTGGCTGGCCGCCTCGCCCAGCATGTGGTCTAAGACCAGGGCACAAACACCGCCGTGCACCAGGCCGGGAGGACCTTCGTAGGCCGCGCCCAGAACGAACTCGCTCCAGCACCGGCCGTCCCCGTCGTGGTGGACCACCAAAGGTGGGGCGATCGGATTGCACTGGCCGGTCGCCGCGTTACCAAGCGGGAGTGGACGGCCGTCGATGCGGTAGCTCACGCCGGGTGGCCGGGTCTGTTGACTGAGCAGCGATTGGGTCACCGCATCGATCGCGGTCCGCGCCTGCCGAATGAGGTCGTCGTCGGCGTGGGTCCGGACGGTGGCGTCGATGAGCTCGCGAACAGCCTCCGTCAACGGCGCATACGTCGCCGTCACCCGGCTGAGCTCCTCTTCGCTCAAGACCTCAAACGTGGCTTCCAACGATCCGCCTTCCGACTCAGCTCCCGAACACCTTGCGCACCACCGCTTTCGCTCGCCGGGTGACCCGCAGATAGTTGTCCAGGAACTCGCTGCCGTCGTCGGTCTGCCAGCCGGCGGCGACCGCGACCGCGTTGAGCTGACGCCCGGGCCCCGGCAGCTGGTCGGTGGGCTTGCCACGGACCAGCACCAGCGCGTTGCGAGCCCGGGTGGCCGTCAGCCAGGCGTGGCGCAGCAGCTCCACGTCTTCTTCGGAGATCAGGCCGGCCGCGGCGGCCGCGTCCAGAGATTCCAGCGTCGAGGTGTTGTGCAGGGCCGGCACCTCGTGCGCGTACCGCAGTTGCAGGAGCTGCACGGTCCATTCGACGTCGGCCAATCCCCCGCGACCCAGCTTGGTGTGGGTGTTGGGGTCGGCGCCACGCGGCAACCGCTCGGACTCGACGCGGGCCTTGATGCGGCGGATCTCTCGCACCGCCTCGGCCGACACCCCATCGGCTGGATAGCGCGTCTTGTCGGCCATCAGCAAGAACCGCTGACCCAGCTCCGCGTCGCCCGCGACCGCGTGGGCGCGCAGCAGGGCCTGGATCTCCCACGGCTGCGCCCACTGCTGGTAGTACGCGGCGTACGAGCTCAGCGTGCGGACCATCGGACCGTTGCGTCCCTCCGGCCGCAGGTTGGCGTCGACTTGCAGCGGCGGGTCGACGCTGGGGGTCCCCAGCAATGCCCGAACCTGCTCGCCGATCGTGGTCGACCACCGCACCGCCCGCGAATCCTCGACACCGTGGGCCGGCTCGCAGACCACCATCACATCGGCATCGGACCCGTAGCCGAGCTCGGCGCCGCCCAGCCTGCCCATGCCGATAACGGCGATGGCCGCGGGCGCCTTGCCGTCTTCGGGGAGGTTGGCGCGGATCATCGCCTCCAACGCGGCTTGCAGCACGGCCACCCATATGGAGGTGAGCGCCTTGCAGACGTCGATGACGTCGAGCATGCCGAGCAGATCGGCGGAACCGATGCGGGCCAGCTCGCGACGGCGCAGCGCACGCGCGGCGGCGATCGCCCGCACCGGGTCCGGGTGACGGCTCGCCGAGGCGACCAGAGCACGGGCCACCACCTCGGGTTCGGTCTCGAGCAGTTTCGGGCCGCCCGGTCCGTCGCCGTAATCCTGAATGACCCTGGGCGCCCGCATCAGCAGGTCGGGCACGTAGGCGCTGGTCCCCAGCACATGCATGAGCCGCTTGGCCACCGCGGGCTTGTCCCGAAGCGTGGACAGGTACCAGGTTTCGCCGGCCAGCGCCTCGGACAGGCGCCGATAGGCCAACAGGCCGCCGTCGGGGTCGGGCGCATACGACATCCAGTTCAGCAGCCTGGGCAGCAGCACCGACTGCACCCGACCGCGCCGACCGGTCTGGTTGACCAGCGCCGACATGTGCTTCAACGCCGTCTGTGGACCCTCGTAACCCAGCGCGGCCAGCTGTCGCGCCGCGGCCTCCGAGGTCATGCCGTGCGAGATTTCCAGGCCGGTGGGGCCGATCGATTCCAGCAGCGGCTGATAGAACAGCTTGGCGTGCAGCTGGGACACCCGCACGTTCTGGTGCCGCAGCTCCTCGCGCAGCACCCCCGCCGCATCGTGTCGGCCGTCCGGCCGGATATGGGCCGCCCGCGCCAGCCAGCGCACCGCCTCCTCGTTGTCGACCTCCGGCAGCAGATGAGTGCGCTTGAGCCGCTGCAGCTGTAGCCGGTGTTCGAGCAGTCGCAGGAACTCGTACGACGCAGTGAGGTTGGCCGTGTCCTCGCGCCCGATGTAGCCGCCGCGGCCCAGCGCGGCCAGCGCGTCCACCGTCGAAGCCACGTGCAGCGACTCGTCGCCGCGGCCGTGCACCAACTGCAGCAGCTGCACGGCGAACTCCACGTCGCGCAAACCACCGCTGCCGAGTTTGATCTCGCGGGCGCGGACCTCGGCCGGCACCAGCTGCTCTACCCGGCGGCGCATGGCCTGCACCTCGACCACGAAGTCCTCGCGCTCGCAGGCAATCCACACCATCGGCATCAGCGCTGCCAGGTAGCGCTCGCCGAGTTCCGCGTCGCCGACCGCCGTCCGGGCCTTCAGCAGGGCCTGAAACTCCCAGGTCTTCGCCCAGCGCTGGTAGTAGGCGACGTGCGATTCGACGGTACGCACCAGTTCGCCGTTGCGGCCTTCGGGCCTCAGGCCGGCGTCCACCTGGAAGAACGCTTCGGAGGCCACCCGCATCATCTCGCTGGCGACTCGAGCGCTGGCCGCGTCGGCGCGCTCAGCGACGAAGATGACGTCGACGTCGCTGACGTAGTTCAGTTCACGGGCACCGCATTTGCCCATCGCGATGACCGCCAGCCGTGGGGGCGTGCGATCCCCGCACACGGTTGTCTCGGCGAGCCGCAGCGCGGCCGCCAGCGCCGCGTCCGCGATGTCCGACAGGTGTTCGGCCACCAGGGTGAACGGCAGAACTGGCTCGTCCTCGACCGTCGGGGCGACGTCGAGCGCGGCCAGCACCAGCAGATGGTCACGGTACAACGTGCGCAATCGCGACACCGCCGTGTCCGGCCCTGCGCCGGGCGCGGCTGACTCTTGCTTCTCGATGCTGTCACAGCAAGCGGTGAACGACGCGCACAGCTCGTCGGGGGACGGCAGTTTGACCTTGCCCCGCAACAGCTTCCACGACCGCGGGTGGGCGGCCAGGTGATCCCCCAGGGCCAGCGACGAACCCAGCACAGCGAACAGTCGCCCACGCAGGCCGCGTTCGGTGAGCAGCGCAGCGTTGAGCTCGTTCCATCCGGTCTCGGGGTTCTCCGCCAGCCGGACCAGGGCGCGCAGCGCGGCGTCGGGGTCGGGCGCACGCGACAGCGACCACAGCAGATCGACGTGCGCCTGGTCGTCGTGGTCGTACCAACCCAGCTGCGCCAGACGCTTGCCCGCCGGGGGGTCGATCAACCCGAGGCGGCCGACGCTGGGCAGCCGGGGGCGCTCCGTCGCGGGTTTGGTCACGATCAAGACGGTATCGCAACCCGCCGATCCCTCAGACCAATCGGCTCGCGATGGGCGCTACAGCGACAGGTAGGTACTCAGCTCGTACGGCGTGACATGACTGCGGTAGTTCGCCCACTCCGTGCGCTTGTTGCGCAGGAAGAAGTCGAACACGTGCTCGCCCAGGGTTTCCGCGACCAGCTCGGAGGACTCCATGCTGCGAAGCGCGCTGTCGAGACTGGTCGGCAGCTCGCGATACCCCATCGTGAGGCGCTCCTCGGGCGTGAGGTCCCAGACATTGTCCTCGGCCTGCGGCCCCAGCACGTAGCCCTTCTCCACCCCGCGCAGCCCGGCGGCCAGCAACACGGCGAACGCCAGGTAGGGATTGCACGCCGAGTCGGGGCTGCGTACCTCGATTCGCCGCGACGACGTCTTGTGCGGTGTGTACATCGGCACCCGCACCAAAGCCGACCGGTTGGCCGCCCCCCACGATGCGGCCGTGGGCGCCTCGCCGCCGACCACCAGCCGCTTGTAGGAGTTGACCCATTGATTGGTGACCGCGCTGATCTCGGAGGCGTGCTCGAGGATCCCGGCGATGAACGACTTGCCCACGTCCGACAACTGCAGCGGATCGTCGGCGCTGTGGAAGGCGTTGACGTCGCCCTCGAACAGGCTCATATGGGTGTGCATCGCCGAGCCGGGGTGTTCCGCGAACGGCTTGGGCATGAATGACGCCCGAGCGCCGTTGTCGATCGCGACTTCCTTGATGACGTAGCGGAAGGTCATCACGTTGTCGGCCATCGACAACGCGTCGGCGAAGCGCAGGTCGATCTCCTGCTGGCCGGGCGCGCCCTCGTGGTGGCTGAACTCGACCGAGATGCCCATGAATTCCAGGGCCTCGATGGCGTGCCGGCGGAAGTTGGACGCCGAGTCGTGCACCGCTTGGTCGAAATAGCCGGCGTTGTCGACGGGAACGGGCCTCGACCCGTCGTCGGGACCGGGCTTGAGCAGGAAGAATTCGATTTCGGGATGCACATAGCAGGAGAAGCCGAGGTCGTTGGCCTTCTGCAGCTGACGGCGCAGCACATGCCGCGGGTCGGCCCACGACGGCGAGCCGTCCGGCATGGTGATGTCGCAGAACATCCGCGCCGAGTGGTGGTGGCCGGAATTCGTGGCCCAGGGCAGCACCTGGAACGTCGACGGATCCGGGTTGGCCACGGTGTCGGATTCCGAGACCCGCGCGAAGCCCTCGATCGAGGAACCGTCGAAGCCGATGCCCTCTTCGAAGGCACCTTCCAGCTCGGCGGGGGCGATGGCGACCGACTTGAGGTAGCCGAGCACATCCGTGAACCAGAGCCGCACAAAGCGGATGTCTCGTTCCTCCAGCGTGCGGAGGACGAATTCCTTCTGTCGATCCATATCCCGAACAGTAGGCAACAGCTGTTAAATCTGTGTTACCGATGCCCGCTCAGAACCATTGCGCAGTGCAAATTAGAGCCGCTCAACTGGGCCTAGGGACGGCAGTTGAGGGCGCCCGGCACCGCTCCCGCGACGAAATAGCGCATCACCGCGGTGTCCACACACGCGTCGCCATTGAACACCGCGGTGTGTTGGGTTCCGTCGTACGTGATCAGCGGGGCGCCGAGCTGGCGGGCCAGGCTCACGCCGGACTGGTACGGGGTGGCCGGGTCATGCGTGGTGGAAACGACGACGACCTTGCCCGGTGCGACGGTCGGGGCGGCGTGCGGTCGCGACGTGGCGGGCACCGGCCATAGCGCGCACAGGTCGCGCGGCGCATCGCCGGTGCACTGCCCGTAGCTCAAGAACGGAGCGGCCTGGCGGATTCGTCGATCGGCGGATACCCACGTCGCGGAGTCCGTCGGCGTCGGCGCGTCGACGCAACGCACGGCGTTGAACGTGTCCTGGTCGTTGCCGTAGTGGCCGTTTTTATCACGGTCTTCGTAATCGTCGGCGAGCAACAACAAGTCGCCGGCGTCGGTGCCGCGCTGCAGCCCGAGCAGACCGCTGGTCAAGTACTTCCAGTGCTGCGGGGTGTAAAGCGCGTTGATGGTGCCGGTGGTCGCGTCGGCGTAGCTCAGGCCGCGCCGATCCGACGTCCGGCCGGGCTTGGTGACCAGCGGGTCGATCAGGGCGTGGTACCGGTTGACGAATTGAGTCGGGTCGGTGCCCAGCGGGCAGGCCGCCGAGCGCGCGCAGTCCGCGGCGTAATCGTTGAAAGCCGTTTGGAATCCAGCCATTTGGTTGACGTTCTCGTCGACTGGGGCCACGGTCGGGTCGATGGCGCCGTCGAGCACCATCGCCCGTACGTGGTTACTGAATCCCTCGAGATAGGCGGTGCCCAATTCGGTGCCGTAGCTGTAGCCCAGGTAGTTGATCTGATCGTCGCCCAGGGCCTGGCGGACCATGTCCATGTCGCGCGCACCGGATGCGGTGCCGACGTTGGCCAGGAACGCATTTCCCATCCGGTCGACGCATTGCTGGGCCATCTGCCGGTAGAGCTGCTCGATGTGCGCGACGCCGGAGGGGCTGTAATCGACCATCGGTTCACGCCGGTAGGCATCGCGTTCGGCGTCGGTACGACACCGCAACTGCGGGGTCGAGTGGCCCACCCCGCGGGGGTCGAACCCCACCAGGTCGAAGTTGCGGGTGATGGCGCTGTTCGCCAGGTCTGGCGCCAAGCCGACCACCATGTCGACCGCGGACGCCCCGGGTCCGCCCGGATTGATGAACAGCGATCCCATCCGCTGGCCGGTCGCCGGTACCCGGATCACGGCCAGCTTCGCTTGCGCCCCACCGGGGTTGGCGTAGTCGACCGGGACGGACACGGTGGTGCATTGGGCGGTGGGAACGTCGCTGGTGTCGGTCACGAAATGGCTGCAACTGCCCCAGTCCTGCCCCCGAACGACAGCAGACGGCGGAGCCGGGCTCGGGGTCTGGCCGGCACCGGGTTCCGGAGTTGCTCCGGCGACCGGCAGAGCCGATTGCCCCGCAAGCAGTCCGAACGACAGCAGCGCCGAGCTCAACGGTCTCAGGCGCAACATGCGTGTCATCGTTGCACCTTCGAATACCCGTGGCGGCGCGAAACGGTCACGCCTTGATCTCGGGCACCGCCGGATTGCGTGGCTGTTAGCCTCGCGGCACGCTTACCAAATTGCCCGCCTTGCCCCCTCGCCGCGGCGCGGCTGGGGGTGCCCCCAGCGCGGGGCGCATCGTCGGCGGGCTAGCACTTCGCGCCGCTCGGCGGCGTGGCGCCACCGAGCAGATACTCCGTCACGTAGTCGTCAATGCAGCTGTCGCCCTGGAACACAACCGTGTGCTGGGTGCCGTCGAAGGTAAGCAGCGACCCGCGCAGCTGATTCGCCAGTTCCACCCCGGCCTTATACGGCGTCGCCGGATCATGCGTGGTCGACACCACCACGGTCGGGGCCAGGCCGGGCGCCGAGACGGCGTGCGGCTTGCTCGTGGGCGGCACCGGCCAGAACGCACAGGTGCCCAGCGGCGCGTCACCGGTGAACTGTCCGTAGCTCATGAACGGCGCGATCTCGCGCGAGCGGCGGTCTTCGTCAATAACCTTGGCGCGGTCTGTAATCGGCGGCTGGTCAACACAGTTGATCGCCACTCGCGCGTCGGTGGCATTGGTGTAGTGACCGTTCGGGTCGCGGCGCATGTACATATCGGCCAGGGCAAGCAGGGTGTCGCCGCGGTGGTCGACGAGTTCGCTCAGGCCGTCGGTCAGGTGGTGCCACAAGCTTGGCGAGTAAAGCGCCATGATGGTGCCCACAATGGCGTCGCTGTAACTCAACCCGCGTGGGTCCTTCGTGGGTACCGGCCGACCGATCATCTCATTGTTCGGGTCGACCATCGGGTCGACCAGGCTGTGGTACACGTCGACGGCTTTGGTCGGGTCGGTGCCCAGCGGGCACGTCGGGGTCTTCGCGCAATCGGTGGCGTAGTCGTTGAACGCGTCCTGAAATCCCTTGGCCTGACGCAGGTCTGCCTCGATGGGGTCGGCATTGGGATCCACGGCCCCGTCGAGGATCATCGCCCGCACGTTCTTGGGGTAGGCCTCCGCGTAGGCCGAGCCGATGCGGGTGCCGTACGAGTAGCCGAGGTAGGTCAGCTTGTCGTCGCCCAGCGCCGCGCGGATCGCATCCAGGTCCCGGGCAACGTTGACGGTGCCCACGTTCGCCAGAAAGCTCTTGCCCATCTTGTCGACGCAGCGACCGACGAATTGCTTGGTCTCGTCCTCGATGTGGGCCACACCCGCCGGGCTGTAATCGACATCAGGTTCGGTGCGCAACCGGTCGTTGTCGGCATCCGAGTTGCACCAGATCGCCGGTCGCGACGAACCCACCCCGCGGGGGTCGAAGCCGACCAGGTCGAACCGTTCGCGGATTCGCTTGGGCAACGACTGAACGACACCCAACGCGGCCTCGATGCCTGACTCGCCAGGCCCGCCCGGATTGATCACCAGCGAACCGATCTTGTCGCCCGTCGCCGGGAAACGGATCATCGCCAATGCCGCCACGTCGCCGTCGAGGTGGTCGTAATCGACGGGCACGGCCAGCCTTCCGCACATTGCGCCATCGGGAATCTTGGCCTGCGGGTTGGAAGAGCGGCACGGTGTCCATTCGATCGGCTGGCCCAGTTTGGGTCCCGCCATGACTGCGCGTCCGCCGACGACGCGGAGGCAGCCGGCGAGCAGGAGCGCCACGGCAGCGATCGCCGTCCAGATCAGCAGCGTGCGCGCGATTTTGTCGCGGCGAGACAGGCACATGCCACCATATGCTGCCAGAGCCAACCTGAGATTCTGATGAGCGGCACCGCCGGCTAACTACCCGCAGGTCGCGAGCAGTTCTTCCATCGCCACGGCGAAGTCGTCGGCCATCGCCCACAGGTCCGGCAGCAATTCCGGGCACGAGATCAGCCCGACGTCTAACTTGCCGCTCAGCGACATCACGGTGATGTTCAGGCCCGAACCGTGGAAGATCGGCCCCAGCGGATACATCGCCTTGACCTGGCAGCCCAGCATGTACAGCGGCACCTGGGGGCCCGGGACGTTGGAGACCACCAGGTTGTACACGGGCATGCTCTTGGTCAACCTCGTCCGGGCGTACAGCCGCATCGCGATGCCGAACACGGCCGGCGCGGCGAATTGCGACCAGTCCTGCAGCAGTGACGCGCCGATGGCCGAACTATGTTGCTTGGCAATCGAATTCGCTTCGGCGATGGCTTTCAGCCGCTCCACCGGGTCGGCGATTTGAGTATGCAGGCTGGAAAACATGGCGGAAACCTGGTTACGGCCGGGGCGATCGGACTTGCCGTGTACCGATACCGGCACCGACGCCACCAGCGCCGCCTCGGGTAAGGCGTCGCGGTCGACCAGGTACTGGCGAAGCACTCCGGACACCAAAGCCATCACCACGTCGTTGACCTTGACGCCGAAATGGTCCTTCACCCTTTTGACGTCCTCGAGGTCGAGTTGGGCGTACGCGATGGTGCGCCGGCCGCTGATGCTCGCATTGAAAGCGGTCCGGGGTGCGGCGAACGGACGCGCCATCGCCTTGCCCTCGCGGGCCTTCTGCAGAGTTGTGACCACCGAGGACATCGTCTGGGGCACCATGTTGGCCAGGTGTAGTGGCCGGGCGGCGAACCTGAACAGTCCGCCGGCGGCGATCTGCCATCCGCCGCCGCCGCCAACGCCTTCCACCGGATCCGGCGCGGGCGGGTCGGCTTCGGTGGCGCACAGCTGTGACATCAGGTTGGCGCCGGTCACCCCGTCCACCCCGGAATGGTGCACCTTGGTCATCACCGCCAGCCGCCCGTCGCGATGACAATCGGTGCCTGCCACCCCTTCGATGACCCACATCTCCCATAACGGCCGGCGGCGGTCCAACGGCAGCGATGCGATGTGGCCGCAGATTTCCGACAATTCGCTCCGGCCCCCCGGCGGCGGCAACCCGATGCGGTGCAAATGCCGATCGACATCGAAGTTCTCGTCGTCCACCCACACCGGGTGGTCAAGGTTCAGCGGACTGTTGGCCAACTTCTCGCGGAACTGCGGCATCGCCCTCATGCGCAGCGTCAACGCCTCGCGCAGCCGGTCGAACGCGTAGCCGCCAGGCATCGTCGACGTGTCCAACTCCATGATCGAGCAAACATGCATCGGCTGTGAGGGAGTTTCCAGATAGAGGAAACTGGCGTCGAGGCCGCTGAGCCGCTGCATGCGCAGAATCGTATGTCTCACGGCGCACCGGCGGTGCAACTGTGCAGAAGAGATGGCAGAATGTCGAAAGTCACGCGAACCCGGGGACCTTTTCAGGACGAGAACCTGAGCGGCCACGAGGATCGACCCGACCACTACCAGGGACAATGATGTCTGAGCAGAACATTTACGGTGCAGATTTGTCAGCGGGCACCTCGATGCCCGCAAAGCCCAAGCCAAAGATTCGCACACACCACCTGCAGAAAATGAAGGCCGAAGGCCACAAGTGGGCCATGCTCACGGTCTACGACTATTCGACCTCCCGAATTCTCGACGATGCCGGCATCCCGGTCCTGCTGGTCGGCGACTCGGCGGCCAACGTCGTCTACGGCTACGACACCACGGTGCCCGTGTCGATCGACGAACTGATCCCGCTGGTCCGCGGGGTGGCGCGGGGGTCGCACCACGCAATGGTCGTGGCCGACCTGCCGTTCGGCAGTTACGAGGCGGGACCGGGCGCCGCGCTGGCCGCCGCCACCAGGTTCATGAAGGAAGGCGGTGCGCACGCCGTCAAGCTCGAGGGCGGCGAGCGGGTGGCCGACCAGATCGCCTGCCTGACGACGGCGGGCATCCCCGTGATGGCGCACATCGGCTTCACGCCGCAAAGCGTGAACAGCCTGGGCGGCTTCCGCGTACAGGGCCGCGGCGACGCCGCGGAGCGCACGGTCGCCGACGCGATCGCGGTCGCCGAAGCCGGGGCGTTTTCCGTCGTGATGGAGATGGTGCCGGCCGAATTGGCCACCCAGATCACTGGCAAACTGACCATTCCGACCATCGGGATCGGCGCCGGACCAAACTGCGATGCCCAGGTCTTGGTGTGGCAGGACATGGCCGGCCTGAGCGGCGGCAAGCCCGCTCGCTTCGTCAAGCGGTTTGCCGACATCGGGGGCGAATTGCGCCGGGCCGCAATGCAATACGCAGAAGAAGTGGCCGGCGGGGTTTTTCCGGCCGATGAGCACTGCTTCTGAGCGCTCACTGAGCGCGCCTATTGCACCACCTTGCAGATCGGTAGCCCAAACCTCAGCTCCGATCGCGTCGCCGGTATGGCACTCTATGGGTGCCCATCGAAACCGATCATGATCTATAAGACCGCGGCGACGCGCCGTCAACGGAGCCGAAAATGCCTGTAAAAGCGCAAAAAACCTCACGCCATCTGGAGGTGGAGCGCAAGTTCGACGTCGTCGACTCGACAGTGTCACCGTCCTTTGAAGGCATCGCCGCGGTGACTCGCGTCGACAAGCCACCGACGCAATCGCTGGATGCGACATACTTCGACACGCCGACGCAGGACCTGGCACGCAACAAGATCACCCTGCGGCGCCGTACCGGTGGCTCCGACGCGGGCTGGCACCTGAAATTGCCGGCCGGTCCCGACGCCCGCACCGAGATCCATGCACCATTGACATCCGGCACGGCCGAGCACGACACCGTGCCGAGCGAATTGCGCGACGTCGTGCTGGCGATCGTTCGCTCCAAGTCGCTTGAACCGGTCGCGCGCATCACGACCGAACGCCAAACCCAGGTGCTCTACGGCGCGGAGGGCACCGCGCTGGCCGAGTTCAGCAACGACCACGTCACCGCATGGTCGGCTTCGGCCTCGGACAACCCCGGGGCACAACCCGCCGAACAGGAGTGGCGGGAGTGGGAACTCGAGCTCATAAAAGGTACTGAGAGTAAGGAAACAAACGGGACCGCCGACACCGAGCTGTTGAGCCGGTTGAGCAATCGGCTGCTCGATGCGGGTGCCGCGCCCGCCGGTCACGCCTCAAAGCTGGCCCGGGTACTCGGCGCGACCGCGCAATCCAAGGCCGCTGAGCCGCCCGCCGACCCGGTGCACCGGGCGGTGAAGGAGCAAATCGACGAGCTGCTGCTGTGGGATCGGGCGGTTCGGGCCGACGCGTACGACGCGGTGCACCAGATGCGGGTGACCATCCGCAAGGTACGCAGCCTGCTGGCCGACTCCCACGAATCGTTTGGATCGTCTGACGATGCGGGGGTCCTGGACGAGCTGCGGGAGCTGAGCAATGTGCTGGGCGCGGCCCGTGACGCCGAGGTGCTGGCCGAGCGTTACCAGCTGGCACTGGACAAGCTGCCACCGGAGCTGGTGCGCGGACCCGTCCGGGAGCGTCTCGTCGAGGGTGCCCGGCACCGCTACCAGAGCGGACTGCGGCGGTCCCTGATCGCGATGCGTTCGCAGCGATACTTCCGTCTGCTCGACGCCCTCGACGCGTGGGTCGCCAACACCACCGCTTCCGGCGAGGAGGCGGCCCCGATAACCATCGACGCCGCCTACAAGAAGGTCCGCAAGGCCGCCAAGGCGGCCGCCGAGGTAGCATCCGGTGACGAGCAGGAACATGACGACGCTCTGCATCGAATCCGCAAGCGCGCCAAGCGACTTCGCTATACCGCGGCCGCTACCGGTGCGACGCGGGTGTCCGAGCAGGCCAAGGTCATCCAGACGCTGCTCGGCGACCA
Organism: Mycobacterium sp.; assembly: GCA_035693385.1. Lineage (GTDB taxonomy): Bacteria > Actinomycetota > Actinomycetes > Mycobacteriales > Mycobacteriaceae > Mycobacterium. The sequence continues at coordinate 15,841 of DASSGQ010000063.1, forward strand.
CCAGGACAGCGTGGTCAGCCGGGAACATCTGAGTCACCAGGCCGAAGCCGCGCACGCCGGCGGCGAGGACACCTTCACCTACGGCCTGCTGTACCAGCAGGAGAACGACTTGGCCGAGCAATGCAGTCAGCAGCTGGACGGGGCGTTGCGCAAACTCGCCAAATCGGTGCACTAAGCGCTCCGCCGGCCCGCTCGGCGACTATGCGTGTCGGGCGGGCCGGGGGCGGGCGGACGAGTTGGCCTATAAGCCGGATTCTGTTCCCCGCCGCTGCGGCTTAAGCAACGGCGGCGGAGCGACGACCATCCATCTGGACACACCGTCGCCGGGTGCCTCGAGCGGCCTACCCGCAGGCTCGGGCGAGCAACCCTCGGGCGCCTGCGCGGCCGCACTCCCGTGCGGCCTTCTTGGCCTTGCTTCGGGTGGGGTTTGCCGAGCCACTCCGGTCACCCGGAATGCTGGTGCGCTCTTACCGCACCGTTTCACCCTTACCACCACGAAGGTGGCGGTTTGTTTTCTGTGGCACTTTCCCGCGAGTCACCTCGGATTGCTGTTAGCAATCACCCTGCTCTGTGAAGTCCGGACTTTCCTCGACTCGACGCCGGCCTCTGGATCTGACACCAGCCCGCCGCGAGCCGCGGCCGCCCAGCCAACTCGTCCGCAGGAACACGGTACTCGCTGCAGAATCTCCTGGCCAGCGGCACGACGCCGGCCGTACACCGGGGCGTCGGCGCCCGCTTACCGGCGGCCGGCTATTGCCCAATTAATCCAATCATTGCCTAGATAGTGATGTTAGTGTCACGCTGACCGCATGACAGAAACCGAAGGCTTCGTCGATCAGGCGGTGATGGGTCTCGCGGAGCCGCAGCCGATGTACAAGGCGTTACGCGAATCGGCCCCGGTGTTCCGTGCCCCGCAGGCGGTGGTTCTGAGCCGCCTCGCCGACATCGAGATGGCACTCAAGCACACCGAGCTGTTCTCATCGAACATGGACGCCGTCGATCTCGGCAACATCCGACCTCTCATTCCATTGCAAGTCGATCCGCCCGAGCATGCCAAGTACCGCCGCATCCTCGACCCGCTGTTCACCCCGCGGGAGATGGCCCGACGGGAACCGCGTGTCACCGAGCTGGTCAACGAGATGATCGACCGCTTCGCCGATCGGGGCGAATGCGACTTCCACACCGAATTCGCCGTCCCGCTGCCGTGCACCGTCTTCCTGCAGTTGCTGGGTCTGCCGTTGGGCGACCTGGACAAGTTTCTCGAGTGGAAGGACGGCGTGATTCGCCCGGAAGGCGAATCCGGCTACGACCGCCGGCACGAGACCTCGGCACCCGTGGCCCTGGAGATCTACAGCTACTTCGAGCGCGCGATCGACGACCACATCGCCGACCCACGTGACGACGTGCTGTCCGCGATGATCGCTGCGAACTTCAAAGGGGACGGCGGCCAGCCGTTGTCGCGCGAGGAACTGCTCGACATCTGCTTCCTGTTCTTAATCGCGGGGCTGGACACCGTCACCGACTCGCTGGACTGCTTCTTCGTGTACCTGGCACGGCATCCAGAGCACCGGCACCAGCTCATCGAGCAGCCCGACATCTTGCCGGGCGCGATCGAGGAACTACTGCGCTGGGAGACGCCGGTACCCGGTGTCGCTCGGGTCGCCATGCAGGACGTCGAGGTGGGCGGGTGTCCCATCAGCAAGGGCGAACGGGTCAGCCCGCTGCTCGGCGCGGCGAACACGGACCCCGCCGAGTTCCCCGATCCCGACGTCGTGGACTTCGCCCGCAACCCCAACCGGCACCGCGCGTTCGGCGGAGGGCCGCACCGCTGCCTTGGATCGCACCTGGCCCGCATGGAGCTGCGAGTGGCGTTACGCGAATTCCACCGGCGCATACCGGATTACGAGATCAAGCCCGGCACCGAGCTGACCTACACCGCCGCGCTGCGGTCGGTGGAATCGTTGCCCTTGATATTCGCCGCGCCGTGACCAGAGTTTCCGTCGACGCCGACCGCTGCACCGGTCACGGACGCTGCTACACGTTGGCGCCAACGGTCTTCGACGCCGACGAGGCTGGCCACTGCATCGTGCTCACGGAGGACGTCTCGGGTGAGCGCGAAGCGCAGGCCGTCATCGGCGAGCAGAACTGTCCCGAGCAGGCGATCACTCTCTCGAACTGACGGGCATTTCGCCTCGGCGTGACCGCGTTGCCCGCTTCTCGCTGGCTGTTGCGGATCTATTGCAGGTCTGTGTGAAGGGCGAGCGCATGCCACGCCATGTCGGCAATCGCCAAGCAATAGTCGTCGTCGACGGGGACGTCAGAGTAAAGGGCACGAATGTTCAGCGGCGCCAACACAATCAGCACAGCAGCCAGCGTGTTCACGCCGTCACGCAACTCGCCACGCTGCCTGGCCCGATCCACCACCGCACGCACCACGTCGAAACGTGCCGCCCAGAACATCGTTCGGGTTTCTTCGTCGTGATGCCCGGGACGGTCCATGACCACCGCCCGCAGCAGAGTGCGACCCACCTCCGTATTGAGCCGTTCGGTCACGGCGCGAGCCAGCGCCAAGAGGTCTCCGCGCAACGAGCCGGTGTCCGCGGCCGCCCGCGAGCCCTCGACATCGGCGACGGCCGCATCGACGATGAGACGTTGCCGATCGCCCCAGTAGCGGTAGATCATCGCCGTGTCGAGGTGGTGGCGCTCGGCCATTGCCTCGACGCTGAACCGCTCGACACCCCAGCGGGCCAACTCGTCGAGCACTGCCGACATCACCTGCGCCCTGATGTCCGCAGGCACGTCGCCTGCGGACTCACCAGGTGGTCGAGACGGCTGCAATCAATGACTCCTTAACCCCTGACCTCACTACCCGCCGCGATCGCTCGCCGAAACGCGGCTGGCGCAATTGCCTCCTCCCGGCACGTGTCGTCGCTGAGCAGGAGCCGATCGCCCGCCTCCTCCGCACGCCGCCCCAGCGGCGTGCATCGTCAACAGGCTAAAACGATCGCCCGCCTCCTCCGCACGCCGCCCCAGCGGCGTGCATCGTCAACAGGCTAAAGATAGCCCGTTTGGTTCACCAGTCGCACCGACGTTGCCCCGTCGGAGTAGAACTCGGCGATGCTCAACGACGCCAGGTCAAGGTGCAGCCGGTACAGGATCCCCGGCCCGGCGTCCAAAGCCAGCCGCAGGAGCATCTTGATCGGCGTCACGTGCGACACCACCAGCACCGTCGCGCCTTGGTGTGCGGCGATGATCCGGTCGCGTACCCTCAGCACCCGGTCCAGCACCTCGTCGAAGCTTTCACCGCCCGGTGGCGTGGTGCCGGTGTCGCGTAACCAGCGACGATGCAGCTCCGGGTCGCGTTCGGCCGATTCGGCGAACGTCAGCCCCTCCCAGGCTCCGAAGTCGGTCTCGATCAAATCGTCGTCGACGGACACGTCCAGGCCCAGCGCCTTGGCGGCCGCAGCCGCGGTGTCATAGGCCCGTTGCAGGGGCGAAGAGAGCACCGCGGCGATTCCGCCGCGTTGCGCCACGTAACGCGCCGCGGCGTCCGCCTGCTGTCGGCCGACCTCGGTCAGCGCCGGGTTGCCGCGCCCCGAATAACGCCGCTGCGCCGACAATTCGGTCTGTCCGTGCCGCAGCAACAGCAGCCTGGTCGGTGTGCCGCGCGCGCCGGTCCATCCGGGCCCCGTCTCGGCTTGCTTCCCAACGGATTTCGCTGGCTCGGCGACCGGCGGTGCGGAATTTTCCGCCGGGCCGGCGACATCGGCGGCCGCGTCCATCGCCTCATTGGCCAACCGATCCGCATGCGAGTTGCGGGCCCGTGGAATCCACGCGTAACTGATCCGGTCGAACCTCGACGCCAGCGTCCGCGCCTGGGCGTGCAGCCCTATCAGGTCGGGGTGCTTGACCTTCCACCGCCCGGACATCTGTTCGACCACCAGCTTGGAATCCAGAAATACCTCGGCCTCGGTGGCACCCAGCCGCACGGCGTCGTCCAAACCGGCTATCAGGCCCCGGTATTCGGCGACGTTGTTGGTCGCGCGCCCGATGGCCTGCTTGGCCTCGGCCAGCACGGCCGAACGGTCTGCGGTGCGCACCACCGCGCCGTACCCCGCCGGTCCTGGATTCCCGCGCGACCCGCCGTCGGCTTCGATGACGACTTTCACTGCTGGAAACCTTTGACCCGCAACAGGATTGCTCCACATTCCGGGCATCGCACCAATTCGTCGTCGGCCGCAGCCGAGATGCGGGACAAATCGCCGCGACCGATTTCGATGCGGCAGGCACCGCACCGATGTCCGAGCAATGGCCCGGCACCCGGCCCTCCCCCGGCGCGTTGCCGCTCGTAAAGGGCCGACAAGGCGGGATCCAGTGTGGCGCTGAGCGAGTCACGTCGCGATGAATGTTCCTGACGGGCCTGGTCGATCTCGGCCACGGCGGCGTCCAGGGACTGCTGGGCGCTGGCCAGCTCGGCCTGCAGCGTCTCGACGCCTCCCTGTTCGGAATTGAGTTGGGCCTGCATCTCCTCGCGGCGCTCCATCACCTCCAGCAGGGAATCTTCCAGGCTGGTCTGCCGGCGAAGCAGGGTGTCCAGTTCGTGCTGAAGATCTGACAGCTGCCGGGCGTCCGTCGCGCCCGCGTCGAGCATCGACCGGTCACGGTCTTCGCGCTGCCGCACTGCCTCGATCTCCGACTCGAAGCGCGACACCTGAGCGTCCACGTCTTCCAGCGCGATTCGGAGCACGCCCAGTCGGTCAGTGGCGGCGTTGTATTCGGCCCGCGTCCTCTCATAGGCCTGTTGCTGCGGCAGATGGCTGGCGCGGTGCGCGATACGGGACAGCTCGGCATCCAGCTTCGACAACTCGAGCAGCGAAAGCTGCTGCGCTACTTCTGCTTTCATGACTCATTCCTCCCGTAGTCGTGGCCCGGACGCCCCAAGTTCCAAGGGTCGGTGCGGATGGTGCACACCCGCACGGGCAGCGCCGCTCCGAAGTGCGACCGCAGTATGCCGGCCGCCTGTTGGCACCAGGGAAATTCGCTGGCCCAGTGCGCCACGTCGATCAGGGCAACCTGCGAGGCCCGGCGATGCTCGTCGGCCGGATGGTGCCGCAGATCGGCCGTGACATACGCCTGCACGTCCGCGCCGACCGCGGCGGCCAGCAGCGAGTCGCCGGCACCGCCGCAG